>JAIOWZ010000029.1 GCA_021741905.1 Candidatus Planktophila sp. | reverse complement strand
GTTTGCTGGCGCACACGATGAAATTCCTGATCGTCAAGGTCGCGTAACAATTCCACAATCACTTCGCACATATGCAGGATTAGAAAAAGAGTGCGTTGTTATTGGTGCAAATACTCGCGTTGAAATTTGGGACGCAACTGCATGGAATGAGTATTTAACAGATCGTGAAAAGAGCTTCGCAGATGTTTCCGAGGAGGTCTTTCCAGGTTTGTTCTAACTCTCATTTGTGGCCACTGCCGACCCTTCGAACGCAGCGACACCCCTTCCCCGGTGTCGTTGCTAAACAAAGATCCGTCGGCCGGCAGTGACCAGAGGTGAGAGTTAAAAAGTTACTTCTATCGATGCAGGAAGGGGGAAGAGATGAGTAGTACCACAGAGCATGTGTCTGTAATGCGTGATCGCTGCGTTGATCTTTTGTCCCCTGCAATTGCTGCATCGACTAACCCTGTTGTTGTTGATGCAACATTGGGCCTTGGCGGCCACACAGAAGCCTTGCTCCAAAAGTTTCCACACCTGACAGTTATTGGTATTGATCGCGACCTTGATGCAATTGCTAAAGCAACTGCCCGCCTCGCGCCATTTGCAGATCGCTTCAAGACAGCACATTCCACATTTGATGGTATTTCAGAGGTAGTTGCAGGATTTGGGTATAAGCAGATTGATGGAGCTTTATTTGATCTTGGTGTTTCTTCTATGCAACTAGATCAGATAGAGCGAGGATTTTCTTATTCACAAGATGCACCTCTTGATATGCGTATGGATCGCACACAGTCGCTGACAGCGGGGGAGATCGTTAACACATACGAGCCAGGCCACCTGGTCCGCATCTTGCGCACATATGGTGAAGAGAAGTTTGCAACGCGCATCGTTGAATCAATCGTTAAGCAGCGTGCTATCGCACCTATGAATTCAACTGCTCAGCTGGCCGAAATGGTCAAGGAAGCAATTCCTGCTGCTACGAGGCGCACGGGTGGCAACCCTGCAAAGCGCACATTCCAGGCACTTCGCATCGAAACAAATGATGAATTAGGCACTATTACACGGGCTCTGCCAGCTGCCCTTGCGCTTTTAAATGTTGGTGCTCGTTTAGTGGTTATGTCATTTCAGTCTCTGGAAGATCGCATTGTGAAGCAGTTATTTGTGGCTTCAACAACATCTGGAACTCCACGCAATCTGCCTTTCGAGCTTCCTGAGTATGCCGCGAAGTTCTCAATGATCACTCGCGGAAGTGAAACACCAACTGATGTCGAACTAGAAGAGAACTCCCGTTCTCAATCTGTGCGACTTCGTGCAATTGAAAGGGTGGCTGCGTAATGGCAATGACAGCATTTGCCCCAGCGATTACTCGCTCAAAAGAAATTTTCGCTGAGAAATCATCACAAGTTGCATTAATGCTTGTGCCGGATCTTTCAAGCGGAAAGCAAGCAGATCGAAAGTTCTTTGCGAAATTTGTAACTATTGTTGGAGTTATTGGTCTCATGTTCCTTCTCCTGATCAATACCTTGCTCAATCAAGATGCAATCGCACTGGATAATTTAAAGTACCAAGCTAAATTGGTAAGTGATGAGCGCGAAGCAATTGCGCGCCAGATAGACACAATGTCTTCTCCGGAGGCTCTTGCAAAAACTGCTACCGAACTTGGCATGAAGCCATCTGAGTCGCCAACGTTTTTGTCTCTAGATAAGCCTGTTGTGGAGACAGAGGTTAAAAATGGGTAACTTTTCATTAACTCATAACAGAATCAGAGCTTTGATTCTTATGACCGCTGTGATTATGTTCTTTTTCGGGCTTCGCCTTGTTCAAGTCCAAGCTGTACAGGCTAGTGATTACCGCTCTCGCGCCGTTAATGAGATGGAAAAGGTAAAGACTCTTCAGGCACCACGTGGCGACATCACAGACATTAACGGTGTGCCATTTGCTCGCAGCGTTGCGGCAACAAGCATTGTTGTAGATCAGACTCAAATTCTAAACCCCGCCAAAGTTGCAGCCTTTGTCGCACCAATTCTTAATATGAGCGTTTCTGAT
The DNA here is from genome assembly GCA_021741905.1 of Candidatus Planktophila sp. Taxonomy (GTDB): domain Bacteria; phylum Actinomycetota; class Actinomycetes; order Nanopelagicales; family Nanopelagicaceae; genus Planktophila. The sequence continues at coordinate 11,411 of JAIOWZ010000029.1, read as the reverse complement.
GTGCAAATAGCAATAACTGGCAAGCGTAAATGGAGCATGGTTGCAGAGAATGCAAAGCCTGCAACATGGCTCAAACTGACTAAGGCCATTGAACAATACAACTCAAATTTTCCAGGAATGAGTCCAGAACGCATTATTGGATTCTTTCCTGAGCGCAGTTATGTCCGTGAATATCCATCTGGATCCTTGATCGCTTCCTTGATTGGCTTTGTCAATAAGGGTGGAGTCGGTGCAACTGGACTTGAATCAAGCATGAATTCAATTATCGCCGGGACCGATGGTAAGTATTCCTATGCAAATGGTTACAAAGCTGAAATTCCTGGTTCACAATCTGAAATTGTCTCTGCTGAAGCAGGCACCTCAATCCGTCTCACAATTGATCGTGATATTCAATGGGTGGCATCTAAGGCAATTGCAGATGCTGTTAAGTCATCAAATGCGATTAGTGGAACTGTAATTGTGATGGATCCTAGGACGGGTCACATCTTGGCCCATGCGACAGCGCCAACATTTGACCCGAACAACACCTCAAAAGTTTCATTGGTTGCAATGCGTAATCCATCAGTTCAGGATGTGTATGAGCCTGGTTCTACTGGCAAGGTTATGACCCTTGCTGCTGCATTAGAAGAAGGAAAAATCACTCCTGAAACAGTATTTACAGTCCCATACGCACTCAAGCGTTCAGATAAAACCTTTCATGATCATGAGCGTCATCCAGATCAGCGTTTGACCGCCTCAGGAATCCTGGCAGTTTCAAGCAACACAGGTTCAATACAAATTGGCGAAACGATGCCAAACGATGTTTTGCATAACTACCTATCTAAGTTTGGCATTGGAGAAAAAACTGGTTCTGGATTACCTGGTGAATCACGAGGCATTTTGCCAAAGGTTGGCGATTGGTCAGGCACAACAGCGCCAACAGTGGCTTTTGGTCAGGGTTACTCACTAACTGCCATGCAGGCAACTAGTGTTTTTGCAACAATTGCAAATGATGGAGTTCGAGTTTCACCAACTGTTATCGCAGGAACAAGTGATGCCAGTGGAAATTACACACCTTCAGCTACTCGTGAAAGTGTTCGTGTTATTAGCGCAGATACTGCCCGGAAAATGCGCATCATGATGGAAAGTGTTGTTTCTGGCAACGGAACAGCTCCTAGTGCGGCAATTGAAGGGTATCGAGTTGCTGGTAAGACTGGTACAGCACAACGCATCGACGATACCTGCGGTTGTTACCGTGGATACACAGCATCATTTATTGGTTTTGCTCCAGCAGATAATCCAGCCTATGTAATCTCTGTGACGATTCAAGATCCCAAGGGTATGCACTGGGGTGGAGTACTTGGCGGCCCTGTCTTCAAAGATGTTATGTCATTTGTCTTAAAGTCAAAGGGCATCGCACCTACCGGGACAAAGATTGATCCCGTTGCACTCACAGAAAAACAATTAATCGAGGCGAAGAAATTAGCCGCAAAGAAGGCTGCAAATGCCAAGGCCAATTGAAGAGTTCAAGAGAACCGTTGAGTCGGTAGCTGTAATAGCTAATGCAACTCTGTCAGGGGATGCGACAACGGTTATCACTGGCTTAACCCATTCAAGTAAGAATGTTCAAGAGGGTGATTTATTCATCGCACTTCCCGGTGAAAAGGTACATGGCGCAGAGTTTGCTAAAGATGCGATAGCCCAGGGAGCAGTCGCGGTTCTGACCGATGTAGAAGGCGCCACGAAGGTTCACGGCGTTCCAGTCATTATTACTGCAAACCCACGGCGCGCAGCCGGTGTCATCAGCGCTTGGTTTTATAGCGAACCGATGCGCGATCTATACAGCGTCGGTGTAACGGGCACAAATGGTAAAACTACAGTTACAACTTTGCTTCACCAGATCATGTCCGCCGCTGGTCGTGACAGTGGATTAATCGGTACTGTTGAAACTCGAATTGGCAGTGAGATTCTTGCCAGCAAGCGCACAACCCCGGAAAGCACTGATTTACAGGCCCTTTCGGCAATCATGCGGGAGCGTCATATGCGCAATCTAGTAATGGAAGTTTCAAGCCATGCCATTGCACTTGAGCGTATTAGAGGTAGCCACTTTGCTGTTGTTGCCTTTACCAATCTTTCACAGGATCACTTAGATTTTCATAAGACTATGGAGGATTACTTTGCAGCAAAGGCAAAGTTGTTTAGTTTTGAGTTTGCCGACCTTGCTGTAATTAATATTGATGATGCCTATGGGGTCAAGTTAGCTGCTCACACCGAACTTCCGGTGATGAGTGTTTCTCGGCATGACACCACTGCTACCTGGCACTACGTATCAATTTCACACGACTACATGGGTGCCCATGTTGCCATCCGAGGTAGTGGTGGAATTTTGATTGAAGGAAAAGTGCAGTTGCACGGTGGCTATAACTTTGACAATCTCCTCATGGCTGTTGCTATAGCAAATGAAAGTGGGATTGATCCCATTGATATTGCAGCGATTTTGCCTCATCTATCTGGCGCAGTTGGCCGACTGGAATCCGTGCGTCTTGGTCAGAACTTCACCGCACTTGTTGATTATGCTCATTCACCAGATGCCGTAGCCCGAGTTTTAGAAACAGCTCATGAAATTACCGATGGGCGAGTGATTGCAGTACTTGGTTGTGGTGGCGATCGTGATACATCAAAGCGAGCGTTAATGGGTAAGGCTTTGCATGATGGGGCAGATATCGCGATCTTTACAAGTGATAATCCTCGTTCAGAAAAGCCAGAGGAGATTTTGGTACAGATGACCTTGGGATTAGATATTCAAGAGCCAAGTGCAATTATTCAGAATCGCTCTGATGCTATTAAAACAGCTGTTAACCATGCGCAAGAGGGCGACCTTGTCGTTGTGCTGGGCAAGGGTCATGAAACTGGGCAAGAAATTGATGGAGTTATCCATCCCTTCGATGATCGCGTTGAGCTGGCTCGAGCAATCGAGGACAAAAAATGATTACTTTGACCGCGGGAGAGATCGCCCTATTAGTCGGCGGGGAATTACATTGCGATAAAGACTTATTGGTTTCTAAAGCACCTGTATTTGATTCACGATTAGCAACACCAGGCTGCATCTTTTTGGCTTTGAAGGGCGAAAAAGTTGATGGGCATGAGTTTGCAGCTGATGCCTACCGCGCAGGAGCGATGTTTTCTCTGACGACCCATCGTATTGATGGTCCGTGCATCGTTGTTGCAGATGTCTTGGTCGCCTTGGCCGCACTAGCTGCATTTGTGCGAAAGCGTTTAACGGGTCTAACAGTTGTTGGTATCACTGGATCACAAGGTAAAACAAGTACAAAGGATTTACTTTCACATATGCTCAGCGTTGTCGGCCCAACAGTTGCACCAGCGAGTTCTTTCAATAATGATCTAGGTTTACCCATTACTTTGCTTCAATGTGATGAGCGCACAAAGTTTTGTATTCTAGAAATGGGTGCTCGTCATAAGGGAGATATTGCTCGGCTCTGTGAAATCGCGCAACCTAATATTGGAATTGTTTTAGTCGTTGGTACGGCACATCTAGGCGAGTTTGGTTCAGTTCAAGCTATTGCAGAAACTAAATCAGAATTAATTCAATCCTTAGGCCCAGATGATGTGGCAATTCTTGGAAGTTATGATCAATACACGCCTGCAATGGCCTCACTTCACGAGGGACGTACGATAATTTTTGGTAGCGGTCAAGAAGTTCGGGCCACAGATATTGAAATACGTGAGGGATGTCCACACTTTGACATTGTCACCCCATCGGGCCGAGACGCCGTTGGGATGAGGCTTGTTGGCGAGCATCAAATTTCAAATGCACTTGCTGTTGCAGCAGTTGGGACCGCACTCCAACTACCTATTGAGTTAATCGCAAGCTCTCTATCGACAGCAGAAAATGCGAGTAAGTGGCGAATGGAATTACATGATGCCTTTGGACTATTAATTATCAACGATTCCTATAACGCAAACCCTGATTCGATGGCTGCGGCGATGCGCTCTCTAGTGCTCTTTGCCCAAGAGCGTGGGGGAGAATCGTGGGCTTTTGTGGGAAAAATGCGTGAACTCGGCGAGTCAAGTGCTGCTCAGCATGAAGCAATTGGCACCCTTGCCCAAGAGATAGGTATCGATCATTTGGTCGCTATTGCCGCACCTGAATATGGCAACGCTAAGGGTCAGATGCTTATTCATCACTACGCAAGCATTGATGAATGCATCTCAATGACGGATTATTTCTCTGCAGGTGATGTTGTTCTAGTTAAGGCATCGCGTTCAGAAGGCTTTGAAGTACTTGCACAAAGGTTGGAAAGTTTGTGGCTAAACAAGAGCGGAGTTGAAAGTTGAGACAGATCCTTATTGCTGGCGCTTTCGCACTGGTATTTGCACTCTTTGGAACACGTATCTTGATCCGAGTCTTGGCGCGAAAAGGGTATGGACAAATTATTCGTGATGATGGTCCAAGTAGTCATCACATCAAGCATGGCACTCCAACTATGGGTGGAATCATCTTCATTCTTGCAGCAATTCTTGGTTACGGTGCGGCTCACTTAGTCACAGGTAATTCAGTAACGGTATCTGCCTTATTGGTAATGGGATTAGTAGTTTGTCTAGGGCTTATTGGTTTCTTAGATGATTGGCTTAAAGTCTCACGTCAAAATTCTCGTGGACTACCAGGTCGGTTTAAGCTCCTTGGCCAAGCCGTCTTTGCCGCAGGCTTTGGATACTTGGGATTGCAGTTTGCTGACCCAGATTCACTAGCTCCAATTTCACAATACTTATCAGGCGTGCGTGAAACTTCTATTTACTTGGGGTCAGGTTTAGTAATTATTTGGATTGTAATAATGGTGATGTCTGCAAGTAATGGTGTCAACTTAACCGATGGTCTTGATGGCTTAGCCACTGGTGCTTCAATCATGACTTTCCTTGCCTTTGTATTAATTGGTGTGTGGGAGTTTGGACAAAGTTGTGCACTTAACGCTACCTCTGGATGTTATGCGGTGCGCGACCCCTTAGATCTTGCAGTTCTTGCCGCAGCATTTGCTGGGGGATGCACAGGATTTCTTTGGTGGAACACAGCACCAGCGAGAATATTTATGGGTGACACAGGATCCTTGGCATTAGGTGGGGCAATAGCAGGATTAGCTGCAACACTACGAGTGGAATTACTGCTTATTCCGCTTGGTGGTCTCTTTGTGATCATCACAATGTCAGTGCTCATTCAAACTGTCTACTTTAAACTTAGTGGTGGAAAACGTGTATTTAAGATGGCACCGCTACATCATCACTTTGAATTAGTCGGCTGGGAGCAGATAACTATTGTTATTCGTTTCTGGATCATCGCTGGTTTGTCAGTAGCGGCTGGACTTGGTCTGTTTTATGCGCAGTGGGTAGCCAAGTAAGAAATGTTAAATAACTTTGCCGATCAACGCTTCCTAATCTTAGGAGCCGGTGTCACGGGATCGGCAGTTGCCAACTCATTGCGTAGCCGAGGTGGCTTGGTAACGATTACAGATGACAACGCACAAGATGCGCTAAGGCCAAAGACCATCAACCTTGCAAATTTTGATGCGGTTGTGATTTCACCGGGTTGGCGACAGGACCACCCGCTAGTTGCTCAAGTGCTTTCAAGTAATCTTCACATTCTCAATGAGATAGATCTTGCGTGGCAGATCCGCAGCGAACTAGCGCCACAGCAAAAGTGGCTTGCACTGACCGGCACCAACGGCAAGACAACAACGGTTGAGATGGTGGCAAAGATTCTGCAAACTGCAGGTTTAAAGGCTGTGGCCTGCGGCAATGTGGGCGATACAGTGATTGAAGCAGTCGATCGCGAAAATGCATATGACTACTTAGTTTTAGAGCTTTCTAGTTTCCAGCTCCATTGGGCCAAGCAAGCGCAATTTGTTTCAGCAGCAATTCTAAATATTGCAGATGATCATCTCGATTGGCACGGCACCTTTGATGCTTATGCAGATGCCAAGTTTTCGATCTTAGAGCGGGCAGACATTGCAATCTTAAATGCAGATGATGAGCAAGTAGTGCTGCGAGCCAATCGGTTTACCAGCAGAAAAGTGTTTTTCTCCCTTGATACACCGGCACCTGGTGAAATAGGAGTCGTGGAGGAGTTATTGGTAGATCGCGCATTCGTGGCTGATCCACTTGAAGCGGCGATGATCTGTGAGCTCAAAGACATCACACCAACGGTTCCCCATAACGTTTCAAATGCTTTAGCAGCAGCGGCGTTAGCTCGGACGGTCGATGTTTCTCATGAACACATCCAAAAAGCGTTGCAAGAGTTCAAACCAGGTCGCCATCGCATAGAGACTGTCTATGAAAGTAATTCAGTTTCTTGGATTAATGATTCCAAGGCAACTAATCCGCATGCTTCATCGGCCTCACTGATGTCTCACTTATCTGTTGTGTGGATTGCTGGGGGATTAGCCAAGGGTGCGGACATGAGCTCACTTGTTCAGCGCTGCAAGGGTCGCATTAAGGCCGCCATTCTTATTGGCGCTGATCGCCAATTAATTGAAGATGCATTACAAGAACACGCACCTGACATACCTCGCTTTCTTGTTGACGCACCAGCGGACTATGCACGCGGCGGGGATTCGAACTCATTGATGGAGGCGGTAGTTTCCCAGGCTGCCAAGTTGGTCGCACCAGGGGACACAGTATTAATGGCACCTGCGTGTGCATCAATGGATCAGTTTATTTCATATGCAGATCGTGGTGATCGCTTCGCCGCTGCGGTTCGAAAGGTTGTGGCATATGAGTAACCAACAACGTGAAACTTTTTTCACAAAGCCAGTCAATCTTTTTTACATGCTTCTTGGCAGCACATTAGGACTAAGCCTTCTTGGTTTGGTTATGGTTTTTTCAGCATCATCGATTTATTCCCTTGATGCAAAGGGTTCCTCTTATGCAATCCTGGTGCGCCAATTTATTTTCTTAGTGATGTCCATTCCTATGGCATGGGTATTCTCGCGCTTATCGCTGGCGCAATGGAGGTTCTTTGCACGCTTTGGTTTTGTGGCCTCACTATTCCTGTTGGTGCTTGTGCAACTGATCGGAAAGAGCATTAATGGTAATCACAACTGGATTAGTCTGGGTTTTGTAGATATTCAGCCCAGCGAGGTCGCTAAGTTTTTAATGATTTTGTGGGCTGGATTTATGCTTGCAAAACAAGAACGATCTGGTGTTGATCACACAGTTGTTCTCAAGCGAATTGCTCCAGCTTTTGTGCTGTGTATTGCATTGGTCATGGCAGGAAGGGACCTTGGCACAGCATCTATCTTTGCCTGCATCTTGGCTGGATTACTGTGGGTTTCAGGGCTGCGTCTAGGCGTATTCGGAATTGGTTTGAGCATTGGGCTAGTCGGCTTTGCTATTGCGATTTTAACCTCGCAGTATCGCGTTCAACGTTTTCTGGTGTTTCTTAATCCCTTCGCAGAGGATCAATACAAACTCTATGGCTGGCAGCCGGCCCATAGTTTGCTAGGCCTTGCAAGTGGCGGAATTTTTGGTGTTGGTTTAGGTGCAAGCCGTCAAAAGTGGGGAAACCTTGCTGAGGCTCACACTGACTTTATTTTTGCAGTTATCGGTGAAGAGCTCGGATTATTTGGAACCTTGGCAACCTTATTGTTGTTGAGCATCTTAATCTTTTCAATCTTTAAGTTAGCTCTGCGTGCCCATGATCCGATGGTTCGCTATGTCGCTTCTGGGTTTGGTTGCTGGATTGCAATTCAAACTATTTTAAACATTGGCTCTGCTATTAGCGTTCTGCCTGTAGTGGGTGTGACTTTGCCGCTTGTCTCCTACGGTGGCTCTGCTCTCATCGCCACGTATATGGGGATTGGCTTTGTGCTGGGTGCTGCCCGCAGAGACCCAGCAATCTATAAAGAGTTACAGGAATCAGGTATTAAATGGCTACGGTAGTACTGGCAGGTGGCGGTACCGCAGGCCATGTCGAACCCGCATTAGCCGTTGCTCGGACATGGAAAATTTCACATCCAGCTGATCATCTTATTTTTCTAGGAACTACATCTGGTTTAGAAAATACTTTGGTGCCAGCAGCCCATTTTGAATTACATCTGATTCCACGTGTCCGAGTCTCACGCAGGCCAGCACCATCATGGTTTAAAATTCCTATAGATCTGATTGCAGCCGTTCGTGAATCAAAAAAAGTTTTGAACAGCGCCGATGTTCTTATTGGATTCGGGGGATATGTAAGTGCTCCTGCATACATCGCAGCATGGTTATCTCGCACTCCTTATGTGATCCATGAGGCAAATGCCAAGCCTGGTTGGGCTAATCGACTGGGCGCAGTATTTTCACGACACTTAGCTGTTGCCCATCCAGTTGAATCTGGAAAATTTGAAGCTGCACTATTGGCTGGCCTTCCATTGCGATCAGATGTGGCAAAGGCTTTTGAGCAATCACAGGCAGATTGGGCAGGAGCGCGCCAGGCAGCAAAGGTGCGACTGGGTTTCCCTGCAGATCGGCCATTGATTTTTGTGATGGGTGGATCTCAAGGATCGGTAGCCATTAACAAAGTCATTGAAGCATCGGTGGAGATCTTCAACCAACAAGGAGTGTCTCTGTTGCACTCAGTTGGAAAGCTCAATTCTCTGCCACAGGCCAGTGGCGGGTATCACCCTGTGGCCTATGTTGAAGCGATGGCTGATGCTTACTTGGCAGCTGATGTAATTATTGGGCGCAGCGGCGCAGTTACCTGCAGCGAGTTTAGAGCTCTTGGCCGTTACGCTCTTTTCGTGCCTCTACCTATTGGAAATGGCGAGCAGTTTGTTAACGCCGCCTCCCTTGTGGCAGATAATCGCGCAGAGGTAATGAATCAAAAAGACTTCACCCCAGATTTCTTGAAAACACATATCACTGGCTTGTTGAATAAGTCAGCCGCTGCGCCTATGCAAGGCAATGGCGCAGACACGCAATCGGCTGAAAAGATTGTGGCACTTGCAGAGTTTGCGATGAAATCATGAATCAATCACTGTCTGCCTTAATCGGCAAGCGCATTCACTTTATCGGTATCGGTGGGGCTGGCATGAGCGGGTTAGCCCGCATTGCTTTATCTCATGGCATCACGGTAAGTGGTTCTGATGCTAAGGATTCATCGGTTGTAATTGCTTTATCTGCATTAGGAGCAACTGTTTCCACATCACACAACGCATCACATGTTGATGGCGCAGATCTAGTCGTTTATTCCACGGCAATCTCTGCCAACAATCCTGAGCGGGTTCGGGCTGCAGAGCTTGCGATTCCAATTCTGACTCGCGCTGCCGCACTTGCTGTTCTCATGTCAGAGTCAAAAAGCATTGCAGTTGCAGGTACACATGGAAAGACAACAACATCGTCGATGCTTGCAGTAGCTCTGCAAGCATGCGGGGCTGATCCTTCCTTTGCAATTGGCGGCACAATTACCGCCTCTGGTTCCAACGCTCATCGCGGAACCGGAGAGATATTTGTGGCTGAGGCAGATGAATCAGATGGTTCCTTTATCGAATACAACCCATTTGCCGCCATCGTTACTAATGTCGAACATGATCATGTGGACTTTTTCCCGACTCCAGAGTCTGTTGCACAGGCATTTAGAGATTTTGTGGCAACGATCAAGCCCGAGGGATTTCTTACCTATTGCGCAGATGATGCTGGCTCTGCAGCCCTTGCAAGCACTACAAAGAATCTACAGCTACTCTCATATGGCGTTTCTGAGGGGGCAGATCTGCACATCGACCACATTGAATTAATGACTATGGGTTCAACTGCGCGTGCACTGTGGAAGGGAAAAACAGTTGGCCATATCGAACTGCAAGTACCCGGCCACCACAACTTACTTAACGCTGCAGGCGTATTAGCTACTGGATTAAATCTTGGTTTTGGCGCAGCTGAACTGCTTACAGGATTGGGCACATTCCGTGGGACCGGCCGACGCTTTGAACTAGTTGGTACTGTTCATGGAGTTCGGGTGATTGATGATTATGGACATCATCCAACAGAGATTCAGGTGACACTTACCGCCGCCCGTCGCTTTGCAGCAGATGGTCGTTTGATCGTGATATTCCAACCGCATCGATATTCACGAACTCAAGCATTTGCAGCAGCCTTTGCTGCAGCACTTGACGTTGCAGATCGCGCGATACTTCTAGAAGTCTATGCAGCCAGTGAAAAACCAATCGAAGGTGTTACCGCAAAGCTGATTACGCGCCAAATGAAAAATGGTGAGTACATCCCCAATTTTGTGGAAGTTACCGATTCAGTTATTGGTATGGCCCAACCCGGAGATGTCATCATGACCTTAGGGGCTGGCGATGTCAGCTCGCTCGCACCCATCATTGTCGATGGCCTGAATCGACGTTTTGCATAACCATGAACCGTCGTCTGGCAATTTTTTCTTCTTTGGCCCTACTTACCATCGCCACTTATATCCTCGGATGGTCCTCTCTTTTTACAGTAAGTTCTGTAGAGATAATTGGCACCAAGACGCAACTTAGCTCTGGGATTTCTAAAGGAGAAAAACTAGCCCGAATTGAACCGCGCGCCATTGCGGCAACATTCGAAAAACTTGACTGGGTTGCCGATGCGAAGGTTTCTAGGAACTGGATCAACGGCAAAGTGTCAATTGAAATTATTGAACGAAAGCCGGTAGCAATATTTAATAACATCGTCTTTGATTCTGATGGAAGTAGCTTTGTACTGCCTGATGGAACACCGTCATCACCATTGGTCCAGATTCAAGCCAGTGATTTAGTAGCGGCAAAAAAGGCTGTCACTTTCTTCTCTTCTTTGCCTGTCGATCTCAAGTCAGCATTGACGGTTGTAAAGGTCCGAAGTTCTGGCTCACTTGTGTTGGAAGTTATCAATGCTGGCAAGAATCTTGAGATCCGCTGGGGAGATGACAGCGACAATGAATTGAAATTAAAGGTTTATAAGGCACTTATTGCTTTGCCAGAGAATGCATCGATAAAGAGAGTTGATGTTTCTGCACCACATGCACCAATCGTTAAATAACTGCTAAAACGACGACACGGTAAACACTTCATGTCGGTGTTTGATAATCACCCGTATGCGCTTTAGGTTCGCCTTATCGAAAAGAGTTGAATAATAAGCCTCAAGTTGAGGTTTATGGTTCATAAGGAGGAAATACCGTGGCTTCACCACAAAATTATTTAGCGGTCATCAAAGTTGTTGGCATTGGTGGCGGTGGAGTTAACGCAATCAATCGCATGATTGATGTCGGATTAAAAGGCGTCGAGTTCATCGCGATAAATACTGATGCACAACATTTGTTAATGAGTGATGCCGATGTGAAATTAGATATTGGTCGCAAGACAACTCGCGGACTTGGCGCAGGCATGGATCCAGATAAGGGACGCGAAGCTGCACTTGATCATGCTGATGAC
>JAIOWZ010000028.1 GCA_021741905.1 Candidatus Planktophila sp. | reverse complement strand
ACAGCAGCCGCAATTATGGCAGTGATGTGCCAAATCTTAAAATCCACGCCTTATGTCACGCCCAACGATAGGTTTACGCCATGAGATTAGGTGTCCTTGATGTGGGTTCAAACACCATCCACCTTCAAGTAATGGATGCTCATCCAGGAGCTAGACCAACACCAACAACTAATTACAAAGTTGAACTTCGCCTGACTGAATACCTGGACATTTCTGGTGCTATCTCTTCAGGCGGTATCCAGCTTCTCAATGATGCGATTAAGGAAGCTGTCGCTCATGCGCTTGCTAATGAAACAGATGAAATTTTAGCCTTTGCCACTTCTGCCTTGCGTGAAGCTAGTAATGGCGCACAAATCATTGCCGATATTAATAAAAAGCATGACATCGATCTGCAAGTTCTAAACGGTGATGATGAAGCTTCAATGACATTCCTAGCTGTCCGCCGATGGTTGGGTTGGTCAGCTGGAAAGTTACTAGTTCTAGATATCGGTGGCGGCTCGCTGGAAATTGCAAGTGGGATTGACGAAAATCCAGAGGCGACAATTTCTCTTCCTCTTGGCGCAGCTCGCTTAACTCGAGAATTCTTAAACGGTGATCCATATAGTGCAAAGGGAATTAAGGGTCTTGAAAAGCACGCAGAGGAAGTGCTTAAAGATGCAATGCCTAACTCCTTAAAGACACATGATGCAGATCATTTTGTCGCAACAAGTAAGACCTTTAGAACTTTGGCCCGTATTTGTGCGCAGTGGTATGGCGATAATCCAAAGTTCATTGAACGAAAATCGCTCAACTCTGCAATGCCACGTCTAATTGAAATGACAAGTAAGTCTCGTGCGGATTTACCTGGAGTTTCAGCTAACCGAGCTCAACAAATTGTTGCCGGTGGAATTGTTGCACTCGCCGTGATGGACAGACTGGATGTGGATGAGGCTGAAATTTGTCCGTGGGCGCTGCGCGAAGGCATTCTTTTGCGTCGTCTGGACTGGCTTAGCGACTAAGCGTCGGGTGCTGGCATCCAGTCGATAGCAATAATTTCGCCATCCCGGTGATGCAAAATGAAGGCTTCTCCTGGCATTAATCCGTGATCTAACTCTTTAAAGTTTTTCTTACCAATGAATTTTGCAACTATTCCAGGAATTACCGGGTTATGGCCACACACAACTGCGTGAGCTTCACTTTCAATGATGTCATTAACAACATTAATCGCTGCTTTCTTATCCTTCTCGTATGCATATTCACTCAGTTCAGTCCAATAAATCATGTCTAACGATAATGAACGGGCCATTGGTGAAACAGTTTCGTAGCACCGAACAGCATCTGATGTGTGAATTTCAGTGATTGCAAAAGGAAGATAGCGGGCCAACATTCGCATTGATTGAATTTGTCCTAGTTGGGCTAGTGGGCGATCACCATCATCGCCTTCCCATTCTTCTCGAGCAATTGCTTTTCCGTGACGTAAAAGAACGAGCGGAATTGTGTCGGTACCAAATTTTTCAAAGTTCTTTAAGACCTCTTTGTCGCCTTCACGTGAAAGCTTGTCATAAGCATCAGCAATAGTTACCCAAATTATTTGGTCTACTTCTTCCAAATCCATAAAACCTTTTGCTTCACCAATTGCTTGGGCCGACCAATATCTAACTGTCTTAGTTGCTTCACCAACCATGTATTCGATCTTGCACAGTTCAGGACCAAAGACAGTTTCATATCCAGTTTCTTCCAGAACTTCGCGGAAAGCACAACTTATTTCAGACTCGCCTGTTTCAACTTTACCCTTTGGAAATGACCAATCGTCATAACGAGGTCTATGAATCAAGGCGACTTGAATGAGTTCATCACTTAGTCGGCGCCATAAAACCGCGCCCGCTGCCTGAATTACTCGGCTTTCCACTTACCGATCCTTTGAATAATGATCAATTAGCTCGGCATGGACATTAGTTAATCCCTTTTTACTTGGACGCGACCAAGTTGTTTCTTTCAGATGCCAGGAAGAGGTCTCATCAGAAAGACCTAGATCCAGTAATCCCTGTAGCCGTATCTGATGCTCTTTTCTCTGAATAAGAACAAGGCTCTCAACGCGGCGATCAAGGTTTCTACCCATCAAATCCGCGCTACCAATCCAATACTCATCATCCCCACCATTAATGAAATGATAGATGCGCGAATGCTCAAGGAAGCGACCCAAAATAGATTTAACGGTGATGTTCTCTGATACGCCCTTGATACCAGGTTGTACTGCACAAATTCCACGAATTAATAATTCAACCATAACGCCAGCTTGCGATGCTTCATATAATTTTGCGACAAAACCCTCATCCAAAATCGAGTTGAGTTTAAATTGAATTCCGGCGGGGCGTCCACTCTTGGCATGCTCGATTTCGCGGTCGATGCGTTCGATTAATCCTGAACGCAGGGTTCGAGGGGCGACAAGTAAACGTGAATATGTTGACTGAGGTGCAAAGCCTGAGAGTTGATTAAACAGACGAGTTAGATCTTCTGTTAGTTCAACATCGGCACTGAGAATTCCAAGATCTTCGTACATCCGCGCAGTCTTAGGGTTGTAATTACCTGTACCCATATGGCAATAACGACGGATACCTTGTGGTTCATCGCGCACAACTAGTGAAAGCTTTGCATGAGTTTTTAAGCCCATCAATCCATAGACAACGTGCACTCCTGCTGCTTCCAGCTTACGTGCCCAACGAACATTTGCTTGCTCATCAAATCGGGCACGAATTTCAATTACTGCAACAACTTGCTTGCCCGCTTCTGCCGCTTCAATCAATGCTTCGATAATAGGTGAGTCACCTGATGTGCGATACAAAGTTTGCTTGATGGCTAATACATGTGGATCTTTCGCAGCGTTTTCTAAGAAGTGCACAACGGAGGAAGTAAAGGATTCATAGGGGTGGTGAAGCAAGATTTCACCTTGACGGATAGCCGAGAAAAACAAATCGCTATCTTCAGAATCCACCTCAGACAGGGCTTTAGCGGTGCGTGACCTAAATGGTTCAAATTTTAAGTCTGCAAAATCAAGATCTGCAATTTTGTGAAGAGATGTCAGATTTAACGGTGCAGTGACATGAAATATATTTTCAGATCCAATGCCAAGTTCTGATCCAAGTTTAGAGACTAAAGCTTCATCAACTCCTGCTTCGATTTCTAGGCGAACTGGTGGTCCGAATCGGCGGCGTAGCAACTCTTGCTCAAGTGAGAGCAGTAGATCCTCTGCTTCATCTTCATCTAACTCAATATCTTGATTTCTGGTCACACGGAATGTGTAATGATCTTCAATTGTCATTCCTGGAAATAGCTCTTGCAAGTGAATAGAGATCAAATCTTCCAGTGGTAAGAATCTAGTTGACCCAAACTTTGCAGTTGCAATAAATCTAGGCAAAATTTCTGGAACCTTGACGCGAGCAAAGAACTCTTCATGTGTTGTTGGGTTTTTAACCATAACAGCCAGATTGAGCGATAGACCTGAGATATAGGGAAATGGATGTGTTGGATCAACAGCCAAGGGCGTGAGAACGGGAAAGATTCGATCCTGAAACAACTTTGCAACATATGCACTTTCAGTTTCATCAAGTTGTTCCCACTTAACGAATTCGATTCCGTGCTTTTTAAGATCAGGTAAAATTTCATCATGTAAGGTCTTAGATTGACGAGCAACAAGCTCATTGACCTTTGTGCTAATTAGCGCCAAGAGCTCTTTTGGTTTATGGCCTGCAACATTTGTTGCCGTCACATCATTTTCAATCTTGCTCATCAGTGTTGCAACTCGCACCATAAAGAACTCATCTAGATTTGAGGACGAGATCGCCAAAAAACGCAATCTTTCCAGAAGAGGAACTGTCGAATCTTCGGCTAATTCAAGGACCCTTTGGTCGAAAGAGAGCCAACTGATCTCTCGGTCGGTCAGGTGCTCGATTTTCATGGGTGAATTCTCTCCCGAATGAGTGAACAACAGGTAATCGGAGTAAAGACAGGGGCTAAACCAACCCGCTATTTCACGCTCAAGGCAGGTGTACTTCCCCTCATTTCCTGAGAGACTGCCCTCCGTGATAAACAACTATTGGATGAGCCCAGAGACCACCTCGGTAAACCGCTTGCCAATGCTCAACATCGAACACTTCGAGCAAATTTCCCTTGATGGTACATGGCGTTTCCAGTTGTTACATAGTCCAACAGAAAAGATAGGCAAGCGATGGGCATCAATTCCAGTTCCTGGCTTATGGACGATGCAGGAGCCATCTGAAGTTTTCTTTGATAGACCAGTTTACACAAATGTTCAGATGCCTTTTGAAGAACAACCACCATTTGTCCCTGCAGAAAACCCAACTGGTGTATATGAACGCGATTTTGATGTTCCAAAGAGCTGGACTGGCAAGCGAATTGTCTTGCAAGTTGGTGGCTATGAATCTGTTGCATTGGTTTATATCAATGGTCAAGAGGTCGGACTTTCTAAAGATTCACGTCTTGCTGCAGAATTTGATGTCACAAACTTTGTCCAAAATGGAAACAACGTCCTGCGCATTGATGTAACAAAGTGGTCTGATGCAACATTTATTGAAGATCAAGATCAGTGGTGGCATGGTGGCATTACCCGTTCAATTAAGTTGTATGCAACTAACAAAGTCTTCATCGAAAAGTTTGCAGCAATCGCAGGTCTTGAAAAGGATCTTTCGACAGGAACTCTTGATGTCCGCGCAAAGATCTCTTCGATTGATAACGAATCAACAGATGGGTACTCACTACATCTAGCAATTCGTGAATTACCAAAAGTGAAAAGCGCTAGCATCTCTGCACTACTAAAGAATTTTGTGCCACCAATCTGGACAGAAACACCCGAAGAGGTGGCACTGGCTGCTCGTGACTACTTCCATGCAAAGTTTTGGAATGGAAATCTGCCGCAATCTGCAAAGACGGCAGTTTCAATCATGGAGCCACCTCCGCATGGAGAAATTGCACTGCAGACTAAGGTCTCAAAAATCAAAGCCTGGTCAGCAGAAGAGCCAAATCTTTATACATTAGATATCGAACTGCGCAATCCAGAAGGAGTAGTAATTGAGGTATCTCAACAGCGCATTGGATTCCGATCTATTGTTATTAAGGGCCAAGATTTCCTAGTTAATGGTCAGCCAATTATTTTCTATGGTATTAATCGCCATGACTTCAATCGCTTTACGGGCCGTGCTTTAACCCGTGATGACATGCGTCAAGACTTGCTCGAACTAAAGCGTTGGAACTTCAACGCTGTTCGCACATCCCACTATCCCAATGACGCTGCTTTCTTGGACCTATGCGATGAGCTGGGCTTCTATGTCGTCGGTGAAGCCAACATCGAATCGCATGCTTTTATTTCAACAATTTGTAATGACACAAGATACTTAACAGCGTTCGTTGATCGTGTTGGTCGCATGGTTCAGCGCGATATTCATCATCCATCTGTGGTTATGTGGTCACTAGGTAATGAATCTGGTGCGGGAACAAACCATGAGGCTGCTGCCGCATTTGCCCGTAGCTTTGATCCTTCGCGTCCTTTGCATTATGAAGGCGGAATCCGTGGCAACTGGATGGGCAGTCATTCACTAACAGATGTCATCGCACCGATGTATCCAATGATTAATGCCATTAAAGAGTATGCAAAATCTCCAAAAGCTGATCGTCCATTGATTATGTGCGAGTACTCCCATGCCATGGGTAACAGCAACGGAACATTGGCAGAGTATTGGGAAGTAATTGAATCAACACGTGGTTTGCAAGGTGGATTTATTTGGGAGATGTGGGATCACGGTCCTGTCCAAACAATGCCCGATGGTTCAAAGCGCAACGCTTATGGTGGGGATTACGGTGAAACCAAGCATGACGGCAATTTCTGTTGCGATGGAATGGTTTTCCCGGATCGCACAGCTAAGCCCGCAATGCATGAATTTAAGGCTATTGCCGCACCCGCGGTTATTACTGGAGTTAACGCGGCAACTGGTCAATTCAAGATCCTTAACAAGAACTTCTTTAAAGACTTAAGTCAGTTCCAACTTCAGTGGTCGATCACATGTGATGGTGTGATCCAAGATGGTGGAGTCGTAAAACTTCCTAAGGTGGCACCACGCAAATCTATCAATTTCAAGGTTTCATCCAAGAACCTTGCAAAGAAGACAACGCGTGGAGAGCGCTTTATTACATTCTCACTTGTTTGCATAGCAAGCACTCCTTGGGCGCTGCCAATGTCAGAGGTTGGTTGGAGTCAGATTTCACTTCCTTCGTCAGCGTTAGCTCCTGCCAAGAAGGAAAAGGAAATTGGCGATGTAGTTGATGAGCATGGTCAAATTATTTTGCCATATGGAATCGTTGCGCCATCTGTCTCGCTGTGGAGAGCACCAACAGATAATGATCGCATAGGACATATTGCAACCAAGTGGGAGCGATATGGAATCCGTGAAATCTCCCGGACAGATTGCGTTGTAAGACAAACTACAACATCAATCAAAATAACTAACACCTGGCAGACAAGCACCGGAGTCTCTTTTAAGCATACCCAGTTGATTACTCCAGTTGTTGGTGGATTTAGTGTTAAGGAATCTGTAATAGTTCCGAAGGCATTTGATGACCTGGCACGAGTTGGAACATTGTTTGAACTAGATGGTTCCTTAAGTGATCTTGTGTACTTTGGTACTGGCCCACACGAGTCATATCCTGATCGCAAGATCGGGCGCATCGCACGTTATGTTTCAACAGTTGCAGCTCAATACATTCCATATGTGCGACCACAAGAAAATGGTGGCCATGCTGGAGTTCGTTGGTTTGAGGTTACAAACTCAGCTGGAAATGGCTTGCGCTTTGCAATGGGCAAGCCTGTTCAGGTCTCTGTAACGCCTAACAGGGATGCAGAATTGGCAGATGCCACCCACGATGTGGAAGTTAAGGCCTGCGGAAATACTGTTGTACATATCGATGCAGCACATCGCGGTGTTGGAACCGCCTCTTGTGGGCCAGATACTTTAGATAAATACATCATTAAAACTGGTGTTCATACTTGGGAGTGGACTGTTACTCAGATTTAAGCAGCGTTAGATTAATCTAAATGGGCTAGGGGCCAGTTGATTGCAATTGGATACTTGCATGTTCGACCATCACCAGAAGACTTACCGCGTGCACGACGCCACATCCAAGGAAGTGCAAATGTGGCAAACCATGCAATTGTTACAGCTGACTTAACAAACTGCGGTGTTGGCTCCTGCGGTGCTAATGGACGTCGCCAGGATGGATCAAATGGAAGTCCAATTGTTTCCAGAACTGCTTGGGCAACTCGATCGTGTCCCATTGGGTTTAAATGCAATCGATCAAATGCTAAGAAGCGTGGATCTTTAAAAGCTGCCTCTTCGTTTCCGTCACAAAGAATTGCTCCAACTTCTTCCGCCATCGCACGAACATTTTCGTTGAAAATCTTAAAGCGCGCTTGCCATGACTCAGCAAGGCGACCTGTGCTTCCGCTGTCTTCAAGCACTGTAAACAAAATCACTGTTGCACCCGAAGCCGCAACTCTTCGTACCGCCTCTGCATACATTGGCAAGGTCACGTTGGGGTTGAACTTAGGGCGAATAACATCGTTAGCACCTGCATGAAAGGAAACAAGAGTTGATTTATCTATTACCTGTGCAATGGCAGGTTCGATTTGTTCATCGATAACCTGCTTTAGAAGCTTGCCACGAATGGAGAGGTTGGCATACTGAAAACCTTCTTGATGAGCAGCCATGACATCGGCAACACGATCTGCCCAGCCGCGATATTGGCCATATCTTTTTTCATCGCACATGCCTTCGGTAAATGAATCTCCGATGGCGATAAAACGATTATATTTCAATCTCTTTTACCTACTTTGCGCGGCGCTGCTGATCTACGTGGAACAGCGCAATTGAGGTTGCAACGCTTGCATTGAGTGATTCAGTAGTGGCGCTAATCGGAATTGAAACAACAAGATCGCACTTTTCTTTGGTAAGTCGTGCAAGACCCTTACCTTCAGAACCAACAATAATCATCAGTGGCTCAGTTGCCACCTTCATGTTACTGATGATGTCATCTGACTCACCATCTAGACCAACAACAAACATTCCGGCTTTCTTAGCTGCATCAATTGTTCGGGCAAGGTTTGTAATTTGTGCAATAGGCAAGCGCGCTGCTGCACCTGATGATGCTTTCCAAGCAGATGCTGTCATGGTAGCTGCGCGACGTTCCGTCATGATTACACCTGCAGCACCAAATGCTGCGGCCGATCTAATGATGGCTCCGAGGTTACGTGGATCTGTTACGCCGTCTAAGGCAACGATTAACGATGGATACTTTGCGCGTTCCATGATCTCTTCAAAACTTGAATATTGAAAAGGCTTAATTGCAAGGATGATTCCTTGGCTATTAGGTGAAATGCCTTCAACTTCAGCACGGTGTGCTTCACGAATAGGCAAACCATGGTGGAGTGCTAGCTTTAAACTTTCGGCAACTCGATCATCTACATCGATACTGCGTGCTACTAATAATTCTGTTGACGGAACATTCTCGCGTAGTGCTTCAAGTACCGCGTTACGTCCTGCAACGATTTCACCGCGGGGGCGATCACCCTTTGCTACGCGCGGAGCGCGAGTTTCCTTCTTCTCTGCAGCCTTTTTGCGTTTTGCTGCTGCGTGATATGGACGATCTTCAGCCTTTGGAGTTGGTCCTTTTCCTTCAAGACGTCGTTTGTTATTCCCACCAGTACCGGCAGATGGTCCCTTTTTTGATTGGCGAATAGCGCCTTTACGGGATGAATTGCCAGCCATGATCAGATCTCGTTTCAGTAATTAATTAATAGACCAGCGAGGCCCTTGAGCAGTGTCCTCAATTGTAATTCCTAAAGCAGACAGGCCATCACGGATGGTATCTGAAGCAGCGAAATCCTTACGCTCACGAGCAGATGCCCGCTCTGCAAGAGCTAACGCGATGACACCATCTAACGCTTCTGTGAGATCTGAGCCACTCGAAGAGGCAAATGCTGGATCAAGTGGATCACAACCCAATATTTCTAGCGCTCCACGGATTTCATCAGCATTTTTTGAAATACCAGCGATGTCATTATCTGTAATTGCTTGATTGCCCAAGCGCAGGTTTTCACTGATAGTGGCAAGTGCAGCTGGTACTGCTAAATCCTCATTCATGGCTTTTGTGAATTCAGTGTTTATGCGTGGCGTTGGTTTTGCACCAACAAGTTCAGTGGCACGAGATAGGAAGTTTTCGATGCGCTTAAAGTTGACGGCCGCTTCTTGCAAGGCCTCTGGTGAATACTCAAGCATCGAACGGTAATGCGCACTGCCTAAATACCAGCGCAATTCAATTCCCCGAACACTCTTCAAGATTTCTTGCACCTGCAGAGTGTTGCCTAAAGACTTTGACATTTTTTCACCTGATTGCGTGACCCATGCATTGTGCAACCAACGTTGAGCAAATCTATATCCAACCGCTTCTGATTGTGCGATTTCATTTTCGTGATGTGGGAAAACAAGATCTAATCCCCCGCCATGAATATCAAAAGTTTCACCAAGATAGGCGTGAGCCATGGCAGAACATTCCAAATGCCAACCAGGGCGACCTGGTCCCCATGGAGTTGGCCACGATGGTTCATCAGGCTTGGCAGCTTTCCATAATGCAAAATCACGAACATCTTTTTTATAAGTTTCATCGGAATCTGATGCTGGCTGCAAATCATCAAGATTTTGGCGAGATAAGGATAGATAGCGCTTTAGTTTACGAACTTCCAAGTACACATCACCATTACCTGGTGCATACGCTGCGCCATTTTCAATGAGCTGATCCATTAATTCGATCATCTGTGTGATGTGGCCGGTGGCACGTGGTTCATATGTTGGTGGCAAAACATTTAGGGCTGTATATGCATCCGTGAAGGCTCGTTCATACTTCAACGCAAGAGCCCACCAAGACATCTTCTCAACCATTGCTTTTTGGAGGATCTTGTCATCAATATCTGTGACATTTCGAATAAAGGTAACGTCATAACCGCTCTTCACTAACCAGCGTCGCAAAATGTCAAAGTTAACAGCGCTTCGGACATGGCCGATGTGAGGCGCAGCCTGCACCGTTGCACCACAAACATAGATAGAAACCTGTCCGGCAACTAAGGGTTTGAACTCACTTACTTCTCGAGTTGCTGTGTCATAGAGATTCAAGCTCATGGCGTTTGCACCAGTGCATTAGCGATGACATAAATTCCTTCGCCACGACCAGTAAAGCCCATTTGATCTGAAGTTGTGGCAGCAACTGAAACTGGTGCACCCAATGCAGCACTTAGAACTTTTTGCGCTTCATCGCGGCGTGGTGTGATTTTTGGCTTATTACCAACAATCTGCAAAGAAACATTGTTAATGACAAAACCCTTAGAGGTCACAAAGTCACGGAGCTTTTCAATCATTGCAACACCAGATGCGCCAGCCATTTCAGGCTTATCAACACCAAAGAATGTTCCGATATCGCCTAACTGGCAGGCAGAGAGCACTGCATCACACAAAGCGTGCACAGCAGCATCTCCATCTGAATGTCCAAGTAAGCGTGGTGCATCGTCCCATTTCAAACCAGCTAGCGAACATGGCCCAGAGTCCCCAAACTGATGGGCATCTATTCCGACACCGGTGCGAAGTTTGGAGATGTTCATTGTCTAAGCGTATCGGCTTCTAAGGTGGTGTTTAATACGCATACAGGCTGTATTCATGGAAAAGAGTTATCAGTGACCTACACATCTCGACTTCGAGATCATGCAGCAAAAATAGGGCGAGATACCCGTATCGCATTGGTAGGTGCCGGCCAGATGGGTCGCGGCTTTGGAAATCAGTTAGGCCGTAAAGAGGGAATCTCGCTATCCATCGTGATTGATTCAGATTTAGAACGCGTCAAGGTCGTCTATGCCGATCTAGGCATTACAGATGTTGTTTTTAGTGAGGATAAGGATGTTTTGTCACGGGCAATTTTAGATGGCAAGCACACCGGCAGTACTAACGCCCTTTTAGTTTCAGAGCTTCCAGTTGATTTAGTTGTAGAGGGAACGGGCGTTCCAGACATTGGTGCACAGATTACATACACATCTCTGCTTGCAAAAAAAGATGTTGCAGTCCTAAATGTTGAAATGGATGTGACCATTGGACCATTGCTACATAAGGTCGCTACTGACAACAGCGTAATTTACGCGGTCTGTCATGGCGATGAACCTATTGAAGCTAAAGTCTTAGTTGATTACGCGCGTGATTTGAACTTTGAAATTATCTGCGCCGGCAAAGGAAAGAACAATCCATTTGAACCATTGAGCACTCCAGATACGGTTCGCGATACCGCGATAAAAAAGAAGATGAACCCAAAGATGTTGTGTTCATTTACCGATGGTTCAAAAACAATGACTGAGATGGTTGCCCTTGCCAATACCACTGGACTACAACTGTCAAAACGTGGAATGTATGGGCCGGCATCATCTGTTAAAACTTTGCAAGACACATTTGCCTTAGAAGTAGATGGTGGAGTTTTAGATCGCCCCGGAGTTGTTGATTACTGCACAGGTGATGTTGCACCCGGAGTATTTGTCATTGTTCGCCACAACGATCCATACATTGCACATGAGATGAGCTATCTTGCTATGGGACCTGGTCCTTACTTTGCTTTGTATCGTCCATTTCATTTGGCATCAATTGAAGCGCCAATTACTGTTTATCGAGCAATATTGGATCGTGAATCTTCTCTGTATGCACCACACCTAAATGCTGAAGTTGTCACAATGACCAAGAAAAGCCTTGAAGTAGGCGATGTTATTGACGGTATTGGTGGCTACACCGTGCGTGGATACGCAGATAACGCCCTTGATGCCAAGCGCGATAACTTAGTTCCTATTGGCTTAATCGCAGGAGCAAAAATTATTAAGCCAATTGGCGTAGGGGAATTGCTTACCTACGACCATGTAGAGCTCAACCAAGACTCATTTATTGTTGCACTACGCAAAATGCAGGATGAGTTAGGCCTTACCTACGCACCACTGCAGAAGTAATTATGAGTTCACAGTCCAAAGTTGCATCAATAGTTCTAGCCGCGGGCTCTGGAACACGTTTTGGTAATAACATCAACAAGGTCTGGCTACCGCTTCATGGCCGCCATATCATTTCTAGATCACTTACAAATGCAGCTGCGAACTTTAAGGATGCCCGCATCATTGTTGTGATTAATCCAGATGATGAAGAGTTTGCCCGCAAAGCTCTGGCAGATGATGCGATGCCATCAAGTATTGAAATTGTCTATGGTGGTGGAACCCGGCATGAGAGCGAATTCAACGCGCTGCAATACTTAAAGCCCGCCATTATCGCTGGGGAGATAGATATTGTCTTAATTCATGACGGTGCAAGACCCTTAGCAACACCTGAGTTGTTCTCTGCAATTGCAGATGAAGCGGCTCAGCACGGGGGTGCAATCCCAACTATCGCACTTGATTCACGAGAGATGGATATAGCGCGCGAAGAAACAGTTGCTAGAGTTCAAACACCTCAAGGTTTTAGAGCACAACCTCTACTTGCAGCATATGAGCAATCGGTCAAAGAAGGATTTGTTGGAACAGATACTGCCGCATGTATGGAAAAGTATTTCCCAGAAGTTAAGATTTTTGCTGTTCCTGGGGATGTTTTAAATTTCAAGATTACCTACCCGCAAGATTTAGCTATTGCAGAGCTCTTAATTCCGACCAAATAGATGCTTCATCAAATCAATCTCTTTATCTGAGTTAATACGAGCACTTTCTGGATCAGCATCGACTGTTGTGATCCTTGCATCAACTTTTAATGGGACAAACCAGGTTGATGAAATCTCATCAAAATCAATTGCGTTGTAGCGAATTAACTCAGGGGTGGAAACTCTTTTCATTGAATTTCGGTCAATAGTGCCCTCTATGTATTGATCAGCGCCAATGGATTTCAGGGTCTCGGTAAAGGCTGAAACTGGTCGTACTGCATCAATATTCGGGGTTAAGGCCTGTAGAACGCGATCAAACTGAGCACCAGTAGTCAGAGCTCTTTGTGAATCATGAATCATCACTAACTCGGCAGGTTGTGCGCCGCGCAGAGATTGTGCAAACTCTTGAGCATTGTTTGGCTCGCACTGAAGCTTTTCACAATCCACATCTAAAACCTGTGCCAGTGATTGTTTGGTACCTGCAATTGCTAGGTGTGCGGTTGATCCATACTGCGCCACAAACTCACCTGCATTTTCAAGACAGGTTTGTAGGATGCTTTGATTTTTTAATTCTTGGAAAGCGATTGGCGATGTAATCGCCACAACAACCTTCAGAGAAGGTGAGCTCACCGATTTAGGAAGCTAGAACCTCGTCAAGGATTACTGCAGCCTTTTCTTCATCAGTGCGCTCAGCAAGAGCAAGCTCTGATACAAGGATCTGCTTCGCCTTGGCGAGCATGCGCTTTTCACCAGCTGATAGTCCACGATCTAGATCGCGACGGTAAAGATCACGAACAACTTCGGCAACCTTAATAACATCACCTGAAGCAAGCTTTTCTAAATTTGCCTTGTAACGGCGTGACCAGTTTGTTGGCTCTTCTGTGTATGGCTGGCGCAATACGCTAAACACGCGATCTAGGCCTGCTGAATCAACAACATCACGAACTCCGACTAGATCTACGTTGTCTGCGGGAACGCGGACTGTTAGATCGCCTTGAGCAACTTTCAACACTAGGTAGGTCTTTTCTTCACCCTTGATCACACGAGTTTCAATAGCTTCAATTAATGCTGCCCCGTGGTGAGGATAAACAACGGTTTCGCCGACCTTAAATGTCATGTGATGCCCTTCGCTAGAGGGTCAATTCTACCAGCAATCTTTAGATCA
>JAIOWZ010000027.1 GCA_021741905.1 Candidatus Planktophila sp. | reverse complement strand
TAAAACTTCAATGGGATTGACTTGTACCTTGCTGGCCACATCTGCTGGCAAATCTGAGACTGCAAGTTGGCACATCGCTCTTCGTTGCTGGGCCGTTGCCTTAGGTGCATCATTACGAAGTAATGGCTCACCGGCTGGAACAACTAATAGTTGATCAACAATCTTTTTTTCAATGAGCTGGGAAATTACATGCAGATGACCTAGGTGAATCGGGTCAAAAGTTCCGCCGTATATACCTACTCGGGACAAATTAGTCTCGGTCTAGGCGAAGTACTAAATAAAGAAGAACCACGAAGACTACAAATGTGAAAACACCAAAAAATATTGGCGGTGCTGGAAGTTCTCGGTGCATCTCTTCTGCAAGATTAATCATGGCTGTAATACTACTACTTACCCGCTAGAAGCTCTTTGAACTTCCCTTCATCTATAACCGGCACGCCTAATTCTTGTGCTTTGGCTAACTTTGAACCTGGGTCAGATCCCACCAATACATAATCTGTTTTTTTCGACACCGCAGATGCCGCTTTTCCGCCATGGGCGATAATTGTTTCTGAAATTCCGTCGCGAGTAAAGGATTCCAAGCCGCCAGTAACAACAAAGGTCAATCCGACCAAAGTCTGAGGCAGCACTTGTGTCGGCTCATTAATCATGCGAACCCCTGCAGCATTCCACTTAGAAATAATTGCTCGGTGCCAATCTACTGAAAACCATTCCACAATTGAATCGGCAATAATTTGACCAACTCCATCGACAGCTGCAAGTTCTGCCGCTGATGCCTTTGAAATTACATCAATAGAACCCAGCGTGGATGACAACCCTTGCGCTGCTGTTGGTCCAACATGCCTGATAGACAGCGCTACCAATGTTCGCCATAACGGTCTGGTCTTTGCCTCATTTAGTGCAGTAAGGAGTTTTTCAACATTAGCCGCTGGTGTTCCATCTTTCTTAGTAAAAAATTCAGATGTGGCGAGTTTATTGGCGGTCAAATCAAAAAGATCTGATTCATCAGTAATGATTTTTGAATCAAGAAGTGCAACAGCTGCTTCATAACCCAAAACATCTATATCTAGGGCAGCACGTGATCCAATGTAATAAATTCGCTCACGTAACTGCGCTGGACAGCTCTGAGTATTAGGACACCTGATATCAACATCGCCTTGAGTTATGGCGCGGAGATCTGATCCACATTCAGGACATTGAGTCGGCATTACAAAGGCTCTTTCTTGTCCAGTTCGCTTATCAATAACGGGGCCTAAGACTTCTGGAATCACATCACCGGCTTTACGAATAACTACGGTGTCACCAATTAGTACGCCTTTACGAACAATTTCTTCTGCGTTGTGCAAGGTTGCGTTGGTAACTGTCGAGCCTGCTACTTTTACTGGCTCCATAAATGCAAATGGAGTAACCCGACCAGTGCGGCCAACACTGACCTTGATATCTAATAACTTAGTTGTTACCTCTTCTGGTGGATATTTATAGGCAATTGCCCACTTGGGAGCACGAGATGTAAAGCCCAACTGTTGCTGCTGTGACAAAGAATCAACCTTGATTACTACCCCGTCGATTTCATGCTCAACATCATGGCGATGATCTGCATAGTACTGAATAAACTTTTCTACCTCTATGCGTGTGCCACACACTTTAAATCGATCACTCGTCGGAAGGCCAAGCTTTTTCAATTCATCGTATGCACCGCTCTGAGAATCAAAGGCGATTCCTTCCTTTGCTCCAACACCATGAACCACCACAGATAATGGGCGTGACGCAGTAATTCGTGGATCTTTTTGTCTCAGGGATCCCGCAGCACCATTTCGGGGATTAGCAAATAACTGCTTCCCTGCTTCTTCCAAAGAATCATTGAGCTCATTAAAGGCTGCGATTGGAAAGAATACCTCTCCTCGAATTTCAATGAGTGAAGGGATCTTGTCGCCCTTTAAGTTGTGGGGCAAATTTCTAATCGTTTTAACATTTAAAGTTACATCTTCACCAGTTACGCCATTACCGCGAGTCAAACCACGAACCAACTGGCCATCTTCATAGGTCAAGTTGATCGCTAACCCATCAACTTTAACCTCACACAAATACATCGGAGTCGAGATGTCTTTTTCAACTCGATCAAACCAGGTAGCTAACTCCTCTAGATCAAAGACATTATCAAGGCTCATCATCTTCTCGATGTGATCGCGTTGTTCGAATTGAGTAGAAAATCCACCACCGACATGGAGTGTTGGTGAATCGGATTCACGAAGCTCAGGGTTCTTGTCTTCTAACTTCTGTAATTTACGGAGCAAGTCATCAAACTCAGCATCAGTAATTGTTGGTTGATCTAAAACATAATATTTAAATTGATGGTCCCGAATCTCATTGATTAGTTCGGTCATCGCATGACGCGGATTGGTGCTCATTTAGTCTCACAGATTGTTGCCGAACCAACGACACGATCACCATCATAAATAACCATTGCTTGCCCTGTTGCCAATCCCAATAAAGGCTCATCTAGAGTGGCAATAAGCAAAGTTCCATTAAAGTAATAGGAACATGGCAGTGCGGAGCCATGGGCACGAATCTGCACAAATCCTTGCTGTACTTGATCAGTTACGGCAGGGCCACACCACACTGGCCTTTCTCCGCTCATAGTGGTGATCGCTAAATCTTCGCGTGCACCAACAACAATGGTGTTACTTACTGGTTCAATCTTTAAGACAAATCGAGGTGACCCATCTGGCGTTGGAACCGTAAGGCCCAAACCTTTGCGCTGTCCGATTGTGTAGGTGTAAGCCCCTTTATGTTCGCCAATTTTCTTTCCATCTTGATCAACAATTGGTCCAACTTCACTTCCTAAGCGATCACGTAACCATCCGGCGTTATCACCTGATGGCACAAAACAAATGTCATGACTATCGGGCTTCTGCGCAACAGCTAAACCGCGTCTTTCAGCTTCAATGCGAATGTCAACTTTGGTGGTATCTCCCAAAGGAAATATCGCACCTGCAATTTGTTCGATTGTTAACACAGATAAAACATAAGACTGATCTTTGGAGTGATCTACCGCGCGATGTAATGTCTTTCCACTATCGCTTATTTCTGTTCTGGCATAGTGTCCTGTAACAACACCATCAAAGCCCATGGCTCGTGCACGATCTAGCACTGCTGCAAATTTGATCTTTTCATTACAGCGCAAACATGGATTAGGTGTTCTGCCAGCTGCATACTCTGCTAAAAAATCTTCAACAACACCATCATGAAACTCTTCTGCCATATCCCAAATATAAAAAGGAATACCAATGACATCTGCTGCGCGACGTGCATCATGTGAATCTTCGATTGTGCAGCATCCGCGGGCACCTGATCGGTACTTTTGTGGGTTTGCCGCCAAAGCTAAGTGCACGCCAATCACATCGTGGCCAGCTTCAACTGCGCGGGCAGCAGCAACGGCAGAATCCACGCCACCGCTCATAGCTGCAATTAACTTCATGTGTGAGCCGCCCTTCCTCTGCTAATTACATCGGGCAACACTGACAAGACAAAATCGACATCGCCTTGCGTGGATGTGGCCCCAAAGGAGAATCGAAGTGATGACTGGGCTGTCTCTTCACTATGTCCCATCGCAAGGAGCACATGGCTTGCCTCGTGCACGCCCGCACTGCACGCAGATCCAGTTGATGCAGAAACATGTGCGCTATCTAGGAGCAATAACAAGGTGTCGCTTTGAGTTCCAGGAAATGTCACATTCACGATTCCTGGTAGCCGCGCGCTTTTCTCACCGTTTATATAGGCATCTGGAATCAAACGCTTAACGCCAGCAATAAATGAATCTCTTAGCCCAGAAACTCTAGCTGCATCATAGGAATCTTTAACCGCCGTTGCGAAGGCAACAATGCTGGGGGTATTTAATGTTCCGCTGCGAATCTCTCGCTCTTGGCCACCACCATGGAGTAATGCCGGTATTTCATATGCACGGCGCAAAATGAGTGCGCCGATTCCAAGTGGTCCACCAATTTTGTGAGCACTTAGTGTTAATGCGGTGACCCCTAAATTCTTATAGGACAGAGCAGTCTTTGTGAAACTTTGAACCGCATCAATATGAACTGGAATGTCTCCTGCGATTGCGACAATCTCGTTAATAGGTTGCAATACACCTGTTTCATTATTGGAATGCATTATCGAAATCACACCAATTTCAAATCGGCGTTCTGACACAAGGTTTCGCAAGAAATCTAAATCAATCACACCATCTGAAGTTATTGGGACAGTTATTACTTCAGCGCCTTCATGGGTGTGCAGCCAATGGGCAGGATCCAAAATTGCATGGTGCTCAATTGCGGAAATTACTACAAGATTCTTGCCGGTTTTCTTTCCATTCCAGAACAAACCTTTTAGAGCGATGTTATTTGCTTCTGTTCCGGAGGCTGTAAAAATAACTTCAGATGCCAGGCAGTCGATTTTCTTCGCAATTACTTCGCGGGCATCTTCTAGAGTTTTGCGTGTGGCGCGCCCATGGGTATGCAAACTTGAGGGATTTCCAAGTTGTTGTAGCTGCTCTGACATGGCCGACAACGCGGCAGGCGACATTGGAGTCGTTGCGGCATGGTCTACGTAGATCGAAGGCACGGCCCTAAGTCTAGGACTTGTGGGCTTTGATGCCTTCCGTTGCCTTTGGCAGCACAGCAAATAGATCGCCCACTACCCCAAAATCTGCAATCTCAAAGAGCGGGGCTTCTGGGTCCTTGTTGACTACAACGATCGTCTTACTGGTCTGCATGCCCGCACGGTGTTGGATCGCACCTGAAATTCCATTAGCAACATAGAGCTGCGGGCTAACAGTCTTGCCAGTCTGACCAACTTGATATGAGTGTGGATACCAACCTGCATCAGTTGCTGCACGAGATGCACCAACTGCGGCGCCTAATACATCGGCAAAGTTTTCTACCGCACTGAAATCTCCATTAGTGCCACGCCCACCTGAAACAACAATATTTGCTTCCGTTAATTCTGGGCGACCACCTTGTACTGGAGGTTGTGAGGATGTGACCGTTGCTTTCTTTGAAGCATCTGAAACTGAAAATGATTGTGTTTCAACAGCAGGTGTTGACTCAGTTGTGTCTGCATCAACTGAATTTGGACGCACTGTAATAATCGGGGTGCCATGTGAAACCTTAGAGTGCACCGTTGTTGAACCACCAAATACCAACTGCGTTGCAGTGATATCTGCTGAAACATCTACGGCATCGGTAATGATTCCAGATCCAGACTTAACAGCTGTGCGAGCGGCAACTTCCTTGCCAAATGCATGGGAAGCAATAAGAACCGCTGCTGGTGATTCGGTGGCAATTACTTGCGCCAAAACATCAGCAACTGCTGCGACACCATTAGCTAAAAATGAATCAGATTCAACAACAATAATTTTTGCAATAGGTCCACGATTGATTGCTGCTGCATAGGTTGCGCCTTGCCCAACGGGTGCAAGCACAACTGCTGTTACCTCACCGATACGTGCGCCAGCGGTAGCCAATTCAGCATTTGTCTTTGTTGCTTTTGTGCCGACAAAGTCAGCCAGCATCAATACTGTGCTCATATCAACTTCTTTTCTGCTAGGTATGCAACCAGTTGTTCGCCACCGGTTCCATCATCTGTAACTTTAATTCCTGTTGCGCGTGCTGGACGAGGAGTTGCATCTGCAACTAGCGACCAGGCAGCCTCTGCCGACACACCGACAGTTGCTAAATCTCTACTTTCAATTGTCTTTTTCTTTGCTGCCATGATTCCCTTAAATGATGGGTAACGCGGTTCATTTATCTTTTCCACAACAGAAATAACACAAGGGAACTGTGCGTGCATTTCATCAACGCCTGCCTCTGTTACTCGCGTGATAGAAACCTTGCCTGCTGCAGGATCAACAGTAACTTTCGAAGCAAAGGTCAGTTGAGCAGCGTTTAAGCGCTCAGCTAACATCGCAGGCACAACACTCATGCGCGCATCAGTTGACTCTGTTCCACAAATAACTAGATCAAAGCCACCCTTTTCAATTACTGCGGCCAAAACCGCCGATGTTGCGAGCGCATCTGCGCCAGCAAGTTGTGGATCTGTAACCAAGATTGCATCATTGACACCCATTGATAAAGCTTTGCGAACCGCTTCTGTCGCGCGCTCTGGCCCCATTGAAATTACTGTGATGGTGTTACTGCCACCTTCTTCATTGCCGCCATGTGCTTCGGCGATACGTAGCGCTTCTTCAACTGCGTACTCATCGAGATCGTTGAGAACAGCATCAACATTTTCACGATCGAGAATTCCATTGACCATTTTCTTTTCAGCCCATGAATCAGGGACTTGTTTTACGCACACGGCAATCTTCATGTCTCAAATGTTACTGGTCAGTAACCCTAATAACCACCCGAAAGGCAGATTTCACGTGGGGTTTGCCGACTTGTAACCTCAACTTCTACTTGAAGCCTGAGAACTACCTCAATCTGACCTCATGAGTAAGCAGCTGCGGGTAGTTATCGTGACTGAATCCTTTCTCCCCCAAATCAATGGTGTTACCAACTCAGTGCTGAGAGTTCTCGAGTACTTGCGCAGCAAGGGCCATGAAGCCCTCGTGATCGCACCTGAGAGCGCCGGCGGAGTTAACGAATATTCAGGCTTTCGAGTAAAGCGTGTCCCTAGTTTTGAAATGAAGGGAATGCTTCCCGTTGGCTTTCCCCACAGAACGTTAGAGCCACTCATTGATGGATTCTCTCCCGATGTTATTCACCTAGCCTCGCCATTTTTCTTAGGAAACTATGCAGCAAGAGTTGCAGAAAGACTTGAAATCCCAACTCTTTCTATCTATCAAACAGATGTCGCAGGCTTTGCTCGACACTATGGATTAACAATTGCCCATGACTCACTGAAGAAGTGGGTGGCAAGAATTCACACACACACAACCAGAACATTAGCTCCGTCAAATTGGTCGTGTGAGGATCTCAAGAGTTCGGGTGTAGAAAATGTGCATCTATGGCAACGCGGGGTTGATTCCGTAAAGTTTTCCCCTGAAAAAAGAGACATAAATTTACGATGTGATTTGTTGGCAGATCGACCTGACCGCAAGTTGGTTGGTTATGTAGGTCGACTAGCAAATGAAAAGCGAATTGATGATCTAGCAACACTTGATAAGCGCGATGACATTCAACTCGTAATTGTTGGTGACGGGCCGGCGCGAATGAGGCTTGAACGAGAATTGCCAAACGCCAAATTTGTTGGTTACCAAGGTGGTGAGGATCTTGCGCGCTACTACGCTTCTCTTGATATTTTTATTCACACGGGAAAACATGAAACTTTCTGCCAATCCATTCAAGAGGCTTTGGCTTCAGGAGTTCCGGTAATTGCACCAAATACAGGCGGTCCAACAGATCTTGTCAATCATGGCTGGACGGGCTTTCTTGTTGATACATCAAACTCATACTCACTCAATCACAGCGTTAATCAGATTCTGTACTCATCTGAACACCGCTTGATGAGTGAACGTGCTCGAGGATCGGTTATCCATCGCACCTGGGAGCTGGTAAACAGCCAACTTATCGAACATTACAAAGAGTTAGTGCTCAATAATCCTGCCAAGCAAAGTGAGCGTGTGGCATGAAGATCGTACATATTGCCAACTTCTATGGACCAAAGTCCGGTGGAATCAGAACGACTTTGCATGAACTTGGATCGGGATACATCGCGCGCGGGCATGAGTTCACTTACATAGTTCCCGGTAACGGCTTTTTCTGTGAAGAAACTTTGCACGGTAAGAAAATTACAGTTCCATCAATAGTTCTCCCCTTTAGTGGCGGATACCGAATCATTCGCAATAATCAAGACATCAAGAAACTCATAATTACCCTCAAACCTGATGCCTTAGAGGTCTCTGACCGTTTCACTTTATCTAAAGTAGGTCTTTGGGCAAAGAAAAGGGGCATACACACAGTTGTTTTTAGTCATGAAACTCTCTCTGGTCTAGTCAAATCATTCTTTAAACTTGATCTCAAATGGTTTGTTAACTGGCATAACACAAGACTTGCAAGTCGTTTCCACAACGTTATTGCAACAACAGAGTTTGCTTCACGCGAATTCCGCAAGATTGAAACAAAGAATCTCACGCATGTTCCACTCGGGGTTGACTTACAAAACTTCTCACCTTATCGGCGCAATGAAGCATTACGAAGAGAGCTTCTGAAAGGTGCAGATGTCTTAATCTTGCACTGCGGTCGTATGTCAAAGGAAAAAAATCCCCAGAATTCAATTTTGGCTCTCAAGGAACTTCTTGATTCAGGGGTTAATGCGCGATTGATTTTTGTCGGGATGGGTCCGATGTTTAAGAGTTTAAAGGCTCTCTCAAAAGATCTACCTGTTACCTTTATGGGATACATCGTTGATCGGAAGATGCTGGCGGAAGTTATTGCAAGTGCAGATGTTTCAATTGCGCCAGGACCTATAGAGACATTCTGCCTAGCCGCACTTGAATCACTCGCATCAGGAACACCTGTTGTTGCCTCTGCTACAAGCGCCGTTGGTGAATTTTTACTTCTAGATACCCCAGAACCTGTCGGTGCTGTTGCTGAGAACAACCCGAAATCTTTTGCCAAGGCCATCCAAACAGTTCTTGCCTACAACGCTGCCGATAGAGGAATGCCTATTCGTTGCCAGCATCAAGCAGAAAATTACCCTTGGAGCTCTACTTTGATGATGATGCTTCGCTTGCATGGTGCCGGCCGTGAAGTCAGCGCTAATCACAAAAGGTTGAGGGCGGCGTAAAAATGGAAAGAGTTGCCACCTTCGCAATTTTAGGAGATAGCGCAGCTTCTGGTGTTGGCGACAGTGATAAGAATGGCGTAACAAGAGGTTGGAGTTACTACCTCGCTAAACATTTCCAAGATCCATTGGTCTATATCAATCTCTCACGCCCAGGCGCACAATCAGCCGAGGTGCTTCAGGATCAACTTCCAAAGGCTTTGATGTTCAAACCAGATATCGCTGCCGTAATCGTGGGTGGCAACGACGCGCTACGCAATGGGTTTGATCCCAATAAATTGCATCAAAACCTACGAGCAACCATTTCCGAATTAAAGAAATCTGGGGCAGAAGTGCTGCTCTTACAACTCCACGATCCAACACGGATTGTTCCACTACCAAAACTACTTGCTCAAGTTTTATCCCGTCGAGTAAATGCCGTGAATCGGGTGATTCATTCTGTTGGACGTGAATTCAATACACAGATTCTATTGACTCGCTCAATTCAAGACATATACGAGCGAAAAGTTTGGCATATAGATCGTATGCATCCGAGCAAATATGGTCATCAAATAATGGCAACACATTTTCGTGAAATTTTACTTCGTCAAAATTGGAAGATTGACCCCATCGCTATTGAAGAAACACCTGTAACTAGTAAAAAGTCATCAATCATATGGATGCTGCGAAATGGGACGCCGTGGTTCTTTAAGCGATCCTTTGACCTTTTCCCAGCTGCACTGATTTTGATGACTGTTGAGTTAGTCAAAATAATCTTTAGACGTCATGCCGATGAATTAGGAACTATGTACTACCCTGAATTTTCACCGCAATCACAATGGGATTTACAAGAAGTTAACGAAGAAAGAGTCTCCTAAGCCCTAGGTTCGGTACACGGCATTTTGCCATTCTGCGCGTACTAGATAGTAAGTAGGCAAGCGCACTAATATCTGCATGTGCTCGCAATCATCGCCCCTGGTCAAGGGTCACAAATTCCAGGAATGTTGAATAGTTGGATTGCGGATCCATTACTCAAAGAACTACTCATATCGTGGTCAGATGCAATTGGCTTGGACCTAGTCCATCTTGGAACAATTGCAGATGCAGATCAAATCAAAGACACCGCCAACGCCCAGCCACTAATTGTTGCTACTTCACTACTAGGTGCTCACGCTCTTGGGATTAAGAAATTTGCTGTCACATCTGGCCATTCCGTTGGTGAGTTAGCAGCTGCTGCTCTTTCAGGAGCAATCTCTGAGATAGATGCCTTAAGAATTGTTCGTGCCCGCGGAATTGAAATGGCAAAGGCTGCCTCCACCAGACCTGCAGGTATGTCAGCAATCCTTGGCGGAGATCGCGAAGAAGTTCTTTTTGCGATCACAATTCGCAAATTAGTTGCAGCAAACGACAATGGCGCTGGACAAATCGTTGCTGCGGGTGATTTAAAGGCCCTTGCAGAACTTGCTGAAAAACCTCCTGCTGGAGTGCGAGTTCGTGCCTTGGCTGTTGCCGGCGCTTTTCACACTAGATATATGCAACCAGCTGTTGAGCCCCTACGTGCTTTAGTCTCATCAATTCCAACACATGATGTTTCTAATCAAGTTATCTCAAACAAAGACGGACGAGTAATTGCAGGTGCCCATGAGGTACTAGATCGTATCGTTGATCAGATCGCTAACCCCGTCCGCTGGGATCTATGTATGGAAACCATGAAATCAATTGGCATTACGGGTGTCATTGAACTACCACCAGCCGGAACTCTGGTTGGCTTACTCAAGCGCGCAGCAAGTGAGATTGAAACCTTTGCGCTAAAGAGTGCAGATGATCTAGATGCTGCGCGAGAGTTTGCAGGAAGGCACGCATGAGCATCAAGGCAACACCATTGAGTCACAGCAGAATTTTGTCTGTCGGCACATATCGACCTCAGCGCGTAGTCCCAAATTCAGAAATTGTTGAGCGCATCGAGTCGACTGATGAATGGATTGTGCAGCGCACAGGAATTGAATCGCGCCGCTTTGCCGGCGATGATGAAACAGTTATTTCAATGGCCAAAGCTGCATGCGAAATGGCGTTAAAGCGAGCCAAGTTAAGTATTGAAGATATCGATACCGTCATTGTTTCTACGATTTCATATCCATTTCAGGCACCCAGTGCGGCAACTGAATTAATTAATGAACTCGGTAATCCAAAAGCAGCTGCATTTGATATCAGCGCTGCGTGTGCAGGCTTTTGTTATGGCGTAGCAATGGCAAGTGACTTAGTTCGTTCAGGAACATCACGCAATGTTTTGGTAATTGGTGTTGAAAAATTGTCTGACTACACAGACCCGGATGATCGCGCTACAGCATTCATATTTGCAGATGGCGCTGGCGCAGTAATTATCGGTCAGAGCGATCAACCTCGAATTGGGCAAACAATTTGGGGCTCTGATGCAGACTCTCGTGATGCAATTACCTTAACGCCATCATTTTTAGATTTTAAAAAGAATCCAGACAAAGGCGTTGGTGAACTTGGTTGGCCAAATATTTCACAGCAAGGACAAGTCGTTTTCCGCTGGGCTGTTTACCAAATGAGCAAGGTTGGATTAAAGGCGCTTGAGGTTGCAGGAGTTTCAGTTGATGAACTTGGTGCCTTTATTCCACATCAAGCAAATATTCGCATTATTGAAACTATGGCTAAGGAAATGAAAATTCCAGATTCTGTTTTGATTGCAGATGACATACGCACA
This sequence comes from Candidatus Planktophila sp., assembly GCA_021741905.1. GTDB lineage: Bacteria > Actinomycetota > Actinomycetes > Nanopelagicales > Nanopelagicaceae > Planktophila. The sequence goes on along the minus strand of JAIOWZ010000027.1, from coordinate 2,505 downwards.
AATGGAAATACATCTGCTGCATCTATTCCTTTAGCGATGGATCGAATTTTGGAAGAGCATCCTGAACTGCACGGAAAATTGGCACTGCTAATCGGCTATGGCGCAGGATTGGTGTATGCGGGACAGGTTGTTGAACTTCCGCCTAAGCCATAAAATTCATTGAGATTTACGCCACTTACGGAGTGCAATACTAGTAAGTAAGAGCGGAATTGATACACAATAATGACCTTGCACGCCCGATCTACATAGAAGAGGACATATAGACAATGGCACTTGCACAAGCAGATGTACTTGCAGGACTTAAGGAAATCGTTGAAGAAGTAGCCGGTATTCCTGCTGCATCAGTTGAACTTGATAAGAACTTCACAGATGATCTAGATGTTGATTCACTCAGCATGGTTGAGGTTGTCGTTGCAGCTGAAGAGCGCTTCGGAGTAAAGATTCCTGATGACAGTGTTACAGATTTGGTAACTGTTGGAGATGCAGTCAATTTCATAGTTAACGCATCAAAGTAAGTTTTTAAACAATGACTCGTCGTCGCGTTGTTGTCACTGGTCTTGGTGCAACCACTCCTCTTGGTGGAGATGTAGCAACAACTTGGGCTGGCCTTTTGGCTGGCAGAAGTGGTGTGCGAACTCTTACTGAGGATTGGGCGCAAACAATCCCAGTGACCTTCGCAGCGCGAGTTGCAGTTGAGCCAAGTGAGCAGATGGAGCGCGTTGAGATCAGACGCCTTGATCGTTCAGAGCAGTTTGGGCTGATCGCATCACGTGAGGCTTGGAAAGATGCAGGATCACCTGAGATCGATAATGAGCGTCTCGGAGTTGTCGTTGCGTCAGGAATCGGTGGAGTAACAACACTGCTGGAGCAATATGACATTTTGAATGGAAAAGGTGCTCGGTTAGTTAGCCCCCACACCGTGCCAATGCTGATGCCCAATGGACCAGCAGCAAATATCGGTCTTGAATTAAAAGCACAAGCAGGGATCCACACACCAGTTAGTGCGTGCGCATCTGGAGCCGAAGCAATTGGTTACGCATTTGAAATGATCCGCAATAACCGCGCAGATATTGTTGTTAGCGGCGGAGTTGAAGCTGCTTGTCACGCGCTTCCAATGGCAGCTTTTGCTGCAATGAAAGCTTTATCTACGAGAAATGATGATCCTGCTCGCGCATCCCGTCCATATGATCTCAACCGTGATGGGTTTGTTCTTGGTGAAGGTGGCGGAATACTTGTTTTAGAAGAGTACGAACACGCTAAAGCGCGTGGAGCAAAGATTTACTGTGAAATAGCAGGTCAAGGATTGTCATCTGATGGCTATCACATCGCCGCCCCTGACCCATCTGGCGCAGGTGTGCAGCGAGCAGTTAAGTTCGCTCTGCGAGATGCTGAATTAACAACTGCAGATATTGTCCATTTAAATGCTCATGCAACCTCTACACCGGCCGGAGATGTGGCCGAAGCTAATGCTTTACGTGCAGCTCTTGGAAAAGATGCTGATCATGTTGCAGTATCTGCAACTAAGTCAATGACAGGTCACTTGCTTGGCGGCGCCGGTGCTATTGAATCTGTCTTTATTGTTAAAGCGCTGCAAGACCGTTTGGCTCCCCCAACAATTAATATTGAAGAGCTAGATCCAGCAGTAACTGTTGATGTAGTGCGAGATAAACCTCGCGCATTACCGGCTGGTGATATCGCAGCGCTCAATGATTCATTTGGTTTTGGTGGACACAACGTTGTATTGGCTTTTAAGAGCATATAAATGTCACCTACATCCAATGATCCACGCGATCCCATTTCACGGATCGAGCGCTTGGTTGATGGTGGAGTTTTTAACTTTCTGATCCCGCGCACAGATTGCGGAATGATTGCAGTTACTGCAACAGTAAAGGGTAATAAAGTTGTTATTTTTGCATCCGATGCCACAATTAAAAGCGGCGCACTTGGTGTGGATGGTTCAAAGGTGATTGTCTCTGCTTACAAGGCAGCTATGGGCGCGCAAGTTCCTGTCATTGGTATTTGGCACAGCGGTGGTGCGCGCTTAAGTGATGGCGTTGCCTCACTTGATGCATTTGGAGAAGTTTTCCAATCAATGATCTCGGCAAGTGGCCGCATCCCGCAACTTTCTTTAGTCCTTGGACCAACTGCAGGTGGCGGTGCATACGGTCCTGCCCTAACTGATGTGGTTGTTCTTGCCCCAGAAGGTCGCATCTTTGTTACAGGTCCAGAAGTTGTGAAGAGTGTGACAGGCGAAGATATTGATATGGCTTTGTTGGGTGGGCCTGAAGCGCATAAGAAGAACAGTGGACTTGCCCACGTTATTGCGGCAAGTGAAGATGAAGCATTTGAAGATATCCGCACATTAACCGCCCTATTTGCTGACCAAGGTTTTATGAATGAACAAGTTGAAGATATTGATTTATCAGTCTTTGTTCCAGAACAAAAGGTTCGCACCTACGAAGTTCATCCATTAGTTGATGCAATTCTTGATAAGGATTCTGAACA
>JAIOWZ010000026.1 GCA_021741905.1 Candidatus Planktophila sp. | reverse complement strand
TCAAGACCTGCATTATCGATATCAAATGAGTAAGAATCCTTCATAACAAACTCACGGCCTCGAATAATTCCACTACGTGGCCGTGCTTCATCTCGGAATTTTGTTTGAATCTGATAAATGCTCAGTGGCAAATCTTTATGTGAGGAGTACTCACCTTTCACCATCAAGGTAAACATCTCTTCATGTGTTGGGCCTAGTAGATAATCCCCGCCCTTGCGATCCTGCAATCTAAACAGTGCTGGACCGTACTCTTCCCAACGGTTAGTCGTTTCATAGGCTTCACGGGGCAACAATGCTGGGAAATTTACCTCTTGAAAACCAGCGTTATCCATTTCCTCGCGAATTACACGTTCCACATTTCGAAGCGTGATCACGCCAAGTGGAAGCCATGAGTAAATACCTGCTGCAATTCTGCGCACATAACCAGCACGAACCAATAGCTTGTGGCTTGCTACTTCAGCATCGGCTGGATCATCGCGAAGAGTACGCAAAAATAGCGTAGACATTTTCAACATGGGCAAACCTTATCGAACATCAACTGAAGGTTGCCCTGAAGCAACTCCGGCGGCTTCCATTTCTTCTGCTAAGCGCATCGCCTCTTCGATAAGAGTTTCAACAATTTGCGCTTCTGGCACAGTCTTAATGACCTGACCCTTCACAAATATCTGACCCTTGCCATTACCTGAAGCAACACCAAGATCAGCCTCACGTGCCTCGCCCGGGCCGTTAACAACACAGCCCATAACTGCAACACGCAAAGGAACAGTCATTCCTTCAAGTCCTGCCTGAACCTTTTCCGCCAATGTGTAAACATCAACTTGTGCACGGCCACATGAAGGACACGAAACAATTTCAAGTTTACGTTGACGCAAATTGAGAGATTCAAGAATAGAGATTCCAACCTTTACCTCTTCAACTGGTGGTGCTGATAAGGAAACACGAATCGTGTCGCCGATACCTTCAGCTAATAGAATTCCAAATGCTGTTGCAGATTTAATCGTGCCTTGGAAGATTGGCCCTGCCTCTGTTACTCCAAGGTGTAATGGGTAATCACACTTGGCAGCAAGAATTCGGTATGCGTTCACCATAGTTACTGGATCATGATGCTTTACAGAAATTTTAATATCTGAAAAACCATGTTCTTCAAACAAAGATGCTTCCCACAAAGCAGATTCAGCTAAAGCCTCAGGTGTTGCTTTGCCGTACTTTGCAAGTAAGCGCGGATCTAGTGAACCAGCATTGACGCCAATACGAATAGGAATTCCGGCATCTCCAGCAGCCTTTGCAACCTCTTTAACCTTGTCATCAAACTGCTTAATGTTTCCAGGGTTAACACGCACTGCAGCACAACCAGCATCAATTGCTGCAAAAATATATTTTGGCTGAAAGTGAATATCTGCAATTACTGGAATCTGGGATTTCTTTGCAATTTGAGCCAGAGCATCAGCATCATCCTGGCTAGGCACGGCCACTCGAACAATTTGGCAACCAGAAGCGGTTAACTCTGCAATTTGTTGCAATGTTGCATTCACATCGGCTGTCAGAGTTGTACACATCGATTGAACTGAAACCGGAGAATCGCTTCCTACGCCAACAGAACCAACCTTGAGCTGACGTGTCTTGCGACGAGGATGCAGTGTTGGCGGTGGTGCACTTGGAATTCCGAGATCAACCATGGCTTCATTCTGCACTACTCAGGCAAAAACCGCCGAATTAGAGCCACATTCGCTTCCTTAAAGATTGAGGGTCACAGGATTGATCACATCTGCAACTAAAAGCAGCAGAGTCAAACAGGCAAGAACCACAAAAACCACCATCGTTATCGGGGTTAGCACTGTGACATCTATTGGCGCTGGGCGTGGGCGACCACGCAAACGAGCAAGGAAGGCACGAAGCTCATCTGCAATTGCAACAGCCATGTGTCCGCCATCTAGTGGAAGAATCGGCAAGAGATTAAAAATTCCGACAAAAATATTCAGACTTGCAACAATCAACAAGAAAGTGGCTAAACGCTCCATAGGCGTCAGTTTGTCGCTGCCAACAGCTTCTCCAGAAACACGCGCAACCCCAACTACTCCAACTAAGCCATTTGCATCACGTTCTTCGCCTCGAACAGTTGCTCCCCACAACGCTGGGATCTTTTCAGGTAATTTGGCGAGAGATTTAACGCTTTCAGAGATAAAACTCTTAGTCACCTTAAAAGAATTTGAGGCCGATTCAATTACTCCCGAACGCTTCAATCCGGTGATGTTGACGATTCCCAGCACATAGCGCTCGGTACCATCAATATCTGTTAATCGTGGTGTTGCAGTAATTGTGATGTTCTGGCCATCTCGAAGCAGTCCAAGGGTCAACTCTTTACCCTGCGAATTACGAATAGCTTCAACATCTTTATACCAAGTGGTGACTTCTACACCATTTATAGAAACAACTTCATCGCCTACTTGAATTCCGGCTGATTGTGCAGCGGAGTTTGGAACAACTTCACCGATGATCGGTAGCACCTGATTTGTTCCAACACCTGCAAACAAAACGAACAACAACAGATAACCCAATACAAAGTGCAGAAACGACCCTGCACCCAGGACAATTAGCTTCTTGCCAGATGAGGCTTTATAAAAAGCGCGATCTTCTTCTCCTTCAGGCATCGCATCATTTGGAGACATGCCTTCGATCTTGCAGTATCCGCCTGCTGGAATCGCCTTAACACCAAACTCAGTTTCACCCCGCTGAACAGACCAAATTCTCTTTCCAAATCCCACAAAGAACTCTGAAACCCACATCCCGTATCGACGCGCTGTAATGAAATGCCCAAACTCATGCACCATGACAGAAAGAAGCAGCGCGACAACAAAGGCGAGCATTCCGAAAAGTTCCATTAATTACCTATCCGCGAGAAGTTGTACCAAAGTATGAACGATACCGCTGACATCTTGAGAATTTGGTGGTTATCGATCGAGAAGGTTCTGAGTTGGCGAATATGAGCCACCAGAACGACGCTTTGCTATCGCACTTAAGGCTTCAAGAACCACACGGTTGGCCAAGATTGCAGTGATATCTGCCGTATCAAATGGTGGGGCCACTTCAACAATATCAATGCCAACAATTGGAAGCTCTAAACAAATTCGGCGAACCGCTTCTAATAATTCACGACTTGTCATTCCACCAGGCTCTGGAGTTCCAGTACCTGGAGCCATGCCGGGGTCAACAACATCAATATCTACTGAAAGGAAAACTCCATCGCAACCATCAACTAATGTTGCAAAGGATTCATCCAAAACCGCAGTTAGCCCACGGTGATGAATCTCAGTCATTTCATAGGAACGCATACCTTGATCGCGCATCCAATTGAGGGTTGCATCATCTGGCCAATATCCGCGTAATCCAAGTTGCAAGAAACGATCTCCACGAACAAATCCATTGGTAATCAAATTGCGCATAGGTGTTCCGTGGCCCACTAACGCTCCGAATTGATCTTCACCAGTGTCAGCGTGTGCATCAAAGTGAATCATAGAAATTTTGCCGTGGCCTAGGTGGTTTGCAATCCCTGCAACATCTGCTGATGCAATTGAATGATCCCCACCAAGAACTACCGGAATGATCCCTGCACGTGAAATCTTTTCCGTTGCTTCACGCAACACTGCAAGTGATGCAACTAGATCCCCACCTGGCATCAAGAGATCACCAGCATCTAGGACTTTCAGATCCTTTAATCCATCTGTGCGCAAAGCTAAGTGCGGCCTGGAACCATCATGTGGAAGATAATCTCCCCCACGTATTGCTTGCGGCCCGAATTTTGCACCAGATCTATGAGATGTTCCACTATCTATTGGTGCGCCCACAATGATTACATCAGCACCCTTGTAGCTGGCTGGATCATCTAGATCGCACGCAGGTATCCCTAGAAATGTGAAGCTAGGGCCATACATGTTGCCGTGATTGGTCACTTAGAAACCTTAACTCTGCGTCCAACAAATTGTGCTGCTATCACAATGAGCAATGCCAAGATGAACATGGCAGAACCAATCACATTGGCTTGTGCTGGAATTCCACGTGCGGCAGATGTGTAGACAAACTCTGGAAATGTTTTCAAGGTTCCAGAATTAAAGTTTGTAATGATGAAGTCATCAAATGAGAGGCTAAAGGCAAGGAGCGCAGCACCTGCAATGCCAGGTGCGACCAAAGGCAAAGTTACACGACGGAAAGTTTCAAATTCATTAGCGTATAGATCCATCGCCGCTTGTTCTAAGCGTGGGTCCAAGGAAGCGATACGAGCTTTGACGGTAACTACAACAAATGAAATACAAAACATCACATGGGCAATAACGGTTGGCCAAAAACCAGGATTTATATGAAAGACCAAGAACAATGAAAGTAATGAAGCACCCAAAACAATTTCAGGCGTTGCCATCGGTAAAAAGATTAGCAAGTTAGAAGATGAGCGTCCTTTAAAGGCGTAGCGCCCGATTGCAAAGGCAATCATGGTCCCTAAAATCGTTGAAAAAATCGTTGCTAGCAGACCAATTTTTATTGAATTACCAAGTGCGGTACAAACTTCTGGAGCACCACATGGGTTCTTCCAATTATCTAGAGTAAAGCCCTTCCATACTAGGTTTGATTTGCCTGAATCATTAAATGAAAAAGCAAAGGTGTAGAGAACGGGAATGAACAGATATGTGAATCCCAAAACAGCATAAATGCGAATTAGATTGCGGCCAAACCATCTCGATACAAGTGCATTAAAAGGAATTGTAGGAATCGTTGCATCTTTTTGCTTGTTCATACCAACTCCTCCGTTCCTGCTTTTCGGATATAGACAGTCACCAGAATCAAGATTGCGGCCATTAAGGTAAATGAGAGAGCCGCAGCCGTTGGGTAATCAACGATCTTGAAGTATCTGGACTCAATAACATTTCCAATCATTTTGGTATTAGGACTTCCCAAAATGGCAGCATTCACATAATCACCAGCTGCAGGAATAAAGGTCAGCAATGTGCCAGCAACCACACCTGGCATAGACAAGGGCAAGGTCACCTTGCGGAAAGTAGTAATTCCGTTTGCATATAAATCGCCGGAAGCCTCCATTGTGCGAGGATCAATACGCTCTAAAGATGCATATAAAGGTAGCGTCATAAATGGCAAGAAGTTATAGGTCATACCCATAACAACAGCAAATGAGGTTGAGGTAAGCGTCGTACTTTCACCAATAATTCCAATGCTTCGAAGAGTTGGTACTACAAAGCCTTTTTCGCCCAGTATCTGCTTCCAAGCAATTGTGCGAAGCAAGAATGAAACAAAAAATGGTGCTACTACTAGTACCAAAAGAAAATTCTTCAATCGCCCAGCCTTGAATGCAATTGCATAGGCCAAAGGATAAGCGATTGCTAATGCTAAAACAGTTGCACAGAGTGCGAATACAAAGGAGCGAGCAAACTGTTCTTTATTTTCAGTAAAGGCGGTTATGTAATTTGAAAACGCAAGTGTCTGTTCATATTGCCCCGTGTCTCCCCCAACAATTGCTGTCTGGGTTGAGGTTTGCGCCAGGTTGATAATCGGCAAGATAAAGAAGGTAAAGAGGAACAAAAATCCCGGCAACAACAAAAGGTAAGGCAACTTCACCTTAGTCAAGGCGTTGCTCATTCTTCGTCTAGTTCCTCAGGATTAACTTCAAGTCCGGCTTCGACATCATCATCTCCGCGCAGAGCAAAAGTGAAGTTAGGCTCCCAAGAAATTACAACCTCATCGCCCTTATCAAATGGTGGAACACCATCATCATTTTGCTCAAAGACCATTACTTCTTGTCCCCAAGGCATTGTTACTTGGTACTGAGTAGAAACACCGATGTAAGAAACATCTTCAATGCGGCCACCGGTCAGGATGTTTCCCCGAGTAGGTGTTCCAACAAGTGAAATACGGAATTTTTCTGGACGAATACCAGCATAAATTGAGCTATCTACGGCATGGCTGCGGTTCTTTGGCATTGAAATTTTTTGGCCAAATAGATCGACAACTAAGTTCTCTCCATCACTGCCTTCAATGCGTCCCTTAATCAGGTTTGATTGGCCTAAGAAGTTAGCAACAAAAGCAGTTCCTGGGTTGTCATACAAATCTGCAGGAGACCCCATCTGCTCAATTTCGCCCTCGTTCATTACAGCGATGGTGTCAGCCATAGTCATGGCCTCTTCCTGATCGTGTGTAACGTGCACGAAAGTAAGGCCAACTTCGCGTTGAATCCACTTAAGTTCGATCTGCATCTGGCGACGTAGCTTGAGATCTAACGCACCCAATGGTTCATCGAGCAAAAGAAGTGCTGGGCGGTTAACAATTGCGCGCGCTAATGCGATGCGCTGTTGTTGACCACCAGATAATTGGGTTGGCTTGCGCTGAGCCAGGTGAGGAAGCTCTACAAGTTCTAAAACTTTGTTCACGTCTTCAGATACATCTTTGATTCCACGACGGCGCAACCCAAATGCAATGTTTTCAAAAATCGTTAAATGTGGAAACAATGCATAATTTTGGAAGACGGTATTAATCGGGCGCTGGTACGGACGCTTAGTCGTAATATCAGTTTCACCTAAATGAATGCTTCCAACGGTTGGCTCTTCTAACCCCGCGATCATTCGCAAAGTTGTGGTCTTGCCGCATCCTGAAGGCCCAAGTAAAGCAAAAAATGAGCCCTCAGGAATTGTTAATGACAAATCATTAACAGCGGTGAAATCTCCGTACGACTTTGAAATACGAGTTAATCGTAAATCTCCGTGCGTTGCAGATGAAACGTCGGCCACTAGTTGCCGGCGGCCTTCTGGAAAGCTTCGGTCCATGAGGTTTCTTCTGCTGGGGTAAGCGAGCGGAAGACGTTGAGTCTCTTTGACATTGCATCATCTGGGAAGATAAATGGGCTGCTCGCAAGTTCTGGAGCAATCTTCTCCATTTCAGCTTGTGCACCCTTAACAGGACACACATAGTTAACGTATGCAGCAACTTCAGCTGCAATTGCTGGGTCGTAATAGAAGTTGATCAACTTCTCAGCATTTGCCTTACCTTCAGCAGATGCTGTTGAAGGAATCATTAAGTTATCACCTGAGATAGTTCCGCCTGACTCTGGAATTGCAAAGTCAAACTTTCCTTCGTTTTCAGCCTTCAAGATAAACATATCGCCAGACCAGCCAATTACAGCGGTTGCATCTCCTGAAATGAGGTCTTCAGCGTATTCATTACCCTTAACGCCGCGAATCCAGCCATCGCTAATTTGCTTTTCCATGTAGTCAACTGCGTTCATGTACTGATTTTCGGTAACTGTCTGAAGATTGACACCCTGTGCAAGCAGAATAATTCCGATTGTGTCGCGCATTTCAGAGAGAACAACAATCTTTCCCTTATTCTGAGGAGCAAAAAGCTCTTCAAGTGTGCTAATTCCATTGGGATTCGATTCAGTGTTCCAACCAAACCCAGCCATGATGCCTTGCCATGTCATTGAGTGCTCACGCTTTGGATCAAATGAAGGTGCTGCTAGTGAGTCAAGGATGTTGGACTTGTTGGGAATATTTGCTGCATCAAACTTTTGTGTGTATCCAAGACGGATCCAACGCGCAGCCATCCAGTCAGTTGGTGTGACAACGTCATAACCAATATCTGTGCCAATCTTTAGCTGTGCTTGTACTTTTCCAAAGAACTCATCGTTATCGTTGTAATCTTCAAAATACTGAGCATTTAACGTATTAGCGCGAGCAAATTTGTCTAATGTTGGGTAGTACTTGCACTCTTCGTCATAATCTAAGTACAAAGGCCAGTTACCCCAGCGAACTACCGATGCATCAGCAGCCGCTTCATAAACATCACACTTTGGTCCAGAACTGCAAGCAGAGAGTAATCCCACTGCTCCTATACCGCCTGCGCCTGCGAGTAATCCGCGGCGTGAAACCATTGCACCTAAAACTGACTTTGCCTCTGGTGAGAGTGAACTTTCTTTTGACATACTGATTTACTCCTTAAGGGTTTTACTCAAGCTAGTTGTCGGATTACCGAGCCTCAAGCTTTCTGTGGGTTGTGGGTTGATTAACTGGTCGAACAGAGGGAAATACTACGCCCCCAGATTACTCATTACATGCTTAATTCGCGTGTAATCTTCAAATCCATACGCTGAGAGATCCTTGCCATATCCCGAGCGTTTGAACCCGCCATGTGGCATTTCAGCAACAATCGGAATGTGGGTATTGATCCAGACGCAGCCAAAGTCAAAGGCCTTAGCCATGCGCATGGCGGTTCCGTGGTTAGTAGTCCACACACTTGAGGCCAATCCGTACTCCACGCCGTTTGCCATAGCCAGCGCTTGAGCCTCATCGGTGAACTTTTGCACGGTGATAACCGGCCCGAAGATCTCTTTCTGAATCAGCTCATCTGATTGGTGCAAGCCCGCAACAACTGTTGCTGGGAAGAAGAATCCTGGTCGATCAAGCGCGCTGCCACCTGTCATAACTTGGGCATGTGCCGGAACTCTGGACAAAAGATCTGTGATTCGAGCCAACTGATTCACATTGTTAACAGGTCCCAAGAAAACATCTTCATCGGCAGGTGCGCCAATGGCAATCTGTTTGGCTTGTTCGGTAATGAGTGCGACAAATTGATCATAAACAGAGTCTTGAACAATCACACGAGTTGCAGCGGTGCAATCTTGACCAGCGTTGAAGTAGCCAGCGATCGCAATTGCTTCGGCTGCAGCTGCTAAATCTGCATCTGCAAAAACTACAACTGGTGCTTTGCCGCCTAATTCTAGGTGCACGCGCTTTAGCTGCTTTGCAGCAGATTCTGCCACCTTAATACCTGCGGCAACTGATCCAGTAATTGCGACCATGTCAGGGCGTGCATGATTAACAAGTGTTGCACCAGTCTCGCGCTCGCCACAGACAACATTGAACACACCGGCAGGTAAAAACTCTGCCATCAAATTAGCCATCCACACAGTTGACGCAGGTGTTGTGTCACTTGGCTTCAGCACAACAGTGTTACCGGCAGCAATCGCAGGTGCCCATTTCCAAACTGCCATCATCATTGGGTAGTTCCATGGTGTTACCTGACCAATAACTCCAACAGGTTCGCGGCGGATCATTGAAGTCATACCAGGCATATATTCACCGGCAGACTTTCCTTCAAGATTTCTGGCAGCGCCGGCAAAGAAACGAATCTGATCCACCATCGGTGGAACTTCTTCTGATGTTGTCAGTGAAATTGGCTTGCCGGTATTTTCACATTCAATAGTAATAATTTCTTCAGCACGCTCCTCAATCGCATCTGCAATCTTTAGCAGTGCGCGTTGACGCTGGGATGGTGTTGAATCCCGCCAATCAGGGAAAGCATCATTTGCCGCCTTATACGCAGCATCAATATCTGCCGCATTTGATTTAGGGGCTGTTGCGAAAGGCTGGCCTGTCGCTGGATTTACAAGGGTTGTGGTTTCACCTGATGTTGAATCTACAGATTTACCATTAACAAAGTTACTGAGCTTTTTCATGAGCCCGAGCCTAGCAATTTCCCTTAAATCTAACTAGTAGGAGCCACTTTTTCTGCCGCAGCCAACTGACCGCAAGCGCCATCAATTTCGCGGCCTCGGGTATCGCGCACAGTTACAGGAACCCCATAACTTTCAAGAATCCGAACAAACTCTGCTTCATCCTCCCGGCGAGATGCGGTCCATTTAGAACCTGGAGTTGGATTAAGTGGAATCAAGTTAACGTGGGCGTTACGGTTTTTGAGCAAACGACCCAATAAATCTGATCGCCAGGATTGATCGTTAATGTCACGAATCAGGGCGTATTCGATGGAGTATCTGCGCCCCGTTTTCTTCTCATAGGCATCTGCTGCCGCTAGCACTTCACGAATGTTGTAGCGATTGTTAATCGGAACTAATGAATCGCGAAGCTCATCATCTGGCGTGTGAAGGGAAACTGCCAAGGTGCAGTTAATGCCTTCATCCATCAGTTTTTCAATACCATTCACAAGTCCAACGGTTGAAACAACTACAGAACGTGCGGAGATTCCAAGTCCATCAGGGTTAGCATCAGTTATGTTGCGCAATGTGCGTACAACCGCGTTGTAGTTTGCTAATGGTTCGCCCATTCCCATAAACACAATGTTTGAAAGTCGCGTTGGACCACCTGGTAGTTCACCGTTGGCACATGCTCTAGCTGCTGCCACAATCTGATCTGTAATTTCAGCAGCAGATAGGTTGCGAGTCAGGCCAGCTTGGCCAGTTGCGCAAAATGGGCAATTCATGCCGCAACCTGCTTGAGATGAAATACAGACAGTGACACGGTCGGTGTAACGCATCAAGACGCTCTCAACTAAAACGCCGTCGTGTAATTTCCATAAATCTTTTCTGGTCATACCGTTATCGGTCGTACGAGTTGTTACTAAGGTAATCATTTGTGGGGTCAGAGCATCTGCAATTGCTTGGCGCTCTGCTGCAGGAATATCAGTCCACTCTTCGGGATTACTAGAAAGATGGCTGAAGTAATGAGTTGCTACTTGAGTAGCTCTAAAAGGCTCAAATCCCAGCTCTTTTGCAAAGGCCTTACGTTCGGCAGGAGAAAAATCAGCTAAATGCTTGGGCGCTTTTTTGCGTTGAACCGGCTCATCAAAAACCAGATTAACTTCCGGAACTTTCCCGCTCACAGATAACGCTTTACAAGTTCAAGTGCCAACCACATGGCAGGTGCGGATAAAACTACTGAATCAAGACGATCTAACATCCCGCCGTGGCCTGGCAATAGCGTGCCCATATCTTTTAGGCTCATATCGCGCTTCATGGCACTTTCAATCAAGTCGCCGCAGGTTGCAGTAAAGACAATCATTAAGCCAACGATTATGCCAATCCACCATTGCATATCCATGATGTAGTGAAAAGCAAGGCATCCGCCAATGATTGTGAATACAACTGAACCAACCAGACCTTCCCAGGTTTTCTTTGGGGAAATTTTTGGAACCAGCGGATGCTTTCCAAGCAAAACACCGATGATGTAGCCAAAGGTGTCATTGCATCCAACTAAAACCATAAATGTCATAACGCGCTGAAAGCCTGTACTTGGTATTGCTAGCAGAATTAAGAAGCCAGCCAAAAATGGTAAATAGAGCAGTGAAAATGTTGTTGCCGTTGCTTTTGCTACAAATCCTTCAGGGCCTTGGATCAATGCGCGAATCAACAGCAACGGGATTGCAATAGCTGTTGCAACAGCCAATCCCCCAACTCCGCCGTTCCATGCAGCGTAAGCCAAACCAATTGCAGCGAGAGTCAAAGCATTAAAGGAGATTGCTATTGATCGAGCAGCAAAAGCTCGAACTATTTCACGTAACCCTAAAATTACAGCGACCGCAACAACGATTGCAAAAATTTCACGCTGGTAAGACAGTGCAAACCAAACAAGTCCAATCAATGACAAACCAACGCCAATAGATGGCAGCAACTTTCGCCCTGCCTTCTTATTGATCGCTTCGTTTATCGAATGTAGATCGGACATATGTGAACCCCTTATACCTCGAGGAGTTCAACCTCTTTGTGCTTGAGCATGTCATCAATCTTTGCTACGTGATCTGAGGTTACTTTTTCAAGCTCTTTTTCACCGCGAGCTAAATCATCTTTTCCAATATCGCCATCTTTTTCCATCTTTTCCATGGCTTCTTTGGCGGCGCGACGGATATTGCGCATCGCGATCTTTGAATCTTCAGCCTTACCTTTAACAACTTTGATGAATTCCTTGCGACGTTCCTCAGTTAATTGCGGGAAGTTGACTCGAATTACTACACCGTCATTACCGGGATTTACGCCTAGATCAGATTCGCGGATAGCTTTTTCAATCGATGCCATTGCACCTTTATCAAAGGGAGAAATGAGTGCCATGCGTGCTTCTGGAACTTGAATAGAGGCCAGTTGTGACAGGGCTGTGTAGGTGCCGTAGTAATCAACCATTACCTTATTAAATATTGATGGGTGTGCGCGACCTGTGCGAACAGTGGCGAAGTCATCTTTTGCTACTTCAACGGCCTTGTTCATCTTTGTTTCAGCGTCTTTAAGAGCGCTTGCTACATCTGCCATGGTCCTTGCTCCTCTTACTACTTCAAACTACAAGCCTGTCGCTTATGCGACAAGAGTTCCAATGACTTCACCGCGAACTGCGCGTGCAATGTTTCCATTCTCCATTAAATCAAAAATGACAATTGGCAACTTGTTTTCGCGGCAGAGTGCAAAAGCTGCAGCATCTGCAACAGCCAAGGACTTCGAAAGAACTTCATCATATGTAATCGTGTCATATTTGGTTGCAGCAGGGTCCTTCTTAGGATCTGCGCTGTAAACACCATCAACCCCACTCTTTGCCAGAAGAAGTGCCTCTGCGCCAATTTCAAGTGCGCGTTGGGCCGAGACTGTGTCAGTTGTGAAAAATGGCATTCCCGCACCTGCACCGAAAATTACAACGCGGCCCTTTTCAAGGTGGCGAATTGCGCGCAAAGGAATATATGGCTCTGCAACCTGTCCCATTGTAATGGCTGTTTGAACGCGGGTCTGAACGCCTTCTTTTTCCAGAAAATCCTGAAGTGCTAAACAGTTCATTACTGTTCCGAGCATTCCCATATAGTCGGCGCGAGAGCGATCCATTCCGCGCTGTGAAAGTTCTGCTCCGCGGAAGTAATTACCGCCACCAACGACTATTGCTACTTGAACGCCGCTACGAGCAACATCTGCGATTTGCTTGGCAATATCTTGCACAACATCGGGATCAACACCGATGCCTTTTGCTCCACCGAAAACTTCGCCAGAAAGTTTAAGGAGCACTCTGCGATACGTACCTCGTGTACCGGGCATGAGTGCTCCTTAATCTACTAACCTGTTAGGTTCTTAATTACTTGGATGTTCTAAGTCTAAGCGATCCGACCTAGACCTTATTGACCCACGCGGAAGCGATGGAAAGACTTAACAGCTGTTCCGGCCTCATCGAGGATCTGCTTAACAGTTTTCTTCGCATCCTTAGCAAATGACTGCTCGATCAAGGAAACTTCCTTAACAAAACCAGCCACTCGGCCTTCGATGATCTTTGAAAGAGCAGCCTCAGGCTTGCCCTCTTCGCGCGCTGTCTCTTCTGCAATACGGCGTTCGTTTTCAATTAGGTCAGCAGGAACTTGTTCGCGATTAACAAATTGCGGCGCAAAGGCTGCAATGTGCTGAGCGATATCCTTACCAACATCTGCCGCATCCTTAACAAGTTCAACCAACACACCAACCTGTGGTGGAAGATCTGGGCTTGTACGGTGCAGATAAATTCCAACTGGTGAATCCTTGATAACTGCAATTCGGCGAACTTCAATCTTCTCGCCAAGTGTTGCATTTGCATCATCAACTGTTGACTGCACGGTGCTGCCGTTAGCCATTGTTGATGCCAAGAATGATTCAACTGAATCAGACTGTGCGTTTTGAAGGTGAGCAAGTAGCTCATCAGCAAGTGCCACAAATCGCTCGCCCTTTGCAACGAAATCTGTTTCGCAGTTCAGTTCTAGCATCACGCCAAGGTTGCTCTCGACCTTTGCGACAACTGCGCCATTTGATGTCAAGCGACCTTCGCGCTTTGTAACGCCTTTGAGTCCCTTAACGCGGATGAGGTCTAGCGCCTTGGCGTAGTCACCATCTGCTTCATCTAGTGCTTTTTTGCAATCGAGCATTCCCGCAGCAGTTGCTTCGCGAAGCTTCTTTACATCTTCAGCTGTGTAATTAGCCAACTTAAGCACCCGCTTCTTCTGTTGCAATAACTGGTGTCTCGGCTGGAGTACCGGCAAGAATTTCATTCTCCCAGTCAGCTAAAGGCTCGCCCGCAGCAACTTCTGCTGGAGCATCACTCTTTGTCTCAGCCTTAACAGTTGCAGAACGTGCCTGTAGGCCAGCTGCAATTGCATCAGTGATTACACGCGTGAGCAAGTCGATTGAACGGATTGCATCATCGTTACCAGGAATCTTGTAATCGACTTCATCTGGATCACAGTTTGTATCCAAGATTGCAATTACTGGAATACCAAGCTTCTTAGCTTCCTGAACTGCTAGGTGCTCCTTCTTGGTGTCAACAACCCAAATTGCTGAAGGCAACTTAGTCATGTGACGAATTCCGTCTAGGTTCTTAAAGAGTTTTTCGCGCTCACGACGAAGAACAAGAAGTTCCTTCTTTGTGAGAAGTAGATCGTTCTTCTCTTCTAGAGCTTCTAGCTCCTTGAGGCGCTGAATACGCTTGTACACAGTTGGGAAGTTAGTAAGCATTCCGCCCAACCAACGCTCTGTCACTGTTGGCATTCCAACACGTGCTGCGTGGTTGATGATTGGCATGTGTGCTTGCTTCTTTGTTCCAACGAACAAAACGTGGCCACCCTTAGCAACAGTGTCCTTAACAAATTCATATGCTGAATCGATAAGTGCAAGTGATTGCTGGATGTCGATGATGTAGATGCCATTGCGCTCTGTGAAAATAAAGCGCTTCATCTTTGGGTTCCATCGACGAGTCTGGTGTCCGAAGTGGACTCCGCTGTCGAGGAGCTCTCGCATTGTTA
>JAIOWZ010000025.1 GCA_021741905.1 Candidatus Planktophila sp. | reverse complement strand
CGAGAAAAATACATCAGCGCGTTAGCTAGATTGGTTCTTGGCAACAACTGATCTGCAGGTTGAATGCGTTTGCTCGAAATAA
Organism: Candidatus Planktophila sp.; assembly: GCA_021741905.1. Taxonomy (GTDB): domain Bacteria; phylum Actinomycetota; class Actinomycetes; order Nanopelagicales; family Nanopelagicaceae; genus Planktophila. The sequence goes on along the minus strand of JAIOWZ010000025.1, from coordinate 14,556 downwards.
TGTATCCAGCTCGCCCTACGTCATGATTGCCTAAAAAAGTTATTAGGTTGCTAGCCGATGATTGTGCGCTTGTGTAATAGTCATCATTTTCAAAAAGAGCGGTCAATGCTGCAGCATTTGAATATCCCGAAGCATATTCCGTTGCCTTTGCTTGAAATGGAAAATCTAAAACAGTTTGTATCCTATTCTGTCTCACATAGGTCATTAAGTTAAAGGTGCTGTAGTCAAAAACTTCTCCAAAGATTGTAAAATCTTTGATATTTGATTTGCTGGCAGTAGCTTGTATTAATGGTGACCAATTCTTAAAGAATTTGTCATCAACGTGACGAGCAGTATCTACTCTGAATCCAGAAATTCCATACTTTGAAATCCATTGTCCATAAACATCAGCCCAACCCTTGTATACCACCGGTTTCTCAGTAGCTAGATCATCAAGACCGTAGAAATCACCGAGTTTGGTGCAATTTCCAACCCCCCAACAGCTGCCCATATCTCCCACATTGTGATAATTATTTATATCGTTGAGCCAGGAGGGATTCTTTAACTTCTTAGATTCAGCTGGAATGTACGCTTCATTTCCAAGATACTTAATTACATCTCCAGTGTGGTTTGTTACCACATCTAAAATAACTTTCAGGCCTAATTTCTTGGCACACTTAGAGAATTCAGCCATGTCACCATTGGTTCCCAAGTGCGGATCAACATTGAGAAAATCAACACCCCAATATCCGTGGTATCCCGATCCTGCACCTATTGCTTCTTGCTGTGTTATTACTGGCGTTAGCCAGACTGCGGTAAATCCTAAAGATTTAATTCTGGCTAATCCATCATCGCCCGGCTCGCATGTGCCAGTTAGTCCCTTGAGGTCACCACCGTGATAAAAAGCAGTCAAAGATGTATTGAAGCCACCATTATCGTTATTTTTCTTATCTCCATCTTTATATCTATCTGGCATCACAAAATAGATCAGATCTTGAGAAAGACCTACCTTGGTGGAATTTGGGGAAGCACCAAATGAAATTGTGGAGAGTGAAAGAAATACCGAAACAAATAGAGCAAGAGCGCCCTTACGTTTCATTATTAACCTTTAACAGAACCAGCAGTTAAGCCGTTAACAATGTATTTCTGTAGGGATAGAAAGATGATGACGATAGGAATAGATGCAAGAATAGAACCCGCGGCAAAAGCACCCCAGTTGCTTGCATATTGTCCACCGACAAACTGTTGCAAACCAACAGCAACGGTTCTTCCACTCATTTCTACCAAGAATAAACGAGCGACGATGAACTCATTGAATGTGCCAATAAAGCTAAGCAAACACACAACTGCAAGAACTGGAGTTGCAAGAGGAATAAAAATCAACCAATAGGTTTGCATAGGGCTAGCCCCATCGATCTTTGCTGCTTCATCAAGTTCTGCAGGAATTGAATCCACAAAGCCCTTGAGTAACCAGATATTGACACCCATTGATCCACCCAAATAGACCAGAATCAGGCCTGCTTGGGTTCCTAGACCGATACTTGGTGCGAATGAGTAAACACGTTCCATGATTACATACACCGCTGAAAGTGCCAAGATAGAAGGAAACATCTGAACAAGAAGTAGTAATTGAATACCGAATTTCTTACCCTTGAACTTCAAACGGCTAAATGCAAATGCTGAAGCGGCCCCGATTACTACTGAGCTAATTGCAACAACGGATGCGATGATTAATGAGTTCTTCACCCATGACAAAAATGGAATCTTAGGTGAAGAAAAGAGCATTTTGTAGTTCTCAAAAGAAATCTCACGCGGCACAAATGATGTCAGGTTGAGGCTTCCGGTTGGATTAAAGGAGGAGAGCACCACTAGATAAAGTGGGAACAAAGCAAAAACACACATGAATATTGCGAATGCGTGACGCCACAAATTTTCTCTCAGCCATTTTGTCATCCGAAAGTCTCCATTACCTTTGATTTACGTAAGCCATAGAAGGAAATTGACGCTACGAGGAAGAAAATCAAGACCGAAATTGCGCTAGCAAGTCCGAAGTCAAGGATATTTCGACCAAATGCAATTTGGTATGTGTAACTGATCAAAATATCTGTGGCACCTGCAATTTCACCATCCAAGGTGTTTCTCGGACCACCGCCCGTTAAGAGATAAATCAAGTTGAAATTATTAAAATTAAAGGCAAAAGATGCAATGAGGAGTGGCGAGAGAATCTGTAAGAGCAATGGAAGGGTGATTGTTCTAAAGACTTGCCGTGGATTTGCGCCATCAATTGCTGCAGCCTCTTGGAGCTCTGATGGGATTGCTTGCAAAGAACCAGAACAGATCAAATAGAAATAAGGGAAACCTAACCACAGATTTACCAGCAGCACCGCAGCTCGAGCGAAGTTTGCACTTGAGAACCACGCAATATCCGTGCCCAAAAGATTGTTGATTGCACCAAATTCAGTGTCAAACATTCCTCCCCAAATTAAAATACTCATGATGCTTGGCATTGCATAGGGCAGAATCAAAATTGAGCGATAAATGCGTCGCCCATGCATCTTTCGATTAAGGGCTAGAGCCAGCAAGAGACCGAAGGCGAAAGTGCTTAGAACCGTTAGTGAGGCAAAAATAACTGTCCAAATAAAGACCTTGATTAATGGGGTTCGCACGCGTGAGTCAGTTACAAGCTTTGCATAGTTTTCAAACCATACGGGAGCTCGCCAACCTGGAGTCAACATCACCTCTGGCGATCCTTCAAGGACAAAGTTACCTCTGTTGTTGTCAACATAGATTTCTCCGGTTTGAAGATTTTTCATCGTGTCAGATTTTTCATCGTAAGCCAAAGATTGCCTAAAGACCGCGCCCACGCCTTGCCCTTCGATGACTATGTAATAACCATCTGAGTATGTGTATCTCACTTTGGTATAGGCATCACTTTTCGCCAATTCATCGGCGGAAAGCTCAGTAAAGCCTGGCGCTGTTGTTGCGACGCCGTACTCATTAATAGTGAGTTCACCTGCATCCAGAGCAGTCAATTCATCTTCCGTAGAAATAAAGAAATTTTGATTGGCAATATCTGAAACCAAAATGGCATCGCTTCCATTTGCGGCTTTCCCTGAAACAAGATCAAAAGTCGTTTGATTCGCATCGGGTTCAACACCGCGAATTAGCACCTGCTCGATCGCGGCATCCTTAGCGATGTAGTTTCCGGTTTGATAATTATAGGTAGACATTAAAACTGTAAAAAGAATCGGTGCAATTACAAAGGCGATAAAGAAAAGAATTCCTGGTACAAAAAATTTAAGTGGGATTGAAATTTTTGTGAAATAGGTAAAATTAAGTGCAAAGATTGAAATAATGAGAAATACACCGATAGCGATTTCACCCGAGGCAACTGCGCTCTGAGCTAATAAGCTCAAAATGGCTGTAACGCCCGCAAGGATGATTATCTTGAGGATTAATGCAAACTTACCTCGAAAAATACTGCTCACTCTTTTACCGCTTCCTTAGTGTTCAATGCTGCAGATTGTGAAAGTAGTAGCGTGGGCGGGATTTAATCCCGCCCACGCTATTGAACTTTAAGACTGTGAAAGTTTTAACTTCTAACTTTCACTCCCTAAGAAAAATCTCTTAGAGATCAGCCTTTCCTGCTGCGACGTTAGCCTTCCAAATTGCAGCAAGCTTCTTAGCTTCTACAAGTGGATCTTTTCCGTCTACCAAGACTGCAGTCCAATAAGCTGGCGCTGAATCCCAGTAGTTTGCTCCGCCAGCATTAGTGTTCAAGAAAGCACCAATCTGTGGGATAGAGGAGAGACTTGCAGCCGCTCCCATAGCCTTCTGACCACCGAGTACGAGCTGGCTCTTCTGAGCGCCCTTCTCGGCAGGTGGACGGCCTTCTTCTGCCTGGTAAGCAACTTGACCCTTAGTTGAAGCAAAGAAACTTGTTAGAAGTGACTTCGCAGGAACTGCTACTCCATGTGCTTCTGCATATGAAGTAAGGAATGCACCGCTTACAGATCCAAACATCTTGCCGTACGTTCCGGCCTTTACACCTGGAACAGGCTGAATGTTCATATCGAATCCAGCTTCTGCAAATGTGCGCCAGTGCCAGTTACCAATAATTGCAAATGGAACCTTGCCAGCTAGGTAGTTATCCTGGCAACCAGTGTCAGTTGCTGGGAAGAAGCCATTGCTCTTGCCATTCTTATCTAGCAAGTATGTCTTCACGTTCTTAGCAAATGCTGTTGCATCAAAGCTCTTAGTGTAGTTAACAGTTCCATCAGCGTTCATTAGGTATGGCTCTGCACCAAGTGCTGAGAATCCTGATAGAGCGCCCCATGACATTCCGCCACCAGCAACACAAAGTCCAGCCTTAAGGCCCAGCTTTGTCTTGTTTGCCAAGTAGAACTTGACCATGTCGCCGTATGTCTTTGGTGCTGTCTTTACCAACTTTGTGTTGTAAACCATTCCAACGTTGTTCACATCTACAGGAACGCCGTAAAGCTTTCCACCATATGAGAGATCAAAGAATTGGCTTGGTGCGAACTGTGCCTTCTGCGCTGCAGTTAGAACTACAGGAGCAAGCTTTCCGCTCTTAGCTAGCGCTGGAACCCAGTCGTTACCTGCAACGAAAATATCTGGACCTGTTGTGCCAGTTGCCTTATCAAGTGCATCTTTCAATGCATCGTAGCTTGAGAAAGATACGACCTTGATTGTGCTTCCTGGAACCCAGTCGCCCTTCTTGGCAAAAACTTTAGCAAGGTTTGGTCCGCGTGTTTCATCGGCCCAAATGAGAATTTCACTTGCAGCTTGTGCAGGAACAATTGTCACGCCAGCGGCAAATGACAATGTTGCAGCAAGAGCAAGACCCTTAAGTAGTCTGTTCTTCACTAATTGTTCTCCTTTAAGATCCGGAAGCCTCTTCTTGGGGGTGCAGGCTTCCTAGTAAGCCCATCCCACCCCTTTCAAACCTTAAATGCAACAAACCGCAACACAATTAGGGTGTTTTAGAGGCGTTTTTATTGAATTGTTATAAAGAGACGGGCTTGCATAGCCGTTTACAGTTCCGCGGTTTTAAGGTGCATTAGCTGACATTCTGGGGTTCGATAGGGCCATGGCCGATGAGATTGTCACCCGTGAAGAGATCAGGGCCATGCGCCGCTCCTATGGTGATGCCGGGCTCGAGTCCTTGCCCGATGATCCATTCCAAGCTTTTGCACTGTGGTTAAAACAAGCACATGAAAACACAGTAATTGTTGAAGCAAATGCAATGGTTCTTTCAACATTATCAAATGATTCGCAAATCGAAACACGAACTGTTTTACTGAAAGATATTTCTGATGGCGGATTTACTTTCTTTACAAATTATGAATCTCGTAAAGCTCATGCAATTAATTTAAATCCGAATGTTTCATTGCTCTTTCCTTGGTATGCAATGGAGCGACAAATTTCAATCAGCGGAGTTGCAGAAAAAGTTTCGGAAAAAGAATCAGATGATTACTTTGCAACCCGTCCATGGGGATCACAAATTGGTGCATGGGCAAGTCATCAATCATCACCATTAGCAACACGCGGCGAATTAGAACAACGATTTGAAGGCGCATCGCAGAAGTGGCCAGAAGGAACTGCTGTTCCACGCCCTACATTTTGGGGTGGATATCGCGTGATGCCATTAAATATTGAGTTCTGGCAAGGTCGATACTCGCGTTTGCATGACCGTCTTCGCTATGAGCGGGCTAACACCACCGCCGATTGGGAACTCAGTAGGTACTACCCGTAGTCTTACCCCATGAGCACAGAGATAATTATTCCCTCAAGTATTAAGCCCGTAGATGGTCGCTTTGGTTGTGGACCATCAAAGATTCGACCAGAGGCGATGGCTGCATTGTCGGCAAGTGGTAATTCAATCCTTGGAACATCGCACCGACAAAAGCCGGTTAAGAATGTCGTCAAGCGCGTTCGCGAAGGCCTTACCTCTTTATTTGATCTTCCAGAAGGTTATGAAGTTGTGCTTGGTAACGGTGGATCAACAGCGTTTTGGGACATTGCAACATTTGGATTAATTGAAGATCGCTCGCAGCACTTAGTTTTTGGTGAGTTCTCATCAAAGTTTGCAGCTGCTGCAAAGGAAGCACCATTTCTTGGAGAGCCAACTGTCATAAAGACTGAGCCTGGATCACACCCTGTTTCTGTTGCTGAGGCTGGCATCGATGTTTACGCAATGACTCACAATGAGACAAGCACCGGCGTTGCAATGCCGATCATCCGTCCAGCCGGTACCGATGGAGCTCTCGTTCTAGTGGATGCAACTTCTGCAGCTGGTGGCCTCATGGTTGCTGCTAAAGAGTTTGATACCTATTACTTCGCACCTCAGAAATCTTTCGCATCTGATGGTGGATTATGGATTGCAATTATGTCCCCTGCTGCTATCGCCCGTGCTGAAAAGATTAAAGCAAGTGGCCGTTGGGTTCCAGCATTTTTTGATCTCGGAATTGCGATTGAAAACTCACGGTTAGATCAGACATACAACACTCCCGCCCTTGTGACTTTGATGTTGCTGGCAGAACAAATTGAGTGGATGAACTCAAATGGTGGCTTGTCATTTGCAGCAGGTCGCAGCACCGCCTCATCTGACATCTTGTATTCATGGGCTGAAAAGACAAGTTACACAACTCCATTTGTCACAGATCCAGCAATGCGTTCAAAGGTAGTTGGAACCATTAATTTTGATGATGCAATTGATGCAACACAGATATGCGCTGCACTTCGTGCCAATGGCATCGTTGATACAGAGCCATACCGCAAGCTTGGTAAGAACCAACTTCGCATCGGTATGTTCCCTGCTGTTGACCCAAGTGATGTCGATGCACTTACTAAGTGCATCGACCACGTTGTAGCAGCGCTTTAATGCCAAAGAGTTTTCAGCGCGATCGCTTTTTCTGGGTCGTGGCGGTTCAAACTGCAATCGTTAACTTCTATCTTGGTGGCTTTGGACCTGCACAATCATTATTGCGGGCAGATCAAGAAACTTCCCTAACAATTGCAGGCTTACATGGCACAGCAATGGGAGTTGCTTCGATCTTTGCGGGTTGGGCTAACCCACGCATCGCCCATCGTTATGGTCGCTCAAGGGCAAGTTGGATTGGTCTTTCAATCTTTATTACTGGTTTAACTCTCTTCGTTATCTCTCCTCCTATATACATAACTATTCCTGCAACACTCATTACAGGATTTGGAACTTCAGTTGTAATCAACACAATGCTTACAAAGATGTCTTCCCATTATGGAAAATCTGCCGAAGTTGCTATTCCCCAAGCAAACGGAATTGCATCTGTTGGATTTGTAATTGGAACCGCATTGATTGGAACGATTGCAATTGCATTCCCAAATCTTTGGCGCTTAGGTCTCTTGTTAGCTATACCGGTAGCTCTCATTCTCTTTTTAATAGGTCGTGACAAAGGTGAAGATGAGCATGTGCCGGATGAAGAGGGACCACAAAGTGGAAAGCTTTCACTCAATTTTTGGATTGCATGGGTTGGATTTGTTGCATGTATCTCTAGTGAATTTGCAACATCATTTTGGGCAGCAGCATTGTTAAAGGAGCGCGTCGGATCAACGGCTGCGATTTCAACTGTCGCGATAGTTGCGCTGGGAACCGGCATGGGAATTGGTCGTTGGTATGGTGGATTAGTTCTAAAGAATTTGAAGTTAGATACTCAACTTCTCTCAGTTATTGCAATGCAGTTCCTGGGCTTCCTTGGCTTCTGGCTTTCACACAACATGTTTATCTCACTTTTATGTTTATTCGCCGTTGGACTAGGAATTTCAATGCAGTTTGCATTGTCATCGATCCGCTTAATCGGCTTGAGCGATGGGCGACCTGATTTAGCTATTGGACGTGCCTCGCTTGCTGCTGGAACAGCAATTGCCGGAGCACCATTCTTGCTAGGTCTGCTGGGCGACAAATTCGGCATTTCGCGCGGATACATCATGGTTTTTGTATTAATCGCAATAGCCTTTGTGATTGTTAAAACTATCCCTTCAAGGGTGCATGAGGCTGCGTAATGAGTTACAAAGTGAGACGCTTAATCACACTACTTGCTTTAATCGGAATTTTGATTGTTATTGCAATTAACGGTCTTTAAGAACTGTTGCAACAGATATATCTGCAGGTAATTCAACTCGGTTCTTGTATTTGAACCAAATAAATAGTGAAGCAAATAATGAAATGCCACCGCAGATTGCAATAGTTGGACGAATGCCGATGAGGTCAGCAGTCGCACCGATTAATGGTGAGCCAAATGGAGTGCCACCCATAAAGATCAAAAGGTAAATACCCATAACGCGGCCACGGATTGCAGGGTCTGTGCTGGTCTGAACAATTGAATTAGCAGATACCAAAGTAGTCAAGGCAGTAAATCCACAAATTGGTAGCCAAATCACATAAGAAATGTAGTTAGGCAAGATAGAAAACATCATGATTGATGCAGAAAATGCAATTCCGCCGCGGATGACAAACTTTGTATTTCTAAACCGTTCCAGTCGCGCAGATCCAATAGCACCGGCTAGTGAACCAATAGCAATAAATGTTCCCATTAATCCAAAGCTAGCCGGTCCTAATCCAAACTCTTGCGTGGCCATGAGAGCGTTAAAGATCTGAAAGTTAAGTCCAAAGGTTGCTAGGAAGAAGACCATCAACATAACAACATAAATATCAGGGCGTGCTTTTGCATAGGCAATGCCTTCTCGGATATTGCCATCTGATTTTGGTTGATCTAAATGGAAAAAAGCCTTTTCATTCAAGTTTGCAAGGGCTGCAATTACAAAGAAATATGAAAGCCCGTTAACAATAAAAGATGGCCCTGTTCCAAAGGCTGCGATTAGGCCGCCTGATACTGCTGGCCCGATTAAACGCCCAGCGTTGAAGTTTGCAGAGTTGAGTGAAACTGCGTTTGGAAGATCGGTTTGACCAACTACTTCAGTTGTAAAGGATTGACGCACCGGAGCATCAATTGCTGTTGAAATTCCCAGAACCGCGGCAAGTGCAAATACATGCCACAACTGAATGTGTTCTGTAATCACAAGTGCGCCCAGGCCAAGTGAAGCGCTGCCACCTAGGATATTTGTCAGAACTAGAACTTTTCGTTTATTAAATCTGTCAGCTAATTTTCCGCCATGTAGGGAGAAGAGAAGCACGGGTGCAAATTGAACCGCTGTTACTAAACCTAGGTAGGTTCCGTTGTTATCTGTTAGCTCTAGTACAAGCCAATCTTGAGCAATACGTTGGGCCCAACTGCCGATATTGGAAAGTGCGTTGGCGGGAAAAAGAATTCTGTAATTTCGGTGGCGAAATGAACGCCAATTACCATCCTCTTTAACTGCAAATCCCATTACTCTACTTCCATGACTACTCGACTACGCAATGCAGTAACTCTAGTGGCTATCGGAACATTCTGCTGGGTGATAGCGGGAGTAATTGCACTTGCAGCTAATGCAGATGCCAAAGTTATTTGGACATGCATAAGCGGGGCAGTGCTTGGCTTAGTTGGTATTCGCTACACAATTCGTCGCGAGCGACGAAGCGGTATTTAAGCTCCGAGAGCGGTAGCAATACCGCGCAGCACTCTTCCAAGACGATCAGCCTCTTGTGCATTTGGGTGACGTCCATGGCGCAATCCATTTCCGACTTTATCTAACATCTTGATTGTGTCTTCAATCATTGCTGCAAGATCATCACTATTAACGCGTGAGTTCTCAACTAATGATGGTGGTGCATCAATGATGTGTACTGATAATGCTTGTGGGCCTTTACGGCTGTCAGCAATAGAAAACTCAAGCTTTGTTCCAGGCTTAACTGTTGCAACACCTTCTGGAAGTGAAGTAGCAGCTAGATAAACATCTTCGCCTTCATCATTTGCAATAAAGCCAAAACCTTTTTCTAATGAGAACCATTTAACGCGTCCTGTAGGCATGGGGGGCTCCTAGCTAGTTTTCTTTACTGGTATTTATCGATATCGCGGGTGCGATAGCAGGTGCTTAGTTTAACACCGGCTCTGTGAAGGTCGCTTCCGAATGTGCTCCGCAGCCATGATCCACGCTCACTACGCGTGCATCATCGGGTGAAATAGCGTTGGCGCACACGCCAAATGTTGATCGCAATGAACCTGCAATTGGAAGAAAGAAACCACAGCTATGGCACGGCTTTGGTGCTGACTGGGCAACAGGTGCATTTGGTCCACGCTCACCGTCATACCAACGCTTTGCTGCTTGATCGCGACCTTCAATAGACATCACGCGCGCACGACCTAAACCAAGTTCGATCGCCATTGCAGTATCTAAATCTTCATCCTGCGGTAATGCTTGCGCGCCTGCGACTAAACGAGTGTCATCAAGTGAGCTTGGAACAATATCGCCAACACCAACATCGCCCGGCAAAATTCGGTCGCGATATGGAATCCATTCTGGTGCGCGTAGCGCATCTGGTCCTGGCAGTACTACAACATCGCAAATTGTTGGAGTTGCATCAGCATCAACCTTTGCAATGGTGATGCACCAACGCCAGCCTCTATACCCTGAAAGTTTTGCTTCAAATAAATATGTAGCAACACGATTCTCATCATCAAAATCAACTGAAACAAAACCGCCAACTTGATCGCGTTGTTCTGCTACATCTAACGCAGCATTTCGGGCAAGATCCTTTGCATCAAAAGCAACAGCTGTGCTTGTTGATGCCTTCTCCTTTGCAGGAGCTTTCTCCTTTTTGGAGATGAGAGATTTCTTTGCCATGGTCTAAGGGTAAAGCAGAACGCCGCCCTCGCGTTAATTGAGGACGGCGTTACGCGTAATTCAAGGGACTTAGAAGTCCATATCTCCGCCGCCTTGTGGGGCAGCAGATGCCTTTTCCGGCTTATCTGCAATAACAGCTTCTGTTGTAATAAACAGAGCAGCAATTGATGCAGCATTTTGTAGTGCAGAACGAGTCACCTTAGCTGGATCAATAATTCCAGATTTGATCATGTCTACATATTCACCAGTTGCAGCGTTTAGACCTTGTCCTGCTGGAAGGTGACGGACCTTCTCAACAACAACTCCGCCTTCAAGTCCTGCGTTAATTGCGATCTGCTTAATTGGAGCTTCGATTGCGTATTCAACAATCTTTGCACCCGTTGCTTCATCGCCCGTTAAATCAGTTAAGCGCTTGAATACAGCAGCACCTGCTTGTAGAAGAGCAACGCCACCACCGGCAACGATGCCTTCTTCTACTGCAGCTTTTGCATTACGAACTGCGTCTTCAATGCGATGCTTGCGTTCCTTGAGTTCAACCTCAGTTGCAGCACCTGCCTTGATAACAGCCACGCCACCAGCAAGCTTTGCAAGACGCTCTTGCAACTTCTCGCGGTCATAATCTGAATCTGATCCTTCAATCTCGTTACGGATCTGCTGAACACGACCCTTAATCTGATCCTCATCGCCAGCACCTTCAACGATTGTTGTCTCTTCCTTACTGATAACAACCTTGCGAGCCTTACCCAAAAGGTTCAGCTCAGCTGCATCTAGACGAAGTCCAACTTCTTCGGAAATAACAGTTGCACCTGTAAGGATTGCAATGTCTTGCAGCATCGCCTTGCGACGATCTCCAAAACCTGGTGCCTTAACAGCTGCTGAACGGAATGTTCCGCGAATCTTGTTCACAACTAGTGTTGCGAGCGCTTCGCCTTCAACGTCTTCAGCGATGATCAATAGTGGCTTACCTGATTGCATAACCTTTTCAAGTACTGGCACAAGATCTTTGATGTTTGTAATCTTTGAATTAGCGATCAAAACGTATGCGTCCTCTAGGACAACTTCCATACGCTCCTGATCAGTTACAAAGTATGGAGAGATATAGCCCTTATCAAAGCGCATACCTTCTGTGAGCTCTAGCTCTAAACCAAATGTATTTGACTCTTCAACAGTGATAACGCCCTCTTTGCCAACCTTGTCCATGGCTTCAGCGATCATTTCACCGATAGTTGCATCTGCTGCAGAGATAGATGCGGTAGCAGCGATTTGTTCCTTTGAGTCAACCGGCTTTGCCATTGAGAGAAGTTCAGCAACGATTTCGGCAACAGCCTTTTCGATGCCGCGCTTTAGCGCCATTGGGTTTGATCCAGCTGCAACGTTACGTAGACCTTCGCGTACTAGTGCTTGAGCCAGAACAGTTGCAGTAGTTGTTCCGTCACCGGCAACATCATCAGTCTTCTTTGCAACTTCCTTGACTAGCTCTGCGCCAATCTTTTCCCATGGGTCATCTAGTTCAATTTCCTTTGCAATGGAAACGCCATCATTAGTAATTGTTGGGGCGCCCCACTTCTTCTCGAGAACAACATTTCGTCCACGAGGTCCAAGGGTGACCTTGACCGCATCAGCCAAGATATTCATGCCGCGCTCTAATCCGCGACGTGCTTCTTCATTAAAGGCAATCTGCTTTGCCATGAGTTGTGCTCCTTGTGTGTTCGTTAGGTGGGGTGCTTTATCACTCGCACCCCGAGAGTGCTAACGCCAAATCTAGAGCCTTTATTTGGTAGGTGCAAAACGAGGGGTAAAAAGGATTAAGGGCGGGCTACGCGAGTAGCCATGCGGGCCTCGCGTAGGCGGCGCAGGCGCTTAACTAGCATCGGTGAGGCAGCTAGGGCGTCGTCGCGGTCAATCAAATCATTGAGAAGTTGGTAGTAACGAGGAGCGCTCAGGTCGAATAGATCCTTGATTGCCGCCTCTTTTGCCCCTGCAAAGCGCCACCAGTTGCCCTCAAAATCAAGGATGCGAACTTCGAGGTCACTGAGCCCAGTGTTGATTGCAGACTCTTCTTGCGCAGACATGGGTTAAATCTTACGACAGAGCCTGCAAAAGTGTGGGATTTACAGCCGTTCCAGAATCATTGAAATATCTGAAATTTTAGTCCATGGATTAACGATTGCAAATCGCAAAATTGGTTGCCCGTGATTTGATGACGGCGGAATAAATCCCACCTGATCCTCTAATAATTGATCACTCCACTTTTGATAATCAGATGCAACCCATCCTTTTCGAGTAAAGGCAACAATCGAAAGTTCTGGTTCGCATAAGAGTTCAAGGTTTGGATGGTCGCGAACTAATTGAGCCGCTTGTTGCGCAACGATAAGAGTTTGTTCCATGGCTTCTGCATATGCATCTGTTCCGTGCGCCGCTAATGAAAACCAAAAAGGTAATCCACGTGTTCGTCTTGTTAAGTGAATTGCATAATCAGAGGGAGACCAATTGTCATCTTTTAATGTATCTAAATATGAAGCGTGCTGTGAATGGACTTGTTTAGCAAGATCAGGATTTCGATACACAAGTGCGCAGGCATCATAAGGAGCAAAGAGCCATTTGTGAGGATCGACAATAAATGAGTCTGCCGCTTCTATGCCATCAAACATGTGTCGCACAGATGGTGCACACAACGCTGCTAATCCATAAGCACCATCAACATGGAACCAGATCCCGCGATCATGTGCGGCAATTCCGATTCCTTTTAGGTCATCAATAATGCCAAGGTTTGTTGTGCCAGATGTTGCAACAACTGCAAATACGCGGGTCTTTGTAGTTGAATGTAAGTGATCAATGGCTTCGGCGACTGTTGCACCTTGCAAACGACCATTCTTATCTACTTCTACTTTAAGAACATCTACATCCATGACATTGGCGGCCGAAACAACTGATGAATGAGCTTCCTCGCTACAGGCAATCACCCATCGCTCTGCGTTACCTTGTTTCTTACGTGCCTCTGCTCGCGCAACTACAAGTGCTGAAAGATTGCCAATAGTCCCACCTTGCACAAAAACTCCACCGGCAGATTCTGGTAGTCCTGCTAAATCGATAAGCCATTGAATCGCTTGGTTTTCTGCAAAGACTGCGCCGGCTCCTTCTTGCCATGATCCGCCATAGAGGGCACTTGCACCAACAACTAAATCAAAAAGGTTTGCATATTCACTTGGTGCCGATGGAATGAATGCAAGGTTGCGCGGATGATCGGTAGAAATACAGGCCTTAGCTAAAACATTTGTAAAAACTTCAAGTGCTTCATGTCCACCTAGTCCTTTGGCGGTAATTGTGTTGCCTACTTCCTTAAACAAATCTTCTGCAGATCGAGGACCATCTAGCGGTGGATCATCTTTTAGTCGTTCCAGGCTGTACTTCAATATCTCCGCGGCAAGTTCTTCTACCGCAGGAGTGAACTCATGCATTGATCTTTGCCTTTTTGACAATATTTCTGATCATGGTTGGAAAAACAAATAGGTGCAGTGGGGAGATTGCATACCAATATAACTGGCCACCTAATCCACGTGGATTAAATGTTGCTTCTTGCACAATCTTGGTCTTTCCATATTCTCGAGTGACTGTAAATTCCAGCCATGCTTTGCCAGGCAAAACCATTTCGGCATACAACTTTAATCTGCGACCTGGCTCTAACTCTTCTACCCGCCAAAAATCTAAACTTTCACCGACGCGTAAGAAATCTGGATCACGACGACCGCGACGCAAACCAACGCCACCGACTAAGAAGCGATCTAAAACTCCACG
>JAIOWZ010000005.1 GCA_021741905.1 Candidatus Planktophila sp. | reverse complement strand
CGATTCCATAATACTGGCCTGAGCTAGAAGAATTTTGAGCAGTGCAATTCGTCCCTGTAACGGTGAAAATTGGGGGTTTAAATGAATCTCCTGGTGTGGAGTATGGGCTTTCTGCAACAATATAAATGCGAGTTCCGACAGGATAGAGCGTTGATGTAGACGCAACTTTAGTCAAACTTACATCGGTATATGATCGAGTGACTAATTGCGGAAGATCTTGCTTAAAGAACTCAAAAATCGCAGGTGCTGAGGTTGTAGTCACATAACCGACAGCAGCATTATTTTTTGCAGTAACAGAACAAGTTGTAGCATCCCCAGCTATAAGGGTCCATAACTTGTAATCCGAAGTTGATACATTGCAATTTGCTCCCGTTACAGAATAGTAAACCGATCCTGTACCAGAGCCACCACTGAAAGTAAGAGTGATTGCAGTTCCAGCTCGTGCTCTACGAACTGTGTTTGAAACTAACAGTGCTTGCTGCCCAAAGGTAAATGTGGCAGGCGCTGAAACTGAAGGTGGTTGGCCTAGGCTTGCTGCCTTTGTGGCTGTAACAACGCATGTCACCACACCGATAGAACCCAACAAAGAACCATTTACAGAGCAGCCAACTCCCGTGACAGCGAAAGTAACCGCACCGGTCCCTGAGCCACCAGAAGTTGTGAGGGTTATGGTGCTTCCAGCAGTACCAGTTAACACCGCATTTGATATGAGTAAAGGACTTTGACTCTTTGGTGTTGGTGCAATTGTAGGTGTGGCTGTTGGGGCAACTGTCGGTGTAGGTGCAACAGTAGGCACAACAGTAGGTGCAACAGTAGGTGCAACAGTAGGTGCAACAGTTGGTGGACGCGTTACGGTCGCAGAAGGTGTCGGTGTTGCGGCAATAGTTGGTGCAATAGTCGGTGCGACTGAAGGTCTGATGGTTGCAGTTGCAGTAGGTGTCGGTGCGACTGAAGGTCTGATGGTTGCAGTTGCAGTAGGTGTCGGTGTGACTGATGGTCTGACAGTTGCGCTCGCAGGAGGCGTTGCCACTGGTGTAGCAGCTGTATTTGCCTGAACTTTTTTTGTTAAAGACATAAATGTTGCGCTATTCAAATCAAACACTCCTGTGAGCCAAAATCTCCATCGAAGAGTGGTTCCCGCAGGAATATCCATAGCTACCCATGGTTGAACAGGTTGGGCTACAGGACAACTATTGGAATCTTCCCAACCCATTGCACCTGCTAGCCGTTTCCAGTTGCCTGCCTCAAGTGCTTGCAGCTCTGCGTTAATTCCACGGCTGTGACAATTACCGCGATCCGCATAAAAAGTATTGTTAGCAAGTGCTGCTGCGCGAATAGCAGGCAGATCAGTTGCTGAAGGTGATGGTGTTGCTGAAGGTGATGGTGTTGCAGAAGGTGATGGTGTTGCAGAAGGTGATGGTGTTGCAGAAGGTGATGGTGTTGGAGAAACTGAAGGTTTAGGAGTTGTACTTACAACCTTCACACCTTTACTCCACACAAGCTTGGACCCAGATTTAATGCAGGTGTATCTCATTCCTGCTGAAACTGTGGTTGATTTGTGCTTACTGCAGGTCATCCCAGTTTTGGTCGCAGCACTAGCTGGTGTGATGAGTTGGACTAGAAAGAGCGAGGCGCAGATCGAGGTAAGCAACCGACGCTTCATAGTTGTATTGTAAACAGAAAGCCATTAAGTCGAAACTAGAAAGACGACCAGTAATGGTCAAATTTTAAGCCTGACCCGCCGCCTTCATGTCTTTACGAAGCTCAGGAGGCAGAGCAAAAAGCAGTGACTCTTCGGCCGCTGTAATCTCTTGAACATCTTTGAAGCCGTGCTCGCGCAAGGTGGCTAAAACATCCTTCACCAAAATCTCAGGTACTGATGCCCCGCTGGTAACGCCGATCGTTTCAACACCTGTGAACCACTCATCTTGGATCTCTTCGGCGTAATCAACAAGGTGTGAGGCCTTTGCGCCATATTCCAGTGCAACTTCAACTAAACGTACGGAGTTACTGGAGTTACGAGAGCCAACGACAATTACTAGATCGGCTTGAGGTGCGATTTCTTTGATCGCTTCTTGACGATTTTGTGTGGCATAACAAATGTCATCACTAGGTGGTGCCTGAATCTCTGGAAAACGCTCTTTTAAGATTGCAACGGCTTCCATGGTTTCATCGACAGATAATGTTGTTTGCGATAGCCAGACTAAGTTCTTGCCAGGTGTTGGTTGGATCGTGCGAGCGCCATCTAATCCATCGACGATGCGAACACGATCTGGTGCTTCACCTGCTGTGCCTTCAACTTCTTCGTGGCCATGGTGACCGATAAGCAAAATTTCAGAGTCCTCAGTAGCAAAGCGGCGAACCTCGTGGTGAACCTTGGTCACCAAGGGACAGGTTGCATCAATAGTTTTTAGATTACGAGCTGCTGCTTGCTCATGAACAAGTGGTGAAACTCCGTGGGCAGAGAAAACAACTGTCTTGCCCTCTGGAACTTCATCAGTTTCTTCCACGAAGATCGCACCCTTTGCTTCCAAGGAGGCAACAACGTGGACGTTGTGCACGATCTGCTTTCGCACATAGACAGGTGCGCCATAGAGAGCCAATGCTTTTTCTACAGTAACGACGGCTCGATCCACCCCTGCGCAATATCCGCGAGGCGCTGCCAGTAGAACTCTCTTAGTCATGGGGTCAGTCTATTAGGCTGATGTCATGTTCGAAACTTCAAGCGAAGCTCCTGCCTCGGTTCGAGTCGTCTCTGAAGCGATCAAGGATTATGTTGATCGGCTAGGTCCTATCTGGATCGAAGGCGAAATCAGCGAATTAAATGAACGCAGCGGAATGATGGCATTTATGCGCCTGCGCGACACATCGGTAGATATGTCGATCTCGGTCATGTGCCACAAGTCGGTGATTGCAACCGTTAAGCCATTGCCTGACAACGCACGAGTTGTTTTATATGCAAAACCATCTTGGTATACCAAAAATGGTTCCCTCTCTTTTTCTGCCCGTGAAATCCGCCAAGTTGGTGTGGGCGAATTATTAGCACGACTTGAAGCACTTAAAAACCTGCTGGCCGCTGAAGGACTTTTTGATTCAGATCGAAAAGTTGCACTACCGTTGCTACCTAAAGTTATTGGTCTGATCTGTGGTCGAAACACCGATGCAGAAAAAGATGTTGTTGAAAATGCAAAGCGTCGTTGGCCCAGTGTGCAATTTGAAATTCGTGAAGTCACTGTGCAAGGAGCAGCTGCGGTATCTGAGGTCTCAGATGCCTTGCGCGAATTAGAAGCCAATAAAGATGTTGAGGTCATCATCATTACCCGCGGTGGTGGCTCCTTTGAAGATCTACTGCCGTTTAGCGATGAGACTTTGGTGCGATTGGCAGCATCGTGCATAACGCCAATTGTCTCTGCCATCGGCCATGAAAAAGATTCCCCGCTTTTAGATTTAGTGGCAGATTACCGAGCATCAACTCCGACGGATGCGGCCAAGAGAGTTGTCCCGGATATTGCCGAGGAAATCGCAATGATCGGTGCGATGCGAGATCGCGCCCGCCGCACACTGGTTAATCGCATCGATCTAGAAGTAACCAGAATTACCAACTTAAAGAACCGCCCTGTTATGAAGGACCCGCAGGTATTGATTACAACGAGGGCTGAAATCATTGCTGGGCTGCGCGATAGATCAAACCGCTCCTTTGGGGCTTCATTAAAGTTGGCCAAGGAAGAGCTCAAGCAAATAAGGGCGCGAGTTCGCGCACTCTCCCCGCAAGCAACTTTGGATCGTGGGTATTCAGTTGTTCAGTTAGCAGATGGGCAGATCGTCACAGATCCAAAGAAGTTGAAACAAGGCGATCTATTGCGCCTTCGCCTTGCTAAGGGCGAGACACAAGCCACAGCCACAGGCGCGTAAAGAGAGAGTAGATTTAGCACATGAGTGAAGCCAAGAAGATCTCCTATGAAGCAGCCAGAGATGAACTAGCCCAAGTTGTCGAATCCTTAGAAGAGGGCAGCGCAACCTTAGAAGAGTCATTGAAGTTGTGGGAGCGCGGCGAAGAGTTAGCCAAGATCTGTCAGGAATGGCTAGATGGAGCAAAGAAAAAACTTGATGCGGTAAAGCCTGAGTAATCTGATGCCAAATTTTTCATACTCTGATTTATTACCACTAGGTGCGGACACAACTCAGTACCGCCTTGTCAGTAAAGAGGGCGTAAGTGTTGTAAAGCATGGTGATAAAGAGTTCTTACAAATTGAACCAGCAGCACTTGAAAAGCTAACGCAAGAGGCCATCCATGACATTAACCATTACCTTCGCGCAGAGCACCTGCAGCAGCTAACTAATATTGTTAAAGATCCAGAGGCCTCACCTAATGATCGCTTCGTGGCCATTGATCTTTTAAAAAATGCCAACATTGCTGCTGGTGGCATCTTGCCGATGTGCCAAGACACAGGCACCGCCCTGGTTATGGGTAAAAAGGGTCAATACGTTCTAACAACTGGCAAAGATGAAGTGGCAATATCTCAAGGTATCTACGATGCCTACACCCAACTCAACCTTCGCTACTCCCAGATGGCCCCTGTCACAACATGGGAAGAGAAAAACACGGGCAACAACCTGCCTGCCCAAATCGAGATCTATGCAGATAGTGACCATCAAGATGAGTACAACTTTATGTTTATTGCCAAGGGTGGCGGCAGTGCCAATAAATCATTTCTCTATCAAGAGACAAAGGCTGTCCTAAACCCAACCTCATTTATGAATTGGTTGGATGAAAAGTTGCGCTCGATTGGAACAGCGGCGTGCCCTCCTTATCACTTGGCAATTGTCATTGGCGGAACAAGTGCCGAAGCCACCGTAAAGACTGCAAAGCTAGCAAGTACTAAGTACTTAGATTCATTACCAACATCAGGCGGTGCTGCCACCGGCCATGGTTTCCGAGATCCTGGACTGGAACAAAAGGTGCTAGAGCTCACCCGCACCTTAGGAATTGGCGCACAATTTGGTGGCAAGTACTTCTGCCACGATGTTCGGGTTGTTCGCCTGCCACGACATGGTGCATCACTGCCGATTGCAATCGCTGTGTCATGTTCTGCAGATCGCCAAGCAAAGGCCAAGATCACCAAGGATGGTATTTTCCTAGAAGTCCTAGAGCGGGATCCTGCACAGTTCTTGCCGGAAACAACCGATGAGCATCTCAAAGATGATGTTGTTGCAATCGATTTAAATCAGCCAATGGCAGCGGTTTTAGCTGAGCTTTCAAAGCACCCAGTAAAAACCCGTCTTTCATTGACCGGCACATTAGTTGTGGCTAGAGACCTTGCCCATGCAAAGATCAAAGCTGACATGGATGCGGGCAAACCAATGCCTGAATACTTAAAGAATTACGCTGTGTATTACGCAGGCCCTGCAAAAACTCCTGAAGGATATGCATCTGGTTCCTTTGGACCAACAACTGCAGGCCGCATGGATTCATATGTTGATTACTTCCAATCCCATGGCGGATCTATGGTGATGCTGGCAAAGGGCAACCGATCAAAGTCTGTAACAGATGCGTGCAAATCACACGGTGGTTTCTATCTTGGATCAATCGGTGGACCAGCAGCCCGCCTTGCTCAAGATTGCATCAAAAAAGTTGAGGTCTTAGATTTTGAAGAACTCGGAATGGAAGCGGTCTACAAGATCGATGTTGTTGATTTCCCAGCCTTCATTGTTGTTGATGACAAGGGCAATGATTTCTTTGCAGAGACCTCAAAATTGGTCTCGATAGGTTTAAAACCCGAAGTTTAATTCGGCCTAGTAATAGTTACTGCGCTTGTGCTTGGCCAAAGCCTTGCACGGTGTCTCATAGCGAATGCTGATATAGCGAAGACCCCAGCGAATTTGTGTCACTGGGTTTGTGCGCCAATCTGTTGAGACCACATTCATCTTGCTAGCAGGCAAGGCCTGAGCAATTCCATGGGCACCAGAACTCTTATTACGAGCCTTGTAGTTCCAATGACTCTCCTTGGTCCACAAGGTGTTCAGACACTTGTACTCTTTTTCGCTAAAGCCGTATTCGTTAATTAAAATTGCTTTTGCGACCTTCTTGGCACCGATTGGGGTGCGGGCTAATTCGACCTGACGGCTGACCGTTGATACCAAGGCAAGTTCAGAGGAGAAGATCGCACCTGACGCGGTTGCGGCCAAATCATCCTCACCAAATAATTGGGCAGCTGATTCAACCGGCTCGACAACTGCCGAGCTCTTGGTGACATCTAGCTCGACTTCAGAAGGGGTAGCGATTTCAAGGGCGTTAGCTGTCGGAAGAATTGTTGCTACAAGTAGCAAGGCGGTGGTGGCCCCCCAGATCGCTACTGACTTCTTAGATCTTTTTAACAAGGCTGTCTTCACGTTCTGTTCTCCTTCCATTCATCTCTAACCCGCAGATCCTCACCCGCGGTTTCTGCCCATAAGCCATCAGCCTCAAATGAGGCTTGAGTACTAAAGGGGAATGCCTTTATGGTGCGGTAGTTAGGGCTCATCGGCAAATCAAAGCCCGCGGGAGTCGCAAACTCTCAGGATCTGACCAACCTGTGGATAGGTAAAACCGCAGGTCAGATAGGGGAATGTCCGAAATGCCCGAAATGTGACTGTGAGATTGATTTGCTCGGTTTTTAAGGCCCGATGTACTTGCGCTGTGCCTGATTTACAAACTAGTTCCCGACAGGACCTTCCAGCAATTCAGTTACTAGGGCAGCGATCGGCGAGCGCTCGCTTCGGGTCAAGGTGACGTGGGCAAAGAGCTCATGTCCCTTCAAGGTTTCAACCACCGCGACAACACCGTCATGGCGGCCAACCCGAAGGTTGTCTCGCTGGGCAACATCGTGGGTCAAGATGACTCGAGATGCCTGGCCAATTCGAGACAGGACCGTCAACAAGACGCCTCGCTCTAAGGATTGGGCTTCATCGACAATGACAAAGGAGTCATGGAGAGAGCGACCACGGATGTGGGTAAGGGGTAAAACCTCGATCAGGCCTCTGGCGATGATCTCATCAATCACCGCTTGGCTCACCAATGCCCCCAAGGTGTCAAAAACTGCTTGGGCCCAGGGCGACATCTTCTCGCCTTCAGATCCTGGCAAGTATCCCAGCTCTTGGCCACCGACTGGATACAAGGGGCGGAAGATAACTACCTTCTTATGAAGACGCTTTTCCATTACCGCTTCAAGTCCGGCGCACAAAGCAAGGGCTGACTTTCCAGTTCCGGCCCGGCCGCCTAAAGAAACAATTCCAATGGACTCATCCAAAAGAATGTCTAGTGCGATTCTTTGTTCTGCGCTTCGGCCATGGAGTCCAAAAGCTTGGCGATCCCCACGAACCAACTTCAAACGTTTATCAGGGCTCACTCTGGCTAAAGCGCTCCCCTTTTCAGAGTGCAAAACTATTCCGGTGTGGACTGGAAGTTGGTGGGCAGATTCATGATCTGCAAAATCGCTGGCATATAAATCATCGATCACGCTGTGGCTGACATTGATCTCTTCGATTCCGGTCCAGCCGCTGTTAGAAACAAGTTCAGCCAAATACTCCTGGGCCTCGACTCCGACAGATGAGGCTTTGACTCGAAGTGGAAGGTCCTTAGTAACAAGGACAACCTCCTTGCCATCAGACATGAGGTTTTTTGCAATCGCCAAGATTCTGGAATCATTAGTGCCATCTCGCAAGAAACCGTGTGGCAAGGTTGAAAGATCGGTGTGATTGAGCTCGACTGAAAGGGTGCCACCTTCAGGGGTAATGGTTAAGGCTTTATCTAGTCGACCATGGGTAATGCGTAGATCATCTAGTGCCCGCAGAGCTGCTCGGGCAAAGTAACCAAGCTCTGGGTGGTCTCGTTTACTTTCTAACTCACCAATAACTGCGATAGGAATAATGACTTCATGTTCGGCAAACCTATAAAGCGCCCCGGGATCTGCGAGTAAAACACTGGTATCTAAAACAAAGGTTTTCTTGGATTTTTGACCTTTTGAAGCCAATGCTTGCTCCTAGATTTAATTGTGATCGTCGGGTGTGCTTCGGATAAATAAAAGGTAGAACTGAGAAGTCAGTTTTTTGTGCAGACACGCGATAAGTAAAAGTTAATTTTAGGGTTCGATTTATGAACCAAAACGGCGCTTTCTCACAGAGTAAGAACGCAAGGCACGTAGGAAATCTACTCGACGAAAATCTGGCCAATAGGCCTCACAAAAATAGAACTCAGATAACGCACTTTGCCATAACAAGAAGCCGCCGAGTCGTTGTTCCCCAGATGTGCGGATCAATAATTCAGGGTCTGGTTGGCCGGCGGTGTATAAAAACTTTGAAATATCTTCGATACTTAATGAGGCGGCGGCATCAGCTAGTGAATGGCCAGCAGCTACCTCCTCACCCATGTAACTTTTAACAGCGTCAACGATTTCGCGGCGGCCACCATAGCTAATGGCAACATTGACTTCGACGCCATCTGTGCGAATTGGCTTAAGAGCAGTTAATTTGTCAGCTAACCATGAGGGCAATAGATCCAAAGCACCGACCGCCTTGATATTCCAGCGTCCAGTTGCAGATAGCTCATCAACTGTATTGCCAATAATTTTTAGTAAATCATCAATCTCTTCTTGGGACCTTTTGAAATTATCCGTCGAGAGCAACCAGAGGGTCACTACCTTCACATCTGATTCCTCACACCACCCCAGGAACTCAATGATCTTGCTGGCACCTGCTTTGTGGCCATGTGGATCATTAACCGTCGGATTTGATTTGGCCCAACGACGATTGCCATCAAGGATGACACCAACGTGATGCGGGGTCTTTGAAAAATCCAAAGATCGAACTAAACGCCACTCATAGAGTGGGTAGATAAGAGACTTAATTAATTTACGAATACTGGCGAACAACTCTGCGCTCCGCGGCAAATGATGCGATTGGCAAAGTGCCGGCAAGAATTAACCAGAGCATCTTTTTATAACTCCAGCGTGCTTTGGTCGCAAATTGGATTGCGGTCAGAACATATGCCGCATAAACCCAACCATGGACAATGGGGATCCACTCGACCTTGGACTTCCAATCCTCGTTATTAAACAAATACGCCACTGGCAGATCAACAAACCACAGCAGCAGGGACATAACTCCAGCGACTACCGCCATGATTCTAAATCTCTTGATTGCACCGCTCATGGGGTAACTCTACGACGATAGAAGGGTAGGAACAGCACCACACCTGCCAAAAGCCACCAGATCACAACATAAGAAAGGTGTTGCCAATAGAAACCAGGAATCCGTGAGGTCAGCTTTTCAGGAGTAACTCGGGTGCGATCAAGGGCCCCGGTTCTAGTTGCTTCGCTGCTGGCCAATACATAGCCATCGTATAAATCAAGATCTGTTAGTGATGTGACAACTGCGCTATCAAGTCGAGATATCACCCCTGCGCTATTTTCTGCACGCTCTTCATATTGGCTAGCCACCAATAGGCCTTGAATATCAATAATCATGGATTGCTGGATATCTGGATTGAGTAAACGCTCTGACCATAATCCTCGAACCACCAATATTGCCGATTGGGTTCCAACCTGTAAAAGTGCAACTTCCCAATCAGAGACCACTCCATTTCCATCTACTTGATTAGGAGCTCTAAAGTTTGCAATGTAATACCCTGAAACAGAAACAGTTTTGTTTAATGCGGTTGCAGGTATTGATTCACGAGGCGCCGTCACTGATTCTAAAGAAACAATATTTGTATCAATTGTTGTCGCAACCTTTAAACTCTCTTTTAACTCCGCAGCGCGTTCTAACTGCCACATACCAAGTCCAACAAAAATCGCAGCAACCAAAACAACGGCAACTGCTTGAAAAGCTTTGGTAAAAAAATTACTTGCTGGAGTCATCGCTTCGATCTATGCCCATGAAGCGCTTATAAAAACTTCGCATCAAGAATGCAAAAGCGATGACTAGCAAAGCAACGGTTAAGGAGCCGGCCGCACCCATATCAATGTCTTTAGTCATGCCATAATCATCCCATGCAAAAGCGTGAGCCGTTTGACTACAACGAGCGCTATGGGGTGAAAAGGCCTCGTAGCTGGATAGCCGTTGCCGTTATTACCGCAATTGTCGGTGTTGGCTGGATTACATGGGCTGGTTTGTATCACTCAAATCCAGAGATCCGCGTCCAGCTCATTTCATTTACCGTAGATAGTGATCGAGCAGTCAGTGTTCGATACTCCGTTGAGCGAAACAGCGCAGAGGCAACAAGTATCTGCACTGTAATTGCACGTGATTTCTATAAAGACATCGTTGGACAAATTGATGTAGAAATCCCCGCAGGACAAGAGAAAGTTGAACTGGTCAGCGTGGTTCCCACGCGTAATCTGGCTGTCAATGCTGACGTCTCAACTTGTCGCGTCAAGTAAATAACCAGTACCTTTACGCCTTATGACACAGACATGGCTGACCCAAGAAGCTGCAGATCGCTTGCGTGGTGAGCTGACCCAACTTGAAGGTCCTGGCCGCAAAGAAGTGACTGCAAAGATAGAAGCAGCCCGAGCTGAAGGTGACTTAAAAGAAAACGGTGGATATCACGCAGCCCGTGATGAGCAAGGCAAGATGGAAGCACGCATTCGTCAGTTAAAGCAGATGCTTGATAACGCCCACATCGGATCTCCACCAGCTAGTGCTGATGGAAAAGTTGGTGCAGGAATGGTTGTTACCGCCATCATCGCTGGTGATGAAATGAATTTTTTGATTGGGTCTCGCGAGATTTCATCTGGCGATCTAGATGTGTACAGCGAGAAGTCGCCACTAGGGGCTGCTGTGCTCAATCAAGAGATTGGCGCAAAGGTTTCTTACACCGCACCTAACGGCCGGGAAATCTCAGTTGAGATTGTGGCCGCTGAGTTTTACGCCTAATCTGCAACCACAATCAATTAGCTAGAGAAGTTTTTATATTTTCTAATACTCAGCGGAATAAAGATCACCATCAAAAGCACCATATAGAACAATGAAGTTTCAAGAGGATATTGGCTTGGCCATGAATCAGCGGTAGCGCCAAATCTGTTCTCCAGACCAAATAATTGACGGCATGCTGCAACCATCGTTGAAACTGGGTTCCATTCAGCAAAGTACTGCAGCGCTCGTGGCATTCCAGTAGTTGGGGCAAATGCGTTAGATAAGAATGTCAAAGGAAAAGTAACTAGGAATCCAACGCTTTGGACTGTTCGTGCTTCCTTGACTGAAAGTCCAACCAAAATGCCTATCCACGACAATGCATAACCAAACATAAATAAGAACAAGAAGGCCAAAGTGGTCTGCAGAATGCCTGATGTTGGGCGCCAACCCACGGCAAAGCCTGCCAACGCCATCACAACAAGGACCAAAATATTAAGGAGTGCGTCGCCAAATGTGCGACCAATGATTACAGCGCCTCTTGAAATTGGTAGTGATCTAAAGCGATCGATCAATCCCTTTTTCATATCTTCTGCTAAGCCAATTGCAGTTGAGGCCAAGGTGAAGGCAACAGTTTGCACGAAGATTCCGGGCATCAATAGCTGCACATAACCACCTGGCTGGTCTGAAGCAATGGATCCGCCAAAGACAAAACGGAACAAGAGAACAAACATGACAGGCTGGATTGTTGAGAAAACTAATATCTCTGGAACTCGGGCAAGCTGCAATAGTTGGCGCTTGGTGATTGTTAAAACATCACTGATTGCATACTTCATTTCTTGCCGCCTCTCTTTTTCTTAATGGGCTCTTCAACAATTTCTTCGGCAACGTGGCCTGTTAGGGACAAGAAAACATCATCTAGGGATGGTCGCTTTAATCCGATGTCTAGTGGGTGAATCTTGGCCTCATCTAGGGCTCGCAGAGTATCCATCAAGGCAACTGATCCTGTTAACACAGGAGCGCTAATAGTTCGAAGATCAAGATGTGTTGTGTTTCCACTAATACGAGCAACGATTTCTTGCGCAACTGGAATATCTTCATTTTCAACGGTGATCTCTAAGCGCTCTCCACCTACCTGCTTTTTCAAAGCATCAGATGTTCCGCGGGCAATAACTTTTCCGTGATCAATAACTGCAATCTCATCGGCTAGTTGATCTGCTTCTTCAAGGTATTGCGTGGTCAGTAACAGTGTTACGCCGCCCTTTACCAAATCTTGGATGACTCCCCACATGTCTTGACGACCGCGCGGATCCAAGCCAGTTGTTGGCTCATCTAAGAATAAAATCTTTGGCTTAACAATTAATGAAGCAGCTAAATCAAGTCGGCGGCGCATTCCACCTGAATAGGTTTTGATAGGGCGACGAGCAGCTTCAGTTAAATCAAAGCGCTCTAACAACTCATTGGCGCGATCAATAGATGGCTGGCGACCTAAGTGGTACAGACGTCCAAACATCACCAAGTTATCCCAGCCTGTTAATGTCTCATCAACTGCTGCATATTGACCAGATAAGCCAATAAGTTCGCGAACCTTGTCTGGATGCTTAATGACATCAATACCTGCAACAGTTGCATGCCCAGAATCTGGTTTTAACAATGTGGCAAGAATTCTCACAGTTGTTGTTTTCCCTGCGCCATTTGGGCCAAGTACGCCTAAAACAGTGCCTTCTTCGACATCTAGAGACAAGTCATTGAGAGCAACGACCTCGCCTTTGCTATATGTCTTTACTAAGTGTTCGGCGATAACTGATTTCACGCGCTAACCTTACTCCCGTGTCCCTTAACTGCCTAAATTTTGCTTTTATACAAGGGTACTCGGCTTGATCCGCTCCCCTTTTAAAGATTTCCCACGCGAGGTCTCCATTCTCATTGCAGCATCCTTTTTTGTTGCAGTTGGCTTTGGCATCGTTATGCCAGCAATCCCAGTTTTTGCTAAATCATTTGGCGTTAACAATGCTGCTATAGGTTTGATGGTCTCCGCCTTTGCGATAACCCGTTTTTGTTCGGGTCTTATTTCAGGCTCCATGGTTGACCGTTTCGGCGAAAGAGCAGTTTTCTCAACTGGTGTATTTATGGTTTCTCTTTTTACTTTCTTAGCTGGAGTTGCGCAAACCTATGAACAGCTTCTTTTCTTTAGAGCAGCAGGTGGCTTGGGCTCATCCATGTTTTCAGTGGCTGCAAGTTCGGTAATTTTGCGATCAGTTCGTGATGATCAACGTGGACAAGTGCAATCTGTTTATCAAGGCTCTTTCATCGTTGGAGGAATGGCCGGACCTGCAATTGGTGGTTTGTTATCTGTTATTTCATTAAGAGCACCATTTTTTGTCTACTCGATTCTATTGTTCTGTTCAGGCTTAGTTGCTCTTTTCTTTCTTAAAGGTGATTCAATTGGTGTAAAGAAACAGAGTCAGAGCGATGAGGCTGCAACAACGATTCGGGAAGCATTGGCCATGCCCGCATACCGAATCGCACTTGTTTTGGCATTTATTGGCACATGGGTCTTTTTTGGAATGCGAGCCTCGATCCTGCCTGTTTTTGTTACTGAAGAATTAGATTCGACAACAGCCGTAGTTGGTTATGGCTTTGCAATATCTGCAATTGTTCAAGGATTAATTCTTCTCAAGGCTGGCCGATTCTCTGATCAAAGGGGGCGTCGCGCCGCTTCAATAGTTGGTGCCAATATCGTCTTTGTTGGAGTCTTGATACTTACATTCTCTCTCAATGCCTGGATGTTCTTGCTCTCGATGATCGTCTTAGGCTTTGGTGGCGCTTTCCTTTCGACAACTCCGGCCAGCATGGTTGGCGATGTCATTAAAGGAAGAGGCGGCAAAGTAATTGCCATTTTCCAGATGGCGGGGGATGCGGGAATGATCTTTGGGCCAATTATTATTGGTTGGATCTCAGATGTGTATTCCTATAGAGCCGCATTTGGTTTCTCTGCAGGTATTTTCCTAATCGCACTTGCACTTGTATACAAAATTCCTGAGACCAGAAATGTCGAAGGGCCCCAGGTAAATAACCTGAAGCCCCTCGATGAAGATCTTTAATTAGTCATTGCCACGCAAAATAGAAAGCACACGAAGTACTTCCATATAGAGCCAGACAATTGTCACCATAAGACCAAATGCTGCTCTCCATGACTCTGATTCAGGGGCTCCCGCTGCGATTCCGCTTTGAATTGAATCAAAATCTAGGATTAAGAAGAAGGCTGCTAGAACCATTCCACCAGTTGCAATAATCAATCCAAGTCCACCTACGTTATAGACACTTGAGCCTGTGAACATGAAGGCAACAAATGAAACAAGGCCAAGGACTAAGTAGCCGATTAGGGCAGTAGTTAGAACCTTAGTGAACTTAGGTGTGACGCGAATGCGTCCACTCTTGTAAGCAAAGAGCATTCCTGCAAAGGCGCTAATTGTCACAAGGACTGCCTGGCTAACAATGCCATCATAGATAGTGTTATACATATGTGAAATTGTTCCAAGAGCAAGTCCCTGGCAAGCTGCGTATGCAATTGCAAGTGCTGGCTTAACGGTCTTGCTGAAGACATTTACCATTGCAAGAACAAATCCACCGATGAAGCCGAACAATAATGCCGTGGCTCCGAAGTTAAGTGTCCAGGCAACTGCGCCAACTGAAACAAGTACTGCAAACAAGATTGCTGTACGTGTAACAACATCATCAATTGTCATACGACCTGTGCGCATCGATGATGCGGCAGGTGCGTTATACAAATTCTCTAGCGCTGCTGGGTCTGAGTTAATTGTGCTCGGATCAAATGCAGCGTAACCACGCTGATTAAACGCCCGTCCAAGAACAGGGTTTGAACTGCGCATATCTTTTTTCTCCTTCTTTAGGTCCGCCAGAATCTCCGGCGGTTGTTAAGCACCATAATCGTACGGTCAAGATTCTTACCTTGCCAATCAAAGTCTGTTTAGCTTGATTAAAGGATGCTTAGAGTCTTGGCTTGCCATCAGCTAAAAGTTGGGCCTGAATGGTCATTTCTGAGGTTGAATTCACATCTGAGCGTATATTTGCTGCATGAGTAAATCGAAATCAAACGTCTGGAATACAGCGCCCGTACCGTGCAACCAATGTGGTCGATTTTATCGCGCAGATCTCATCAGCAAGTGCCCTGGGTGCGCTGCTAGAAGTCAAGCAAAAGCTGCTGAGAAACCACCTGTCGGCAAGATGCCAAGAGCAAATTCCAGCACCGAAACGACTTTAGAAGATCTCGTCCGGGCGCAAAATCGAACAACTCATGCAGTTCGTGCATTTGTTAGATTTCTATTCATTCAATTAACCGGCATCACCCTTGCTGTTTTCCTGTGGAACATTAGCCTTGAATTTGTCAATGAGCAGGATTGTTTTCAATATGGTGACAACTGCACAGGGAATCCTTTCCTGCAATTTTTAGCAGGAGCTGTCTGGATTGGAGCAGTTATTCTGAGTAGCCGGGCCGGATGGGAAGAATTGCATAAGTCGAATATTGATTAGTCAGCTTGCTTGAAAACATTATTATTTCTGCGTGGTTAACAAAATGCCAATACAGCCACCAGCAAATCCGCACCAAATAAAACTCTTGATATCCCCAAGCCAAACTGCTTCTGTTCCAAAAAGTGCTGAGCCAATGGCCCAACCTAATGCCATGCAACCTATTCTTATTCCAACCATTTGACTACTACTCATGATTTCTCCGATCACTGATTAATTGACTGCATTGTTTCGAATTCAAGAAAGACGCTACTAGCTATCCATTCTTTAGATAACGATTGGTGCCACCACATTCAGGACAGGCAGATCGATCGGCTCGATATCCGGTATCGCAATCTGAGCAATACATTAGGGAAGATGTGACTTTTTTTGGAGGAACTACAGGAACGACGGGGGTGCTTTGATTCATTTTTTTGATTTCAGTGAGAATCTGTCGCATGTAGTAGGTATGGATTATTGATCCAATCCAGAGACCAAATACCAAGAGAAAGATTAGTGAAATGTAATCTCCGACTGTTTCCATGGTTACCGCTTTCTAGTTTTAGGGACGAAGTCCGCCGCAAACGTTCTCGATCTCATCTGATGTATAAATAGCTTTGCTCTCATAGCGCTGAACGCAGTCGTAATACTGATTCATTTTGTACTCATCAGAATCTTCTCCGGAAGAGCCACTAGAGCAGCCTGAGAGAGCCAATGTCGAGAACAGGGTGGCAATGAGTGCAATTTTCGTAAACTTCATGCCTCAAACATAAAGCATTTGGGATAATTCACGCACGAAGATAACTAAATAGACTGCAATTGTGCCCCGAGTGGGGGTCGAACCCACACTGGGAGGATTTTAAGTCCTCTGCCTCTGCCATTGGGCTATCGGGGCATTTCTAACTATTGAACAACGGAGGCAAATCTACCGCCCTTTTTGAGTACAGATTCCAGCATGGGGCGGGTCAGCTTTCCTGTAAAGGTGTTCTGCTGGCTTGGGTGATAACTGGCTAATAACAAGTATTCACGGCCTTCATGGCTGTATTTCAATGTTGCCCCATGGGCAAACTTCACTTTCTTAATGGGATGACCCATTTGCTTTAAGGTCTTGAAAATCCCATCCCATGCAAATGAACCCAAGCCAACGATGGCCCTAGTTGTTGAGATCGATAGTTCTAAATCTCGCAGAAAATATGGCGAACACATATCACGCTCTTCATTCAGTGGTTTGTTTCCAGGAGGTGCGCATCTAACAACGCAAATGATTCTGGTGTCCTTTAGCTTTTGTCCATCATCTATTGATGTGCTTGTTGGGATTTTTGCTATTCCAATTTTATGGAGTGCGCCATAGAGCCAATATCCAGATGAATCACCTGTGAAGATTCGACCCGTTCTGTTTGCTCCATGTGCTCCAGGTGCCAATCCAACGATTAACAACTTTGGTTTATTAGATCCAAATCCTGGTATCGCTTTACCCCAATAATCTTGATCTTCATAAGACTTTCTCTTCACAACCGCGACTTCTTCTCGCCATTGCACGAGGCGAGGGCATTTGCGACAACCAACAATTTCTTGATCGAGAAGAGGTAAAGATTTAGCCTTTAACAAGCGATCTAGCCATTCCATCCAAAATATCTGATTCAGAGGCAACAAACTCTGTTGCACCTGTTGCCTTCATAATCTCTGAGAGAACAAGTGCACCTGCTGCAATCACATCAACGCGACCTGGGTGCATATAGCCAAGTGCTAAGCGTTGTTCACGATTGCTTGTTAAAAACATGGCTGATGCTTCATGAACTTGTGTGGCAGAAATACGTGCCAAGTGAATTGCATAACGATCATATTCACTCAGGTCTAGAGCTGCTGCTGCAACTGTTGTTGCTGTGCCCGCCACCGCCACTAGGGTTTTTGCGTGTGTAATAGGCACTTCGGCTGCTGCTTGCACGATAGCTGCCTGTATATCTGTTCGAGCTAATTCAACTTGCGCTGCTGTTGCGGGGTCATTTGCAAAGTGACGCTCTGACATTCGCACACAACCAATGTTGACACTTCGGGCAGCTTCTACGCTGCTTGTGCCAAATACGAATTCAGTCGAGCCCCCACCAATATCTATCACCAGAAAAGGACTATTCGAAGGATCTAAATCTTGTATTGCTCCAGCAAAGGAAAGGGCTGCTTCTTCATCCCCACTGATCACTTCAGGTTCGATACCTAAGCGCTCTCTCACACCATCCACAAAGAGATGTCGATTGGTTGCATCTCTTGTCGCACTGGTGGCACAAAATCTAATCTTTTCAACCCCGCGCTTTGCAATCTCTGCTGCGAACTTGTCGACCGCTGACAGTGTGCGGGCAATTGCATCTGGATGAAACTGACCTGTTTGATCAACACCTTGACCTAGTCGAACAATCTCCATGTCCCGCACAACTTCACGGAATGAACTTCCATCTATATCTGCAATCAGAAGGCGAATTGAGTTAGTTCCACAATCAATTGCTGCTACTCGCATGGATTGTTCTTCCACCACTCTGGCAATTTAGCTAACGCTTCATCACCGAGTGGATTCACATCCGGACCTGCTGCAAGAGAATGTGCTACGAGTGAATGTAAACACTTAACGCGATTAGGCATTCCGCCAGCAGAAACATTGTCTACTTCAGGAACATCAATACCAAGGGCCGAACGTGATGCAATGTAATCATCATGGGCTGCGTGATAGGCCCCTGCCAATTCCGCATCAGTTTCCAGACGCTCATTCATTTCACCCATTAACCCAGTTGTTTCAAGGGTAGAAATCACCGCTGTTAAGCGAGGGCAGGTTGCGTAATAGAAGGTTGGGAAAGGTGTGCCATCTTCTAGTCGAGGTGGTGTTTCAACAACGGCCGGCTTGCCACATGGGCAGCGATAGGCAATTGCATGAACATCTCGGGGTGTGCGACCTAATTGGGTTTGAATGCAATCAAGATCTGATTGGGTTGCTTCGCGCATTAATTTCCAGTTTCGCTAATTGATGCAATCAGACGCGCATACCAAGGCTGCCCATCGACAAGTGCGCTAGCGATTTTTGTTGTGCCGTTTTGCGCCTCAGTGTTTTCACCTTCAATCACAATGTATTGACGCTCACCTGGCAAAACAAAGTGCAGCCGCTCGCGCGCCTGAGTTTTAATAAATTCAGGATCCTGCCAGAGCAGTAACTCCTCTCGAGCTTTCTGCAAGGCAGAACTATCTGCAGATAGCTGTGACTTTAAAGCATTTATTTGTGCTCTTTGCGTGAAGTAATTCTTCACGGGCGGAGCAATCGTTAATGTAAAAATGAAGACAAGGGCTATTAAGGATAAAAGACGATTAGAGGAACGTCGACGACCAAATCGAAGTTGACGGCGTGCCATGACTTTTTCTTACGCCTTGAAACGTGGGAATGCATCGCGACCTGCATAACGCCCACCCTCAGCTAATTCTTCTTCAATGCGAAGAAGTTGGTTGTATTTTGCAACGCGTTCTGTGCGCGCTGGCGCACCTGTCTTGATCTGACCGCAGTTAAGAGCAACGGCTAAGTCAGCAATTGTGGTGTCTTCTGTTTCACCTGAACGGTGGCTCATCATCGTGCGGTAGTCAGCACGGTGTGCCATCTCAACAGCATCGATTGTCTCTGTCAGCGTTCCGATTTGATTTACCTTAACCAAAAGCGCGTTTGCGGTATTTCCAGCAATTCCCTTTGCAAGACGCTCAGGGTTAGTAACAAATAAGTCATCTCCAACGATCTGGATGCGTGAACCAAGGACCTGCGTCATCTGCGTCCAGCCAGCCCAGTCTTCTTCATTCAGGGGGTCTTCAATGGAAACGATTGGGTAGGCATCTACAAGAGATGTGTAATAGGCAATCATTTCATCAGAAGACTTCAACGCGCCTTCAAACTTGTACTTACCGTTCTCATGGAACTCAGTTGCAGCAACATCCATCGCAAGTGCGATTTCAGTACCTGGCTTAAATCCTGCAGCCTCAATTGCTTCTAGAATTAAATCAAGGGCTGCGCGGTTGCTATCAAGGTTTGGCGCAAAGCCACCTTCATCGCCAACTGAGGTTGCAAGGCCGCGCTTTTTTAGAACAGCTTTAAGTGCGTGATAGATCTCAGCACCCCAGCGAACTGATTCGCGGAAAGTCGGTGCACCAATTGGTGCGATCATAAACTCTTGAATATCAACATTGGTATCTGCGTGCGCACCACCATTGAGAATGTTCATCATTGGCACTGGTAGCACATGGGCGTTTGGCCCACCTAAGTAGCGGAACAAGGAAAGATCAGCAGATTCAGCTGATGCCTTAGCAACAGCCAAGGAAACACCAAGAATTGCATTCGCGCCAAGTCGTGACTTGTTCTTTGTGCCATCTAGCTCGATCATCGCTGCATCGATTAGACGCTGATCTTGTGAATCAAAACCGATTATCTCTGGAGCAATTTCATCATTAACAAAAGCAACTGCCTTTTCCACGCCCTTACCAAGGTAACGCTTGCCACCATCTCGGAGTTCAGCAGCTTCAAATGCACCAGTTGATGCACCGCTTGGAACTGCAGCGCGTGCTTGTGTGCCATCTTCTAATTCAATTTCAACTTCAACCGTTGGATTTCCACGGGAGTCTAGAATTTCACGGGCGGCTAATGCTTCGATAATTGCCATTGCGGTTCTCCTTGGGTTCTTAATGCTTTGGCCGACCTCAACGCTGAAATGGCACCCTACTTAACAAAGCCAATCCTACCGCGAGTTATGAAGGCCCTATCTTTTCGACGATCCGCCTGGCTTCCTTGCGCAAGGCAGCTTCGGCATCAATCCCGTTGGCATGTGCCCAGGCAATTACTGCAAGCAGGGCTTGGCCTACTAACTCTTCATCTGCTGTTCCTGAGATTGTTACCGAATCAGGAACAGGGAGTTCAACACCATATTTCTCTGCGCGATATAACAATTTTTCAACCAAAGGCAATGCTGGTTGTGACATTGCAACACCATCTATCGGCGATGTGCGACCCTTTTCCTTCTTTTTGATTTCTTCCCAATTTTCAAGGACCTCTTGCGAATCTCGAACTTCAACACCAGCAAATACATGTGGGTGTCTGCGAATTAATTTGTCAGCAATTCCTTCTGCAACATCTTCTATCGAAAATGGATCTGTTGGATGCTCTTCAGCCATCCGAGCGTGGAAGTAGACCTGGAGCAGGACATCACCAAGCTCTTCGCGCATATCAACACGACTGCCAGATTGCACAGCATCTACAAACTCATAGGACTCTTCCAGCAAATACTTAAGGAGTGACTCGTGTGTTTGTTCTGCATCCCATGGGCAGCCACCTGGTGAACGCAAAGTATTCATTACCTCAACTAGGCGTTGAAGCTGTGATCCCTGCATGGTGCCGACTAGTTACCTGATGGTGTTACAGCTGAAGATGCTGGATCGCTCTCAACAATGTCTGCAACCGTTGGATCCCATTTACCGTAGCGAGGATTTACTGTTACGCCAAGCTCGTTTGCCTTAGCCACAATAAGTTTTTGAATCTCTGTTCCAATTTGATCCTCTGTGACACCGCGGCCTACAACTACCTGGCTGATCTTGTCTGAGAATGAAAGAGCTTCGATGTATTTATCAAGATCTTCTGGAGCAATTCCCGCACCAACTAGCGCTGAGGGTAGTGCCTCTACTCCACCAATTTGTTCCAGAATGCTTGCACGTCGTGTATCGATTTCTGCTTTCGTGACTTCAAGTTTTAAGTCTTTTCCAACTTCGCGCAAAATCTCGCTAAATAAGTGAAAACGAAGCTGACCACGATTGAGCACTTCGCCCGTTTCTAACTGCATCTGAGTTGTATCAACCTTTGCGCGTTCGGCAAGAATTGATTCAATACTGCCCTGCACCGTTGCTTGAGTAATCTTGGTATCACCAAGTGTTGCTGCTGCTCCAACTTGTGAGCAGCCAGTCAACAAGAGTGCTGCTGCTGCGATCATTGCAAGAATTTTCTTCACTGTGAGCTCGCTTTCGGTACTTCGCTTAGTTGGGTGAGGGCCTCAACGACCCAGGCCAGGAGAGAAGTATCCACTACAACAGGGGCGTTCTGGGACGGAATCCACAGGGCAGCCTTAGGTAATGCCACTAAAACTGTGCTTGCTGCACCTTTATATAGCGAGCCCGGATACAAACGTGTTAGACGTAACTGTCGAGATTCAGGCAAAACCAATGGTGCTAATCGAAGATATTTGCCTTGCACAACTACTTCGGTCAACTTCACAGATTTTGCTTGGGCGCGCAATGCGGCAACGCCAAGTAGCGCTTTAGCTTCCTCAGGTAATTCTCCGAATCGATCTACTAATTCGGCTTGGATAGATGAAACATCACTTGGCGATTTCACATCCGCCAGGCGACGATATAAATCAAGTCGCAATCTCTCCCCTGGAACATACTCTGAGGATAAATGCGCGTTAATTGGAAGTTCAACTTTGCACTCTGAAATCTTTTCCTCTGTCTCGATAATTCCTGATTTATATTCCTGAACCGCCTCACCCACCATGCGCATATAAAGATCAAAGCCAACATCTGCAATGTGACCTGATTGCTCACCACCCAATAGATTTCCAGCACCACGAATTTCTAAATCTTTGAGTGCAACTCGCATTCCAGAGCCAAGGTCCGTGTTTGTTGCAATAGTTGTTAAGCGTTCATGGGCCAATTCAGTAAGTGGCTCATCTGCTGAATACAAGAAATAGGCATAGGCACGCTCACGGCCGCGACCAACGCGACCACGGATTTGGTGGAGCTGAGAGAGCCCAAAACGATCTGCTCGCTCAACAATTAATGTGTTTGCGTTTTGAATATCTAAACCACTCTCGACAATTGTCGTGCAGACCAAGACATCAAAGTCACGGTTCCAGAAAGCAAGAATTACATCTTCCAGTTCACCTTCAGACATTTGCCCATGCGCAACACGAATACGCGCTTCTGGAACAAGTTCCTTTAAATGCAGCGCTTTACGATCGATGCTCTCAACACGGTTGTGCAGATAGAAGATTTGCCCATCCCGCAGTAATTCTCGATGTATTGCTGCCGCAATCTGTGCTTCTTCAGCCGGGCCTACATAGGTAAGAATCGGATGGCGCTCTTCAGGTGGTGTTGTGATCGTGGACATTTCACGAATCCCTGTCACGGCCATTTCGAGTGTGCGCGGAATAGGCGTTGCAGACATGGCTAAAACATCCACAGTTGTGCGCAGTTTCTTGAGCGCCTCTTTTTGCTCAACTCCAAAGCGTTGCTCTTCATCGACGATCACTAATCCCAGGTCTTTAAACTGCACATCATTAGAAAGTATTCGGTGAGTACCTATAACAACATCTACAGATCCTGCTGCCAAATTAGCCAAGATTTCTTTACTCTCTTTAGCTGTATTGAATCGAGACAGTCCAGCGACCTTTAAAGGAAAACCTGCATATCTCTCTTCGAAAGTCTTTGAGTGCTGCTGCACTAGCAATGTAGTTGGAACAAGGACCGCTACTTGTTTGCCATCTTGGACCGCTTTAAATGCGGCACGAATTGCAATCTCAGTCTTTCCATACCCAACATCACCACAGATAATGCGGTCCATCGGATATGGGCGCTCCATATCTTCTTTCACATCATTAATAGTTGAAAGTTGATCAGGTGTTTCAATGTATGAAAACGAGTCTTCTAGTTCGCGTTGCCACGGCGTATCTGCAGAGAACGCAAAGCCGGGAGAACTAGTGCGAGCGGCATATAGCCTGATTAGCTCCCCCGCAATCTGGCGAACCGCCTTGCGAGCACGGC
The DNA here is from genome assembly GCA_021741905.1 of Candidatus Planktophila sp. Lineage (GTDB taxonomy): Bacteria > Actinomycetota > Actinomycetes > Nanopelagicales > Nanopelagicaceae > Planktophila. The sequence continues at coordinate 33,834 of JAIOWZ010000005.1, read as the reverse complement.
CCTTTGCCTTTTGCCATTCACCACTACCGATGCGGTGAACTGTTGGAGCTTCACCGCCAACATACTTTGATACTTGTTCAAGAGTATCTGTTGGAACAAATACTCTGTCTCCCGGTTGTCCACGCTTTGCAGGTGCATATTCAATAATCAAATACTCTCTCGTTACTCCAGCAACTGTGCGCTGTAGCAGTTCAACATAACGACCGATTCCGTGTTGTTCGTGAACAACATAATCACCACTCTTAAGTTCTAAGGGATCAATGGCTTGTTTACGCTTTGATGGCATGCGTTCGCCATCTTTAACACTTCCTTTGCTTCCCGTGAGGTCTCGCTCGGTCATAAAGAAGATTTGATCTTCAAGACTTTCAAAGCCATGAGTGATGATTGATGTAGTCAGATAAATACTGCCCTTTATTGGCGTTGCACCAAGTTTTTCAACAATATGTACTGGAAGGTCAGCGCTTCTAAATATTCCTGCATACCTCTCGAGCATTCCGTGCCCGTGGGTTGCAAAGACAACGATCCGCTGTTCTTCTAAGGATTGGCGCAAGACTTCCACTGTGCGCTCTATATCTCCACGTAGTGGATCAATAGCTGCATAATCTAAGAAAAGCACACCTTCTTCTAAATCTGTTCCGAATGAACTTAACTCTGCAGAGGTTAGAGCGCACGAAATAATCTCCTCTTTAAGCTCCTCCCAAGAAATGTATGTTCCTGCACCATGATGTAGGGGGGCGATCCCACCAAGCGCTGCGTTGGACCACGATGCATTAAGAAACTCTTCATTCGTCGCTAGCAAATCTGCCGCCCTCGAACGAATTCGTTGTTCATCAATAAAGACAATCTGCGTGTTTTCCGGCATGCGAGAGAGCAATGTTTCTGTCTCGTCAACCAGAAGTGGAATCAATGATTCCATGCCTTCAAATGCAATGCCCTCACTTATTTTCTCAAGCATCTCTGCTGCTGCCAGATACTCTTCCTTTATCTCTATCGCGCGATGTTTAATTTCAGGTGTTAATAGCATTTCTCGGCAAGGGTAGATCTCTACACTGCCAATAACTGGTGCGAATGTGCGCTGATCTGAAACTTCAAAATAACTTAAATCTTCAATCTCATCACCAAAAAAATCAATGCGGATTGGGTGATGACTTAATGGCAGAAACAGATCAACAATGCCACCGCGAACTGCAAATTCACCACGACGTTCTACTAAATCGGTTCTTGAATATGCAAGTGATGATAAGTGGCGTACCAATAGATCAAGTGACTGTTCATTGCCGATTTCTAGCTTCATTAACGGTGTTGCACCAAGGCTGCTAATGATTCGATGAATTGCGCCACGCACTGGAGTGACAACAATTGGGTTAATCACTTGTTTGCTTTGTATTGCATAAAGAGTTTGAACTCTCTTTGCAACAGTGTCACTGCGTGGGCTTAATCGCTCATGAGGCAATGTTTCCCAGGCTGGAAACTCCAAGACATTGTCATATAGCTCGCGTAATTCATTAACAAGATCTTCATTGCTTCGACTTGAGCTAGTGACAACTAACAATGGATGTAATGATGCGCGTGCTGCAAGTAAAAACGGGTACAACGATTGCGGAGCCACAATGTGAGATGCATCGGGCGCAGCAGGTAGGACAGGAATAAGTCCACGCATGCGTGCCTCCAATGCCTTAAGGCCCCATTTCCTTTTGGAGGGGGGTCCAAATGGAGGGGCTTGATTGGCCAAGTGTAATTTGTTTTGAGCAGACCTTGTTACCTGAGAGGATTGCCCAATGAGCCAGAGCCCAATCGCAGCAGATGAAGCAGAGTTGCGAAGTGATGTGCGCCGGCTGGGTGATTTGTTGGGTCAAACACTTGTGCGCCAAGAAGGTCCAGAACTCTTAGCGTTGGTAGAAGAGGTTCGAAAGTCTGTGCGTGAAGGAAATGGCGCAGAAATTCTTGCCAATCTTTCGGTAGAAGACTCTGTTCAATTAGTGCGGGCATTTAGTACTTATTTTCACTTAGCAAATGTTGCCGAACAGGTTCACCGTGCCCGCGTTTTAGCCGAGGTGCGTGCCACGGGAGGTTCGTGGCTAGCTCGCGCAGTTGATCGCATCGAAGTTGCGTTAAAACTCCAAACTCCAGGACATGAGTTAAGCAAAGAAGAAATCGAACAATGGGTTAGTGCAATGTCTGTGCGTCCAGTTTTTACCGCACACCCAACTGAAGCAGCACGACGTTCAGTATTGAATAAATTGGGAATTGTTGCAGAATTATTAGATGATCCCCGAAATCCATCGCAGCAAGATCGTTTGGCAGAAACAATTGACTTGTTGTGGCAAACAGATGAACTTCGTTTGGGTCGTCCGGAGCCATTGGATGAGGCTCTTAATGCTTTGTATTATCTAGATGATTTGTATACCCACACTGTTCCGGAAGTTCTCAATGACTTTGCAAAGGAAATGAAGCGCATCGATGTTGATATACCAATCACCGCTCGCCCACTTACCTTTGGAAGCTGGATTGGTGGAGACCGCGATGGCAATCCAAATATTACCGCCCAAGTTACAACTGATGCCATGGTCCTACAGGTTGGCCACGCAATTCGAGTGACTATTGCGGCCATGAATGATCTGCGCCAGATGCTCTCTGTTTCGACCAAGATTGTTGGCGCAACACCTGAACTATCAGCATCTGTTGAAAAAGACCTAGCCAACATCCCTGAATTTGAGCCACGCTTCTTGCGCCTTAACGCAGAAGAGCCATATCGCTTGAAGGCAACTGCGATCGTTCATCGCTTAGCCTCTACCCGTGATCGCCACGCAAAAGGTGCAGCTCATGTGCCACATCGTGATTATGCAAACACTGCCGAACTCTTGGGCGATCTAGTGTTGATGCGTGATTCGTTGCTGGCGCACCGAGGTGAATTGATTGCTACTGGCTTGCTTGAGCGCACAATTCGAACCGTTGCAGCTTTTGGAATCAATCACGCAACCATGGATGTTCGCGAACATTCTGATGCCCATCACCATGTTTTACAGCAGATCACTGGTGTGGAGGGATATCTCACCAAATCCCATGATGAGAAGTTTGAACTGCTAACAAAAGCACTTGCTGAGACAACTATTTTTGACACATCAGGTTTAGATGCTTCAGGCAAAAAAACATTAGATACTTTTCTTGCCATTAACGATTTAATTGACCGCTTTGGGCCAGAAGCAATTGAAACCTATATTGTTTCGATGACAAAGGGAGCAGATGATTTAGTGGCAGCTGTTGTAATCGCCCAGCATGCAGGCCTTTTGTCGCTAAAGGAGAAGAAGGCGATTATCGGATTTGCTCCACTTCTTGAAACAGTTGCCGAATTGCGCGCAGCGGGTGAAATTCTTGAAAAGCTTTTAAGCAATCCTGCCTATCGCGCAGTTGTCTCTTTACGCGGTGATCTACAGGAAGTCATGCTTGGATATTCAGATTCCAACAAGGATGCCGGTATTGCAACTAGCCAGTGGGAAATCCACCGTGCTCAGCGTTCATTGCGAGATGTCGCAATGAAGTATGGCGTGAAACTTCGTTTGTTCCATGGTCGTGGTGGTTCTGTTGGTCGCGGTGGTGGACCAACATATGAAGCATTGATCGCACTTCCTTGGGGATCAGTTGATGGTCAGATAAAGATGACAGAGCAAGGTGAAGTAATTAGCGATAAATATGCACTTCCTTCACTCGCTCGTGAAAATGTTGAGTTAACTTTGGCTGCATCACTAGAGGCAACAGTTTTAAATCGCGGACCACGTCAGAGCCCCGCAGAGCTAAAGGCCTGGGGCGATTGCATGCAGCTGCTCAGTGACGCATCTTTCAAGCAGTACCGCTCTCTAATTGATCAACCAGATCTACCTGCATACTTTTATTCATCAACACCTGTTGAACAACTGGGTGAAATGTTCTTGGGTTCACGCCCATCGCGTCGCCCAGATGCTGCTGGTGGCCTTGACTCGCTACGCGCAATTCCTTGGGTATTTGGGTGGACGCAATCTCGCCAAATCGTGCCTGGCTGGTTCGGAGTTGGTTCAGGCCTTAAGGCTGCTCGCGAGGCAGGACATTCAGATCTATTGGCTCAAATGCTTAAGCATTGGCACTTCTTCACGACATTTATTAGCAATGTTGAAATGACACTTGCTAAGACTGATTTAGAACTTGCAAAGCGTTATGTGGAAACCCTTGTGCCAGCTGAACTACATCACTTCTTAGATGAAATTCAAGCTGAGTTTGAATTAACTGTTGAAGAGATCTTGAAACTGACACACAAGAAAACATTGCTTGGCGATCAGGAAATTCTGGCCAGAACACTTCAGGTACGTGACGCTTATCTTTCACCAATACATTTGTTGCAAATCAACTTATTAAAGCGTGTTCGAGATGATGGTGAATCAGCAGATCCTGTACTGCGCCGTGCACTGTTGTTAACAATTAATGGTGTTGCTGCAGGTCTTCGTAATACTGGCTGATTTAGCTATTAAAAGTTGATTGCGTTGCTTCTAAGCCCTTTGTAATCAAAGACTCCACAACATCTGCTCCGCGATCGATAAATTCAGCCAAATCTTTTTGCTCTACTTTAGAAAATGCCTTCAATACAAAATCTGCTGGATCTTGTTGTCCCATGGGACGGCCAATTCCTAAACGAACACGATAATAATCAGGACCATCAAATGCCGATGTCATTGATTTCAACCCATTATGACCATTGTCGCCACCGGCAAACTTGGTGCGAATGGCGGCAAAGGGAATATCTAATTCGTCATGCAAAGCAATAATGTTTTCAGCCTCGACGGAATAGAAATTTGCCAGAGCTTTTATTGGTCCGCCTGATTCATTCATATAGCTCTTTGATTTTGCAAGAATTATTGAATGTGTGCCAGCATCCAATTTATATGCTGCAATATCTGTGCGGGATTTGTGTGAAGAAAATTTGATCGAATGGCGACGAGCTAACTCATCGATCACCATCTGGCCGATGTTATGACGTGTAGCAGCGTATTGATCTCCTGGATTACCCAGTCCCACTACTAACCACGTCATAACAACAAAGCCTAAGGGTTAAGCGTCCTTCTTCTCGGCATCTGCAGCAGGTGCTGCAGCATCTGTTGCTGCTGGTGCTACTACTTCTTCAACAGCTGCAGTTGACTTCTCAGATAGGTGAACAACGATCATCTTTGGATCAGACTCGAGTTCAACACCTGCTGGAAGCACAACATCGGCTGCATACTTTGAAGAACCTGAAGTAAGACCTTGGATGTCAATCTCTAGGAAGTTTGGAATAGATGAGGCATCAACGCGTACTTCAATTGTGTTGTTCACATGCTCAAGGATTCCATCACGATCATGCTCACCAACTGAGTGAACAGGAACTGAAACTACAACCTTTTCGCCGCGACGGACCAAAACTAGGTCAACGTGCTCAAGGATCTGCTTAAGAAAATCGCGCACAATTACCTTTGGAAGAGTTAACTCATTCTTGCCATCAATTGTGATGTCCAAGAGAACGTTTGACTGCTTAAGAGCAACGCCAAGTTCCTTTGCAGGAAGAGTGATGTGTAGTGGCTTTTCTCCGTGACCGTAGATAACAGCAGGAACTAAACCATCGCGACGTGCACGACGTGATGCGCCCTTACCAAATTCAGTACGAGTGGTTCCGACGATCTTTACTTCTGCCATTTTTTATCTCCTAATAGTCCTGGTTCTTCGGTGCGTACACAAAGTTCCAGCAGGAGAAAAATCCCTTACCCGTCGATCACGGAAAGCTATTCGCTACCCTCGCCGGAACAGGTCGAACAGTATCTTTTAAGCCCTCGTTGAAGCAAATTCAGGCTTAAGAGTGACCATCAAACAGGCTGGTAACTGATCCATCCTCAAAGACTTCGCGGATAGCACGGCCTAGTAGTGGCGCAATTGAAAGCACCGTCAAATTATCGAATTTTTGATCCTCTGTAATTGGCAGGGTGTTTGTGATGACAACTTCTGATGCGCGGCAATTCTTCAAGCGGTCTACTGCTGGACCACTAAATACCGCGTGAGTTGCAGCGATGATTACATCTGCAGCACCTGCATCAAACAACGCATCAACTGCTTTTGTAATAGTGCCCGCTGTGTCGATCATGTCATCGATAACTACACATGTTTGTCCAACAACATCACCAACCACGCGTCCTGTGATTGATTCATTAGGAATACGTGGGTCACGAGTCTTATGAATAAATGCGATTGGGCAGCCACCAAGCAGATCTGACCAACGCTCTGCAACGCGAACACGACCTGAGTCAGGAGAAACAATTGTCAAGCGTGTGCGATCAACTTTGCTTCCAACGTAGTTTGCAAGCATTGGAAGAGCGAACAAGTGATCAACTGGTCCATCAAAGAATCCTTGGATCTGTGAAGTATGCAGATCAACTGCCATTAAGCGATCAGCACCTGCTGACTTGAAAAGATCTGCCATTAAGCGAGCTGTAATCGGTTCGCGGCCGCGGCTCTTTTTATCCTGTCGTGCGTAACCATAAAAAGGTGTTACCACTGTGATGCGCTTTGCAGATGCGCGCTTCAATGCATCAACCATGATCAACTGCTCCATGATGTGCTTGTTCACTGGTGTTGTGTGGCTTTGAATTACAAATGCATCGCAACCACGAACTGATTCTTCGAAGCGAACAAAGATTTCACCATTAGCAAAGTCATAGGCAGATGTTGGTGTTAATGGAATTCCAAGTTCGGCAGCCACTTCATCGGCTAGCTCGGGAAATCCGCGGCCTGCAAATAGGCGCAATCTCTTTTCAGAAGATAAACGGATCTCGCTCATGTATCTAGCCCTTCTTCGTACTTGCTTCGGCGGCTTGTGCGGATTTACTTCCTGGGCGCTTGCGCAGTACCCAATCTAATACATTTCTTTGCTTTGCTCGGCCAACGCCAATTGCTCCTGCCGGAACATCCTCAGTTATAACTGAGCCCGCTGCTGTATAGGCACCATCTCCAATAGTTACCGGTGCCACAAGCATTGTGTCGCTGCCAATTCGCACCTGATCGCCCACTGTGGTGTGATGCTTTTCAACGCCATCGTAATTAACAAAGATAGTTGCAGCACCAATATTGCTACCCTCACCGATTGTTGCATCGCCAACATATGACAGATGTGGAACCTTTGATCCAGTACCAACAACAGCATTCTTCATTTCAACAAATGCACCAGCCTTACTTGCATCGCCCAGCTCTGTTCCTGCTCGCAAATAGGTAAATGGGCCCACTGTGGCACCTGCGCCGATAACTGTTTGGATGGCGATTGACTCAAGGACGACGGCACCTTCTTTAACAACACAATCTGTCAGAGTTGTGCGAGGTCCAATAACTGCCCCTGTTGCGACCTTGGTGGATCCAAGAAGGGCGGTGCCAGGATGCAGGGTCACATCATGTGAAAGCTCAACTGTTGCATCAATCCAGGTAGTCGTTGGATCAACAATTGTGACACCGGCATGCATCCAGCCATCATTAATGCGATCTCGGAGCATGGCTGCACTCTCTGCCAATTGCACGCGATCATTAACGCCAAGAGTTTCACTAAAGTCATCAATCATAATTGCAGCAATTGATTCACCTGCAGACTTCAGGATCCCAATGACATCAGTTAAATACAACTCACCTTGCGCATTTGCTTTTGTTAGCTTGCCAATTGAGGCAGCAAGCTTTTCGCCATCAAATGCATACACGCCACTGTTAATTTCATAGATAAACTTTTCATCATCGGTTGCATCTTTTTCTTCAACAATGCGCAACAGCTCGTCGCTATCGTCTCGAATAATGCGCCCGTATCCAGTTGGCTCTGGATGCTCTGCCGTCAATACAGATGCGGCGAACTTTCCAGAAGTATGGGCTGCTACAAACTGTGCTAACGAATCACCAGATAGCAGTGGTGTGTCTCCAGCTAAAACTAAGACTGTGCCTTTAGGTGCAGTGCCTGCGAGCGCTAATTGCGCCGCATGTCCCGTGCCACCGCGGTGTTCTTGGAAAACTGTTCTCGCTTTTGGTGCAATCTGTGCGATGTGCGCTTCAACTGCTTCGCGTCCTGAACCAACAACGATTCGAAGTTCAGTGGGATTCAGGTGATTAACTGCGTGAAGAACATGTCCAAGTAGCGAACGACCTGCAACGCTGTGTAATACCTTGGGAGTTGCCGACTTCATGCGTGTGCCTTCGCCTGCGGCTAGGACAATCACGGTTTGTACGGTCACAAGTGAAGTCTATCGGTGGCTCCGCCACCAGGTATCGATCCTGGACCCTGGGCTTCAAAGGCCCATGTGCTAGCCACTACACAATGGCGGAACGCATATTCTCCCTCATAAATGGTGGTGCTTGTGACCAACTGCGCGCCTATTAGGAGATTACTTTCGCCCCAGCCACAGGACCATATGCCCGCACAACGCTGCCCACTACCCCGCTGGCCGTTAGTGCGACCGTTAAATCAAGGCCCGCATCAACATCTGCAACCAAGAAAGCAACGGTTGGCCCTGAGCCAGAAACGATTGCACCTAGTGCCCCATACTCCTGACCAACATCTAAAACTAAACGCAGCGCAGGGCGCAATGAACATGCCGCAGCTTGTAAATCATTGACCATCGCTTTACCAACCGCTGCCGCATCAGCTGCCAAAAGCGCCTGCATTAATCCCTCATTAGTTTGAGGTTGGATGATTTCAAGTTCAGCGCGCAAGCGATCACACTCGGCATAAACAGCTGGTGTTGATAATCCATGTGTAGAAAGGGCAAGGACCCAGTGGTAGGTGCCACGTGAAAGAGCCGCGGTTAATTGATCACCGTGCCCCGTACCAATTGCAGTTCCACCACTGAGCATAAATGGAACATCGCTACCAAGTTGTGCGGCAATTTCAACCATTTCTTCGCGAGACATTCCGAGTGAATAAAGGTAATCAATACCAACAATTGTGGCTGCAGCATCTGCGCTGCCGCCTGCCATGCCGCCTGCAACAGGAATAGATTTTTTAATCTCAATGTGTGCATCAACTGTTAAGTCATACTCTTTTGAAATAAGTGCCACAGCCTTTGCTGCCAAGTTATTTGCATCGGCCGGAACTCCATGTGTTTGTTCGCCAGAAATTGCAATTGTTAACCCCGCACCAGGTTCGGTCAACTTGATGGTTACATCATCAAAGATAGAAATCGCCTGAAAAACAGAAACTAAGTTGTGATAGCCATCGGCCTCTTTGGGCCCAACAGACAATTGAAGGTTGACCTTTGCAGGTACGCGCACGGTCACACTTTTTATTGGCATGCGGTGACCCTATAACTGCAATTAGAAAATGTCAGGCGCAACGGCTGCAATCTTGCAAAAAGATTCAACCTGTAAAGCTTCACCTCGAAGCGTTGGATCTATTCCGGCTTTGATCAAAATTGCTTCAGCCGCAGACGATGATCCATACAGGCTAGAAAGGGCCGAACGCAGCATTTTTCGACGCTGAGCAAATGCAGCATCAATAATCGTGAAGACTTTCGCACGTGATTCTTCGCTACCTGCTGTTTCGCGCCTCGTAAATCCCACTAACTTTGAATCAACATTGGGGGCTGGCCAAAAGATCGACCTAGAAACTGTTCCAACATTTTTCACATCAGCCCACCATGCAGCTTTCACACTTGGGATTCCATACTCCTTGCCACCTGGCTTTGCTGCCAAGCGATCTGCCACTTCTGCTTGCACCATGACAACACCAGTACGAAGTGTTGGAAATTTCTCAAGCAAGTGAAGCAAAACGGGGACAGAAACGTTATATGGCAAGTTTGCCACTAAAACAGTTGGCGCAACTGGTAGCTCATTTACCGCTAGAGCATCCATATTGATAACTGTTAAGTTTTCCGGATGCTCGAAATGCTGTGCAACTGTAATTGGTAGTTGTCGTGCAAGACGAGAGTCGATTTCAACTGCGATAATAGATTTTGCAACCTCTAGCATCGCAAGGGTTAATGATCCAAGGCCTGGTCCGATTTCAAGTGCAATGTCATCACTTGTAACACCTGCTGTGCGAACAATCTTTGTGCAAACATTTGAATCAATGACAAAGTTTTGACCCAAAGACTTTGATGGCTTTAAATCTAACTGCGCAGCCAACTCGCGGATTTGTGCCGCACCTAGCAATGTCATGATGCAAAAGCTCCAAAAATTCGTTCTGCATTAAGACTCAAACTAGTTGCCATCTCTGCCAGATCTTGATTTCGCTCTGCTGCCATGGCTCGCACAATTGTTGCAATCTGCGCAGGCGTGTTACTCGCACCTCGGTGAGGGGCAGGAGATAAAAAGGGTGAGTCTGTTTCAACCAGCAATTGATCGATAGGCACAAGTTTTACCGCATCTCTTAAAGCTGGAGCATTCTTAAAGGTCAATGTGCCAGCAAAGGAGAGGATGTAGCCGCGTTCAATGCAGGTTTTTGCCATCTCCACATCACCTGAAAAGCAATGAAAGACAGTCTTTTCTGGAGCACCGACTTCAAGCAAAACGGACAGGACATCATCGTGTGAATCACGATCATGAATAACTAGCGCTTTATTTGTTTTCTTGGCTAACTCAATATGCCATTTAAAGGAGTCCTGCTGGCGCTTTCGAAGTTCAGGCGGAGTACGGAAGTAGTCAAGACCTGTTTCACCGATTGCGCGAACGCGTGGGTGCTGTGCAAGCTCTTCGATAATTTTTAAATCAGCCTCTAGGTCTGCAACAACTGGTGCTTCATTTGGGTGCAATGCAACCGCTGCAAGAACTGATGTGTTCCACTTTTCTGCCGCCCCAACACACCATTTGGATTGTTCTGCTGAATAACCAACCTGCACAATGCGATCCACGTTTACCGATTTGGCTTCCGCAATGACATCTGCCACCTCTTGTGAATCAAAGGCGGCATCGGTAACGATTTCCATGTGTGCATGGGAATCAACTGTTGGAACCGGTAGTGGTTCGGGCAAAGGTGCGCGAGGTCTATTGATATCGCGATTGTGGCGATCAGCCATTGTTATTTAGGCAGGCGTTTCTAGACGTGGGAACAAAACTGGAGTCTTGGTAACAGTTGCACCTGCAGGCAACTGTCCCCAGATAGCAACATTTGAAATCTTTTGCGCACCTAAATCACCAAGTGCGCTCTGTGCACCAAGGCTTGACCACAAAATTTCACAGGTGTGTGGCATGACCGGGTGCAACAAAACAGCAAGTGCGCGAAGTGATTCAGCGGTGTTATACAAAATCTCTTCCAGCTGGGCTTGATTGGCAGGATCTTTGGCGAGAATCCATGGCTCTTTCACAGTTACATAACCATTTACTTGCTTACAAAAATCCATGATCGCCAAAATTCCACCTTGGAAATCAAGTGCACACATCGCGGCATCTGCCTTTTTAACGGTTTCAGTTAGCGCTGCTTCAAGTCCTGCATCATGACTAACGGCGGGCAATACACCTGCGCAGTACTTTTCAACCATTGCTGCGCTGCGAGATGCAAGATTTCCAAAGTCATTTGCTAGCTCAGATGTGTAACGGGCACTCATATCTTCCCAAGAAAAAGAACCATCTGTGCCAAAAGGAATTGCGCGCAAGAAATAGTAACGAAATGCATCGATACCAAAGTGATCTGTTATGTCCTTGGGGGCAATACCGGTTAGCTTGCTCTTACTCATCTTCTCGCCACCGACTAATAACCAGCCGTGTGCAAATACTTTCTTTGGAACATCTAGGCCTGCAGCCATCAACATTGCTGGCCAAATAACTGCATGGAACCGCAAAATATCTTTACCAACTAAGTGCACATCCGCTGGCCATGTTTGTGCAAACCTCTTACCGCCTTCAGAGTCTGGTGCATCTGTTAAGCCAACGGCAGTTGCATAGTTGAGCAGCGCGTCAAACCAAACATAGACAACTTGATCTGTGTCCCACGGAACTGGAATACCCCAATCAAAAGTTGAACGAGAAATGGAAAGATCTGAAACTCCACCTTCCAGGAATGAGACGACTTCGTTGCGTGCACTTTCCGGTTGGCATGCATCAGGGTTGTTTTTGTAGTGGGCAAGAAGTGGTTCAACAAAAGCAGACAACTTAAAGAACCAGTTATTTTCATTAACAAGTTCAATTGGCTTGCTGTGAATCGGACAGCACTTAGCACCATCGATTTCAATCAAATCTCCAGGAAGCTTGAACTCTTCGCAACCAACGCAATATGGACCTTCGTACTTACCAGCATAAATGTGGCCGGAGTCTTTGAGAGACTGCAAAAACTTTTGAACCCTCTCGGTATGGCGCTTTTCAGTAGTCCGGATGAAATCATCATTAGCAATATTTAGATGTTCCCAGTTTGGCTTCCAAGCCTCTTCAACTAATTTATCGACCCACACTTGCGGGGCAACATTGTTTTGTTCTGCGGTGCGCATGACTTTCTGCCCGTGTTCATCGGTTCCCGTAAGGAACCACACTGATTCACCCTTTTGACGATGCCAACGGGTCAAAACATCTCCGGCAACGGTTGTGTAGGCATGCCCAATATGAGGGGCATCGTTGACGTAATAAATCGGCGTCGTTAAGTAGAAAGACTTAGTCACTGGCTCATCTTATTGGCATCAACGACTGCGGCATAAACAAGCCGCTTTGCAATGCCAAACTCTTCGGCAACCGTTGCAATGGCGGATTTTCGATCCATTCCGGCTGCCTCAAATTCGCGCACTCGACCCACCATGTCTGCCGCAGTCAACGATGCTGAATCCGTGGCAGCCCCAGCAATGACAAGAGTGATTTCACCAAGGACTTCATTGGTTGATGCCCATGCAGAAAGCTCACCAAGATTGCCACGAACTGTTTCTTCGTAGCGTTTTGTCATTTCACGACAAATTGCGCCAAGCCGATCTGCGCCAAAGACAGTGACTGCATCAACAAGTGAATCTGTTAATCGATGTGGCGCTTCAAAGAAGACCATGGTTCGCTCTTCAAATCTAAGTTTTTCAAATGTAGTTACTCGTGCGCCCGCTGTTCGTGGGGGAAAGCCTTCGAATGAAAAACGATCTGTGGGTAATCCAGATAAAGCAACTGACATTGTGACCGCACTTGGTCCGGGTATAACGCAAACTTCTATACCTTCAGCAATGGCATCTCGCATTAATCGAAAACCTGGATCGCTTATTGTTGGCATTCCTGCATCTGAAACAACCAAAACTGTTGCGCCAGTTTTGAGCTCTGAGATCAATTCGCGGGTGCGATCGATTTCATTTCCTTCAAAAAAAGATAGGACTCGAGCGGTGAAGGTGACATCAATATCTGCGCACAAACGATGGAAGCGACGAGAGTCCTCTGCTGCAATTATCGAGGCGTTTTCAATCGCACTTTTCAATCGCGGGCTGGCATCCCCAGGGTTTCCCAAAGGGGTAGCTGCCAAGATAAGCGTCATGGGCTAATCCTCTCAGTTATTGTGAGCAAACGCCCATACTCTTGTCCTATGGCCGCCATTGCTCCCATCCTGATTGCACTTGCATCTTTTGTGCTGCGCATCTTCAATCTTGGATCACCTAAGGGGCTTGTGTTCGATGAGGTTTATTACGTCGATGGTGCACGTGACCTTTTGAAATATGGCGTTGAAGTTAATGGTTCAAATCCAGAATTTATAGTTCATCCCCCAGTTGGTAAGTGGCTGATAGCAAGTGGCATCCAGGTATTTGGTGACAGTGAATTTGGATGGCGATTTGCTTCTGCACTCTTTGGAACCCTTTTGATTCTGGTCTTTGCTCGATTGGTACATGTTCTCTTCTATTCACCACTCTTGACCGCCCTGGGTGCAGCATTAATGTCACTAGATGGATTACTGCTAGTGCATTCTCGTACTGCACTTTTAGATTTGTTCTTAACGTTTTTCACAGTAATTGGTGTTCTACTCTGGCATCGAAATAGACACATCTGGGCAGGTGTTGCATTTGGATTGGCGATCGGCTGCAAATGGAGTGCGATCTATTTTGTTGCAATAATTGGTTTAGTAGCTGTTTATCGAATTTTGATTGAGAAGGACATCAGAAAATCCTTGAAACCTATTGCTGCAAAGTTCGCGCAGTATGGATTGTTGCCAGTATTTGTATATGCACTGACATGGTCAGGTTGGTTTATGTCTGATCGTGGTTGGAGCCGTCAATGGTCGAGCAATCCCTTGACTTCGTGGATTCACTATCACTCAGAGATGTTCAACTTCCATACTGGTTTAACGACCACACATCCTTATCAAGCAAATCCCTGGAGTTGGCTAATAATGGGTAGGCCAACTTCATTCTTTTACGCCTCACCAGATGGATGTTCGACAGATAATTGTGCACAAGAAGTCCTCGCATTAGGAACGCCAATTTTGTGGTGGGTAGGAACAATTGCAATTGCAGTTGTTGTTGGCTATTGGATTAGGTCATTGATCAATCATCGTGTTGACGCTGCCGCAAACCTTGTCGTTCTTGGTCTTGCAGCAGGCTATTTACCCTGGTTTGTAATGCAGCAGCGCACAGTTTTCTCTTTCTATGCAATCATCATTGAACCATTTTTGATTATAGCTATCGTGTATTGCGCCAAATTATTACTAAGCAGTGATTTAAAGCCAGTTATTTCTCAATCAATTGTGGGTGGAATATTTGCACTGATACTGCTGTGTTTTCTATTCTTCTTCCCGTTGTTCACAGGTCAAGTGATTACATACGAAGATTGGAATCTTCGTATGTGGTTTAACTCGTGGATCTAATTACTCGTTAGCTGCGCGCGCTTGATTCAAGCGCTCAACTGCTTCATCAGCTAACTGTTGATCGAAGATTTCATCACGAGATGGTGAGGCTGCGGCAAGTGCTTCCCGCTCAAGACGTTCTTGATCTTCACTCCATTGGCCAGGAGTTGTCAGATCAATTACACGCTTTGCGGTAACAGCCTTAGGTGCATTTACATAAGTCGGAACTGGTACTTCTGTTGGTTCCCACGCGTTTCGAACAGCGGCAGTCCCCTTAGGCAATATAACAACACCCTTGAGTTCGCGCTCTGACAAAGGTATCCAATGTTCTGTATTTGGTTTTGGGTTAACAACTTCAGTCAAATTTGTTGCAGAAACACCAGCACTTCTGCGATGCAACTGCGTAACACGTCGCTTGTGTAATTGATCAGCAATGACATGTCTCCGAACATTTGCGACGTAAATCAACATCGCAGATATCGGAACCGCTGCATAAATAAATGGCATCGTATTCATAATTCCACCTATAACTGTTGTGATGAGTGAAAAAGCAATCACTGCAAATGTAATCCTGCGACGTAAAAGGCGTTGCCGAATCTTTGCTTCTCGATCAAGATCAATATCAATTGCTCCAGTACTTGTTAAAGTTTGTGGAGACTGATTTGCTACTACACGAAGAGCGCTCTTAAAACGTTCAACTGACTTTCCAGAAAACTCATTGCGGTCATGAATCCAACGGGGTGCAAAATAAGCGACCCACATACCGATGATCGCAATATAGATAAGTCCCGAAGTCATGATGGATAAATCTAAAGGAAGGGGTGATACTTTTACGGGATTTAAGTACTACTTAATCGCAGAATTTTCTTTAACAAAACAGATGTGATCTCGCCATTGGCCATCGATGTGCAGGTATCGAGGTCGATCCCCTTCGAAAATAAAGCCTGCTTTTTCAGCTACCCGCCGACTCGAGGCATTTTCCGGTCGCAAATTAATCTCAACGCGATGCAGTTTAAGAGCCTCGAATGCGTACTGCGTAAGCATTTCAACCGCCGCAGTTGTATATCCACGATTGGCAAAATTACGATCAATCCAATATCCAATATGGCCCCCGCGCATCGCACCATAGATCACTCCACCGAGGGATATTTGGCCAATCAAGTTATTGCCATGCCAGATTGCAAAGGAAAATGAGCGCCCATTGCGTGCTTCATGATTGAGAATCTTGACCATTTCATAATATGAGGGAAGCTCTTTATAGCTATTCTCACTAATCGCAGGGATTGTTGCTTCCCACGGAGAGAGCCATTCGCGATTTTCAGCTCGTACTTGATTCCATCTCGTGCGATCTCGAAAACGTAACGGTCTTAAGTAAATCTCTTCATTTTTCAAAAGTACAGGCCAGCCGGTGCTCATAGCGCTATATATATCGGCGCTCAAGAACTACAACGGTGACCTGATCGCCTGTTTTTAGTGATGTCTCTGTTTCAGCAATAGCAATAAACGCATTGGCATCAGACAAGGTTGATTGCTCATCTTGATCGGCTAGTGGTGTGACAGATTTTCCATCATCAGCCAAGATCGCCCGAATATATGAACGCATTCCAGCAGCAGATTCAATTGGTTTTTCAAGCGCCGCCTTTACAGATGGGCGGTGAATTGTTGCTGCACCCAACATTGTCCGAATCATCGGTCGAACAAAAAGTTCAAATGAGATGTATGCAGCGATCGGATCACCTGGAAGAGTCACAACTGGTGTGTTATCGGGACCAATTGTTCCAAAGTTATGGCGACCACTTGCCTCGATAGCCAGATCAACAGTTGTTATGTTTCCAAGGCCGGTAAGTGTGCGAGTGATTAAATCAAATGAATCATCTTTGCGTTCGCCACTGATAATAATCAAATCTGCCCGTACCAATTGATCTTCAATGACCTTCTGCAATTGCTCTTCATCATCTGGAATTGAGTGAACGCGATATGCAACAGCTCCAACTTCACGAACTGCGGTAGTTAGTAACCAAGAATTTGTCTCATACTCATCACTGGCATTATTTAGAGGCTGACCTGGCTCAACTAAATCAGGACCAGCTGAAAGAACTACAACACGTGGATGGGGCCGCGTTGGAAGATGATCTCGGCCAATTGATGCTGCTAATCCAATTTGAGTAGAGCGAATTCGGGTACCGGCGCGAAGAACTAAACGCTCCCCAGCGTATATATCTTCGGCAAGTGTGGCGCCATGTGCGTCGAGTAATGGCATTTCAAAAGGTTCAAGCGGTTTGCAGATGGCGAGTAAGGAGGTAAGAAACTCATCTACTCGTGTGTGTTCTGACATAATCACACCCTACTTGTTGAACAGTTTATTCTTTGGGATTTAGCGGGAGATTTAAATGACAGATCAGAAGATTGCATTGCGCGATCGGGCCCGTCGCGAGCGTTCTCAGAAATTCATCCCCTGTAACTTCAATGTCATCTTAAAAGCACCAGAAATTGCCTCAGCTTCGACCATCGCCTCGTATATCTCCTACGATTTTGAGCCAAGTACAGTTGAAATCAATGAAGCATTTCTGCGGGATGGAAAAACCCTAGTACTACCTCGGATTAATGGTGACCACTTGGAATGGGTGAATTGGAATGGTGACTCCAATCAGTTGAGCTCAAGAAAGAAAATAGTTGAGCCCGTGGGCGAAGCGCTTAAAGATCTTTCACAAATAACCGCTGTGGTTGTTCCGGCACTACGAATTGATCAATCTGGTTATCGATTGGGGCAAGGTGGGGGTTATTACGATCGCGCCCTACCCCATTTAATTGCGTGGAAAATTGGATTGGTATATGCCGGTGAGTTAAATAGTGAAGAGTTGCCTCATGAAGCACATGACATCCCTTTAGATGCTGCTGCTTCACCTTCGATTGTTGTGCGATTTAACCGTTAGGTAAATTACGCGCCATAACTATGCGCTGAATCTGATTTGTGCCCTCGTAGATCTGAGTTAACTTTGTATCACGCATCATGCGCTCCACAGGGTAATCAGTGACATATCCATATCCACCAAGTACTTGAATAGCATCTTGTGTCACCTTCATTGCTATATCACTTGCAAAACACTTACTGGCTGCTGAAAAGAAGCGAAGATCTTTTTCGTTATTTTCGCTTTTTATTGCAGCTGAGTAGGTTAGAAGACGGGCTGCTTCAATATTCATTGCCATATCTGCCAACATAAATTGAATTGCTTGAAAGTCAAAGATTGGCTTGCCAAATTGATGACGCTCGTGGGCATACTTTGTTGCAACATCAAATGCACCTTGTGCAAGTCCGATTGCTTGTGCGGCAATCGTGATGCGTGTGTGATCAAGAGTGTTCATAGCCAAAGCAAAACCTTGTCCTACTTCGCTAATTCGGCGATCATCAGATAGTTCAACATTATCAAAATAAACTTCACGAGTTGGAGATCCGCGCATTCCCATTTTCTTTTCTGGTGCACCAAAAGAAACACCAGGATCTGATTTTTCAACTATGAAAGCTGTTATTCCCTTTGTTCCAAGAGAAGGATCACTTTGTGCAACAACAGAATATAACTCTGACTCACCAGCATTAGTAATCCACTTCTTGCTGCCGTTTAGGACCCAACCATCACCTGTTCGTTCAACCTTAGTGCGCATAGCCGATGCATCTGATCCAGCTTCAGACTCAGAAAGGCAGTATGAAAAACCTTCACCTTTTACTAAACGAGGCAACCAACGCTTCTTTTGCTCTTCGTTGCCACCCAAAATCAATGGCATAGAACCTAATTTGTTGACTGCAGGGATTAATGATGAGGAGCCACATGCATGGGCTACTTCTTCAATAATTAAGACAGTCGCAAGTGCATCTGCGCCATCGCCACCAAATTCAGTTGGAACATGAGCTGCATATAAACCATTTTTGATGAGAGCGACTTTTGCCTCTTGTGGGAAGCGATGATCTTCATCAACAGCTTGTGCATGAGGTGCAATTTCTTTTTCGGACAAGGCACGAACGCTCGCACGAAGCTCTTTGTACTCAGAGGGTAGATCAAATAGGTTTTCCATTAGGACTCATTCTTATCGCGTTGTGCCAGCTTCTGTAGGTACTGATTATAGTTTGCTAACTCATCCGGCTGCCCCATGGCTGCTTGCCGCACGGTATTACGATCAATCCGCTTGGCTTCGCGGGCATCTTCTCTGCGCCAATTGATAAAAGTTGCAACTAAAGCCATCAAAATTGGGATCTCGCCCATTGCCCAACCAATCGAAGCGCCAAGCTTTTGGTCTGCTAATAAATCTGTCAGCCAAGGGGTTTGTAGCGAGGCAAAGTAACCCTTGTCAATCAGAGTCGTTGTAGACATCAGAGCAATCGAGAAAAATGCATGAATACTCATTGCAGCAAAGAGCACAACGATCTGCACTAAGTATGGGATCTTGCGAGGATTTGGATCAATTCCGATTACGACAAAGAAGAATAAGAATCCTGCGGCCAAGAAGTGAAGTGTCATAAATAAATGACCCACGTGACTTTGCATCATGCTGGCAAATAAATCAGTGAAGTACAGCGCAAATAACGATCCATCGAAGATTAATAATGCAACGACTGGATTTGTATAAAAAGTTCCAACCTTGGAATGTAGTGCTGCTAATAAAGAGCCTCGCACCCCACGTTCTGTCGAAGTTCGCCCTTGTGGCAAGGTTCTTAGTGCCAATGTCATTGGTGCTCCGAGAACTAAACCAATGGGTGCAACCATGGCCAAAAGCATATGGGCAAGCATGTGATATGAAAATGAGAATTGCGCATAGACGCCTAATCCACCACTTGTTGCAAAATCAATAACCGAAATACCAAGTGCAAATGAGATGGTGCGACCAACCGGCCACTTATCTCCTCGCTTAGTTAATACCATTACACCCTTTACATACAGGGCAACCATTATGACTAATATTCCAATCATCAACGCATCTGGTTCGTAACTCAAAAAGATGCGCGACCATGTTGGTTTTAGTGGAGTCGCAATACCAACGATTGAAAGGCCCGGATCAAATTCCGGAATTCCTGGACGATCAGGTGAACTTGTGTTTGATAGCCAAGCTCCCATTGCAACCGTAACAACCATAATTATTGCTTCGACAGTGAGTAACTTTGCAAAACCAACCCAATTAATTGACTGCTTACCTTCAAGATTTTTGCGATGTAAATAACCAAGTCCTACCAATGCAATTGTTGCAAGGCTCTTTGCAATAACAATGTAGCCATAGGTCGAATTCCATGCAGATTCAAAATTAAGTCGAGTCCAGGCATTAATAGTTCCACTGACAACAACTGCAATTGCAGCCCACAGCGCCAACTGGCTAAAGCGGGGTACGGAAATAGCGCGGTCAGAAGCAGAAAGCATTGCAATTGCAAAGATTCCACCCACCCACAGAGACAAAGCAATTACGTGGATTACTAGTGATCCAATGACTAGAGAGTGCGAACCACCAGATGCGGCATGACTTTGGAAGACAGGTGCAATTAGGCCAAGAATTGAGGCTGCGAGTAAAAATATTAGAGCGAGAATTTTTCTAGCCTGGAAAGCACAAACAAATATTATTAAGGCAATTACTGCTTCAAAGGCTAAGTACTGACCTAAAGTTATTTGAGTAATAAATGATCTAATCGTCATTACATCCAGAGCCTCAGATAATGGAGTATCTAATATCTGTGCGAGGGTGAAGAGAATTGAACCAACAACGCCAATAAACCAGACGAACGCCGATGCTTTCAGAAAATTACGAAGCTTTTCAGCAGAAGTTGAAACTTTGCCCTCTACATCAAGCAGCAAAAATGCCATTGCCAGCAATGCCCCTATTGTTGCAAAGCCACCAAGAATATTAATATATTTGAAAGTTGTATTTAAAAAATTCATCGATCCGCAAATAATTTACGTGCGTATAGTGAAAGACCAACAGTCACAATAACTGCGAGAATTAACAAAATAATAATAAAAATGTTTGTTCCCCAACTACTACTAGCAGGGCTTTGTGATTGACTTGGCTCAGGAGTTGGGTTTGCAGTTGCAATAACACTTGGTGCTTGATACTTAAATGTAAAACTTCCCTCAAGCGGGGCATCACCTTCGGCGGCTAATAAATAGGCAACTGTGTAGATTCCTGAATCAACTAATGGTCGTACTCCGACAGATGCACTTACATCGCTGATGTAGATCGTGCCATCGTCAACACGAATGCCGTTGGGATCAGTCACTGTGATTGAACTTGCATCAGGTGCATCGGCTAACAAAACTACTTGTCCAGTAATTGTCACATTTGTGGGGGAAACTGAGAGCGTTGAGCCACTAATAGGGTTAGTGCTCACTAATGTGTTTGCATAAGCACTCGGTGCACCAAGAAATACAAGTAGCAGAATCGCTGTGATGCGAAAGCGGCTCACGGTTTCCTTCCATAAGGGCTTGGGAAGCCCCTCAATTCGCGCCTATCGTCTCACTTCTTTACACTTACTGCCTAGCCTTATTACCGAATGGAGACTGTGATGCCTACATATCAATATGCATGCACCGCATGTGACCATGAATTTGAGGCGATTCAATCCTTCTCAGATGACTCTCTAACCCAATGCCCGCAATGCAAGGGTGAGATCCGCAAGGTCTACACGGCCGTCGGTGTTGTCTTTAAGGGTTCGGGTTTCTATAAAACCGACTCAGCTAAAAAAGCCACCGCCACTGAAACGCCAAAGGCGACGCCAGCACCTAGTGCTGATTAATCCTCGTGATGTGGCGGTTTATCTGACTTAATCTCTTCTTCGCGCCGAGATTGCTCGGCGGCGGCTTCAGGATCGATCTCATCTGAAGTTACGTTTGGAAAGAGGTCACTCATGGAATTAATTCTACATCGTTAAAGGAATGGGAAGAACATGTTCGAAAAGTTAGGCCACTTCTTAGTCAAGCACCGTAAAGGCGCAGTAGTGCTCTTTGTGGTTGGAATTCTTGTGGCAGGTGGATTCGGTTCCTTGGCCTTTAGTCGTCTTGATTCTGCTGGTTATTCAGATCCCAACAGTGAGTCTTACAAGGTATACGAGTACCTAAACGATGAATTGAAGTTGTCTGATCCTTCAGTTGTCGTTGTTGTTGATGCAGGTTCAATTGACATAACCGATCCAACAATTGTCCAAAAGGGATTAGCGCTCGAAAAGAAGATCGCACAAGAAGAGGGTGTGTCAAAGACGCTTTCTTATTGGACTAGCGGCGGAGAACCAACTTTAAAGTCAAGTGATGGTAAGGCTGCATACATTCTTGTTTATGGTGAGAATGATCCTTTCTCAGCGCAGGGTCAAAATCTTGGCGAACTATTCCAGAAAAAATACGATGGTTCATATGACGGCCTGACTTTATATGCCGGTGGTGCTTCAGTAGTCGGCCATGCGATAACAGAAAAGATTTCTGAAGATCTAAAAGTTGCAGAGTTAATTTCAATTCCTCTTACATTTATTTTATTAACAATTGTTTTTGGTGCTTTAGCTGCATCAGCAATGCCACTGATCGTTGGTGTTGCGGCAATCTTGGGTGCCTTCTTTGTCCTTTATTTGTTCACTCTTTTTACGAGTGTCAGTATCTACGCCCTCAACCTGACGACAGGTATGGGTCTTGGGCTAGGCATCGATTACGCATTGTTAATGGTTAATAGATTCCGCGAAGAGCTGCATCGAGGAAAGAGTGTGGAAGATTCAATTGTTGCAACCATGGGCAGCGCCGGAAAGACTGTCTTTTACTCTGGTATGACCGTGCTTGTAACTTTGTTCTCACTCACCTTCTTCCCGCTACCGTTCTTAAAATCATTTGGATACGCAGGTGTGTCAGTTGTCGCAATCGCCGTAGTCGGAGCAATTGTTGGCTTGCCAGCAATTCTTGCTCTGATGGGATCGAGAATTGATAAGGGTGTGGTTCGCCGCTCTGCAATCACGCCAAAGGAAGATGGCCGCTGGGCACAAACAGCGCGCCTAGTGATGAAGCGTCCCGTTGCGGCAGTAGTTCTCTCTTTAGTAATTCTTGGAGTTATGGCAGCACCAATTACTAACATTAAATTTTCACAAGGCGACTCACGAATGTTGCCCGCCACTAATAAGGCAGCTATTGCAACAGCCCTTCAGGCAGAGCGATTCCCTGGTCAAACAGGAAATCCAATTGAAATTATCATCAGGGATGGATCTGACAAACTAGAAGAAATTAATGCCTATGCAGCCAAGGTAGCTAAGGTTTCCGGGATTGTTGCGGTTCTACCACCAGAAACTATCGGTAGCGATGTCCGTGTAGTTGCCTACCAAGCGATGTTGCCACGAACACCTGATTCGCAGGCATTAATTCACAATGTCCGTAACGTTGATGCACCTGCTGGCACTTTGGTAGGAGGTGTTGCTGCCGATTACACAGATTCACAAGATGGTATTGCAAGGACATTGCCATGGGCATTGGGATGGGTCATTCTCTCGGTTCTTGTATTGATATTCGTTTTTACTGGCTCAATTATTCTTCCCATAAAGGCCGTACTACTCAATTTCCTTTCCTTAGGCGCAACAATGGGAGCATTGACGTGGGTCTTTATTGATGGCAACTTGCAATGGCTTGTTGGGTCATTCACAGTCACCGGAACGCTAGACACATCAATTGTTATTTTAATTGCTGTTGTGGTCTTTGGATTATCTATGGACTATGAACTCTTCTTACTTTCTCGTATTCGCGAAGAACACTTATCAGGTAAATCAAATGTTGAATCTGTGGCAGTTGGTTTGCAAAGATCAGCTCGCATCATCACAGCAGCAGCTTTATTGCTTGGTGTGGTTTTCGCATCATTTATCACGAGTGGTGTTACATCAATTAAAACCATGGGATTTGGTGTGGCACTTGCTGTAATTCTGGATGCAACCATTGTTCGTGGCCTATTGGTGCCAGCACTTATGCGATTATTTGGAGAGCGCAACTGGTGGGCTCCTAAATGGATGCAGCGATTTACTCTTCACCACTAAGGTCGCGTACTCTACGGGCATGGATTTAATCGCTTCCCTGCAATGTGCAGATCAGCCTGGCATCGTTCATGCCATGACCTCTGCTGTACTTGCCTGTGGTGGAAACATTATTGAGAACCAGCAGTTCACAGATCCGAGTACAAACGCCTTTGTAATGCGCACTCGATTTGAAACCTCACATGGTTTAGAGGGTGCAGAAAAAAGTCTGAATGAGGGTCTGTCTAAATTCAACCCCTCATTACATATTCGACCTACTGCTCAAAAACCTCGCGCTCTTGTCATGGTTACTACAGAGAGCCATTGCCTACGTGATCTTTTGTATTTGGAAGATCTTGGCGAACTTAATATTGAAATTCCACTTGTTATTTCTAACCAAGAGGATTTGCGCACACTGGTTGAATCACATGGAATTAAGTTCCTTTATTTACCTGTTACTGCCGAAACTAAGGTATCTCAAGAAGCTGAAATTCTGAAGCAGATCAATGATCTTAAAATTGATTTTGTAGTTCTTGCCCGATACATGCAGATTATGTCCAAGGAGTTCTGCGACAAGCTGCCCGGCAAGATTATTAATATTCATCATTCATTCCTGCCTGGATTTAAAGGTGCCAAGCCATATCACCAGGCTCATGAACGTGGTGTAAAAATCATTGGAGCCTCTGCTCACTTTGTAACAAGTGATTTAGATGAAGGACCAATTATTGAGCAAGATGTTGCACATGTGACCCACATCGCTACACCAGAAGAGTTAATTGCAATTGGTCGCGATATAGAGCGCAGAGTTTTAGCTAAGGCTGTGAAGTTTTACGCAGATGACAAAGTATTTATCGTTGGAAAGCGAACTGTAGTTTTTTCTTAACTCTTCTATTTTAATCTTGTTAATAATGTGTCCCCGGCGGGAGTTGAACCTGCGACCTACCGCTTAGGAGGCGGTTGCTCTATCCACTGAGCTACGGGGACTTAACACCAATGGTGCTTGGCAAAGGTTATCGGTACGGATAGCCTTCCCTAGAATCCATAGTGGGTTCGAAAACAACCCGAAAGGCCAACCATGAGAGCGCTCGTTATCGGCGCAGGCGGAGTTGGCAGTGCAATCGCAAATATCGCATCCCGAAAGTCATTTATCACTGAGTTAGTCATCGCTGATTACGATGCTTCAAAAGCGCACGCTGTCACCCAGAAAATCCAAGACCCACGATTTACATCAGTGGAGGTGGATGCCGGCGATCTGGCGGCGCTAGAGGGCCTCATCCGTAAGGTTGGACCTGATGTTGTAATCAACGCGGTGGACCCACGCTTTGTCATGAATATCTTTAATGCAGCTAAAAATGCTGGTGTTAATTACATGGACATGGCTTTGTCGCTTTCAATTGCTCATCCAACTGATCCATTTAATAAAGTCGGCGTGAAGTTAGGTGATGATCAATTCGCACAACATGATCAATGGCTTAGCCAAGGCAATTTTGCACTCATTGGAATCGGTATCGAACCTGGAATGAGCGACATTTTTGCACGCTATGCCCAAGATTATTTATTCAGCGAAATAGATGCTGTCACAATCTTGGATGGTTCCAGTCTTACAGTTGATGGGTATGAATTCGCTCCATCATTTTCAATCTGGACGACAATTGAAGAATGTCTCAATCCGCCACTTATTTGGAATGAAGGCTGGCACACAACTAAGCCATTTACTGGTGGCGTAACCTTTGATTTCCCAGAAGGTATTGGCCCTGTTGAATGTGTTGATGTGGAGCACGAGGAAGTTGCCTTAATTCCACAAAAAATTAATGCAAGGAAAGTCACCTTCAAATATGGTCTTGGAAATGACTTTATTGAGAAGTTAAAAACAATTCATGCACTTGGCCTATCAAATAAGCACAAGGTTAAATATCGCGGAATGGAAATTGCACCGCGCGACTTTTTAGCATCCTTATTGCCTGATCCTGCAACAATTGGTCCTGTTATGCACGGTAAAACTTGTGCAGGTGCACATGTTGCCGGTCTTAATAAAGAGGGAAAGCCATACGCCTGTTACATCTATAACGTCGTTGACAATGAATGGTCGATGAAAAATTATGGTGACCAAGCAGTTGTTTGGCAGACCGCGATTAATCCAGTGATGGCAATGGAGTTAATTGCTAACGGAACCTGGAAACCTGCCGGTGTTGTTGGTCCTGAATGGCTTGAACCAAAGCCATTTTTAGATTTAATTGAGTCATACGGCAGTAGCTGGCACATTCGGGATGAAGATCCCGCAGGAATCGGGGTATAGGTGGGATCGTGGGCCTTAGTCACTGGAGCAACTGCTGGAATCGGTGAGAGTTTTACTAGATTACTTGCAGAAAACAATTACAACATTGTGCTGGTTGCCCGCGATCTACCACGTTTGAATGAGCGAGCAGCGCAACTCCAGACACAGTACAAAGTGCAAACCCAGGTTATTCAAGCCGATCTGGCTACTGATGCAGGTTGTGCGGTGGTTGAGCAGTACATCGCGAACAATCAGATAGATGTCTTAATCAATAACGCTGGCTTTGGAATCAATAAGGCATTTACGGTCTCAGCCTTAGAAGCTGAACAGCAGCTCTTGGATGTTTTGGTCCGCACACCGATGCGCCTTATGCACGTGGCACTTCCCCAAATGAAGCAACGCAATAAAGGTGTTGTGATCAATGTTTCATCGGTTGCCAGCTTTATTGCCGGTGGCACATACAGCGCGTCAAAGTCTTATCTGACTGTGTTGACTGAATCACTTCATACCGAACTTGCTGGAACTAATGTGAAGATTAGTGCGCTGTGCCCTGGATTTACCCGCACCGAGTTCCACCAACGTGGACGTATGTCTATGAAGGGGTTACCTAACTTCATGTGGCTTGCTTCTGACACATTGGTTGCAAAGGCCTGGAAGGATGCACTAAAGGGTGAGGCGATATCGATCCCTGGATGGCAATACAAACTCTTGGTCTTTGTAATCCAAAGATTGCCACGATCCATTGTCAGAAAAGTTGGTATGAGCGTGCGAAGAAAACAGCGTAAGTAACAGTTAAACCTGTGAACTCTCGGCGGGTTATCAGAGTTCTTTAAGCACTTGGTCGCTAGAATTGCCAGCATTACAACGAGAGGTTCTTACATGTTTCGTAAAATCGCATCAGTCTCTGTAGCACTAGTTGTCGCAGGCGGTGTCATGGTGGCTATTCCAGCCGAGGCAGCAGCCAAGATTTCAAATGGTGTTGCATGCACCAAGTCAGGATCAACTACTAAAACAAGTCTTGGAACATATAAATGCGCAAAGAACCCTCTTGTATCAAGCACCAAATTAACTTGGCTTTCAATTGATTGCATAAATAGCGCAAATTCTGCTGTTAAAGCACAGAAAGACGCTGTTGTTACTGCAGCTAAATTCGCAGCACAGCTTCCAATCATTGAACTTGGAATAACAACTGAGATAGCAAACCGTGCCGAGATTCAAGCTAAGTTAGATGCGGCAAATGTGCGCCTTGTCGCCGCACAAGGAAAGTTGACAGCTGCCAAAACTGAGGCCGACAAGAAAGTCCTAACGACGGCGGTTTCTTCCTGGACATCTGCCACACGTGCATATGCAAGCAAGATTCGCAGCATTGATCTGACAATCAAGAAGCTTGAAGCAGCCAAGCTTGTCGCAATTAATAAGCCTGCAGAACTAGCAAGCAATGTGGCTGGTACCCGCGAAAGCGCAAAACTAATTTGTACAAAGGGACTCTAAAAAACAAGTTCTCTAAAAACCCGCTGCCATCAAGGTAGCGGGTTTTTTCTTACCTATGGATTCCCCTATTTAGTAATCAGTTCAATGTTCCTATCCTCAAAACATGCGAGTAGTCAGATTTTTAGGGCTCTGTCTGTTGGCTATCTATCTGTTTCTTGATCTGCTATATCCAACAGCGTGGTCTGAATTATTTATATACAACCTGATTGCAACTGCTGCAATTGTGGCAATTGCTTGTGCGCCGCACATCAGTGACAGAATTGCCAAGCCAAGTGTTGGTGTAGCAGTTTCATTTTGGGCATTTGGCTCAGCCGTTACCAGCTCTTCCATATTCTTTTCCTCAACAAATGTCACAAATACTGTCTCAAATATCCTGTACCTACTCTTTTACCCCTTTGCAATTATTGGCCTACCGCGGGTACTCGCAGCACAACGAAAACTCTCTCTTATTGAGCTCGTGGATTCTTCAATTTTTGGATTAGGTCTAAGCACGCTGGGTTCTGCGCTAGTTATAAAGCCGGTTCTTCCACATTTTGATGGCAACATTAGTGAAACATTTTTTGCAATTATGTATCCAGCAGCAGACCTCATACTTGTGTGCGTTGTCATCGCGACGGTTGCTATGCAGGGATATTCAAGGCGCGGGCTGGTGCTCTCGATCGGAGTAATTGTTTTTGCTCTTAATGACATTGTCTATCTGTGGCAAAATATCAATGGTAGTTATGTCATGGGTTCAATCTTAGATATTGGTTGGGTTGTAGGTCTTTTGCTTATTGCTGAAAGTTTTTGGCAACCTGGAATTGATAGCAAGGCCCGCGAAGGAATTAATCCAATCCTAATTTCGATTTCAGTTTCCCTGAGCGCAACTTTGCTGGCCTTGATCGCAATGCGCCCGGATTACTTTCCGCGATTCATTTTAATTCCTGCAATTGCAACACTGGCACTTGCCTTTGCTCGAATGGCACTTGCCCTAACCCAAGCAAAAAATATAGGCCAGGAAAGATTGTTAGCAAGGACTGATGAATTAACTGGATTGCCTAACCGTCGCCGCTTGGTCACTGAGATCGATGCCTTTGCCCAAAAGGAGGGTGCTCTACTGCTTCTTGATCTAGATGGATTTAAACCAATTAACGATGTGCATGGACATGAAACTGGAGACAAGATTTTGCAACAAGTAGCGCTGCGTTTTGAGCGCGCCTTGCCACATGGTGCTTTATTGGCACGTCTGGGTGGAGATGAGTTTGGAGTTTTATACGAAGGTGGACATGAAAGCGCCGTAGAAATTGCTTTGGCCTTACGTGCAACCCTGTCATATCCATTTCACATCAATAATCAAGAAATACAACTAGGTGTCAGCATTGGAGTTGCCAAGAACACTGGAGAAAAGGATTTATTGGTCCGTGCAGATAATGCGATGTATAAAGCTAAGCGCGAGGGTCTAGGGGTTTATCGGCTTTAATCTCTTGCAAACGAGCCAAGGACTCAAGGCGCTCGATTGCATGATCAACTACCCGCTCTGGATACCCCTTGCTATAGCCATCTAGGAACAGCCAAGGCTCATGAATTTCAGAGGCGGAAAGATGTGCAAGCTCCGGCACATACCTTCGAATGTAATCGCCATTTTCATCAAAGCGCTTTCCCTGTTCAATCGGATTAAATATTCGGTAATACGGTGAGGCATCGGTGCCACACCCTGCCGTCCATTGCCAGCCATGAGCATTAGATGCAACATCGTAATCAACTAAGTGTTCGGCAAAGAAGCGTTCTCCGATTTGCCATTCAAGGTGGAGATCTTTCACCAAGAATGAAGCAACAACCATGCGGGTGCGGTTATGCATCCATCCCTCTTTAATCAACTGTCGCATTGCAGCGTCTACAAATGGATACCCTGTTTTCCCTTCACACCAAGCTTTGAACTGTTTGCCAGGCTTGTCATATCGCATCTCTGCAAACTTTGGTGCGTAGTACTCAAGATCTGTCATTGGATTGTTAAAGAGAACATCAGCATAAAACTCACGCCACGCGATCTCTTTACGGAAAGTATCATGCGCCTTACTTTCTCCAAGATTTTCAAGCAAAGTACGTGGGTGAATTTCGCCAAACTTTAGATAAGTACTCATCTTTGAGGTTCCATCAATTGACGCTAAATTACGATTTTCATCGTAAGTATCTAACCCATTTTTTGTAAAAGCGTTAAAGCGAGCAAGGGCAGCTTTTTCGCCAGCAGCAATCACTTGTACGCCTTCAGGAAATGGAAAGTCTGGAAAATTACGGTACCTATCTGTTGGTTCAACTATTTTAAATTTCTTGGGAGTAACAGCTGGGGCTCGGTATCCATGTGTGCGCCATCCCCGATAAAAAGGTGTGTACACCTTATAAGGGGTTGCATCACTCGGCTTTAGCACTCGACCAGGTGTAACAGCGTATGGGCTTCCCGTGCGAACCAACTTTATGCCTGCAGCTTCAACGCGGCTATCTCGTTCTGCACCATATCGTTCATACTCAGCAGAGATATGAACCTCTTCGACCTCATATTTTGTGATCAGTTCTTTAAGAATATCGACTTGATCACCTTCGATAATGTGTAATCGGTTTCCAAGTGATTCATCTAGGGCTCTCAATGACTGACCCATATATGCAAGGAGTTTGTTCCCCGCTTCATTAATCTGCTTTTTATCCAGAATAAAAAGTGGGATGACTTGATCTGCTGACTCGATAGCGGCTAATAGTGCTGGGTGATCATTGATTCGAAGGTCGCGACGAAACCAGATGATTGAAGTTTTCATCAAAGACATGGGATAATTCAATCATGATGCAAGAGATTAAGCGTTTCCAAGTCCGAGGAGTGCCCGGCGAAGTTCTACGCCTGAATTTTGGTGCCCGAACAGTTGATTATTGGAAGCCCCAAAAGGGATCAGACAAGTTGTTGATTGCTCATGATGGTCAGAATGTATTTGATGGCAAGTCCTCCACTCATCGCGGGCAAACATGGGAGATGGCCCAATCAGCTATTCGCGTTAGTCGAGAGCTAGGCATCTCAACTCCAGCGATAATTGCAGTCTGGCACAGCTCTACCAAGGAAAATCCCTGGGGGCGCGGGAAAGATCTTGTCCCAGAAAAGTATTTCCGCGAAGGCCTTGAAGTCCATAATGATTATGCAAAAATAATTGAGGACAAAACTCTCTTACAAAGTGATAGTTATTTTAAGGAAATCTTTGAAACCATCGTGCCTTCGCTAGAGAGTGAGATTGACGCAAAGAACACTGCGATGATCGGCTCTTCCATGGGCGCTCTGGCAACTCTTTATGCAGTCGCGCAAATGCCTGAAAAGTTTTCAACAGCATTGGCTCTTTCGCCTCATTGGCCATTTGGTGCTAATGGCTTAGTGGAAAAAACTATTAATTCTTTGCCCCTTCCAGGCACACACAAAGTGTGGATGAGCCATGGAACAAAAGGTTTGGATTCTGAATATGCGCCATTCCAAATATATGCAGATCAATTAATGCACGAGCGTGGTTATCGCTCCAACAATTTTATCTCTCGTGTTTACCCTCGTACCGGCCATAATGAGAGATCTTGGGCAAAATACTTAGATCAGCCACTTAACTTTTGGCTAGACTCTAAAACCCACACGCCTTGAGTTGGTTTGTCTGTTTCTATCGAAATTGTGGAGCCTTTGCCTGAGATTCCATACAGACTCTCCTTAACCACATAGCCGTGTTTGGCTAAATCAATACTTGTTTTCAC
Organism: Candidatus Planktophila sp.; assembly: GCA_021741905.1. Lineage (GTDB taxonomy): Bacteria > Actinomycetota > Actinomycetes > Nanopelagicales > Nanopelagicaceae > Planktophila. The sequence continues at coordinate 2,580 of JAIOWZ010000005.1, read as the reverse complement.
GCTACCTCTAGAAATGAAGACCAAGACAGTTTCCTTCTTTGATTCCCTCAAAAATGCCAGGCAATCATCTTCGACTAATACCCAGCGTAATCCGCCGTTTATGAGTGCATCATGTTTCTTTCGGATAGCGACCAATTTCTTAACTTCACTTAAAAAAGTAGTATCCCAAGAACTTTGATCTTCCCAATTAATGGTCCTGCGCGAATCCTCACCTGAAGATCCCTCTAGACCAATCTCATCACCTGCGAATATTGAAGGCACACCTGGGTAGGTAAGCAACAGCGTCATTGCTGTTAGATGTAAACTCTTGTCTCCAAGTACAACAGTTCGCATTCTGGCTGTGTCATGAGAGTCCAAAAGAACCATGCTTGCAACAAGAGATCTCCACGGTATCGAGCCGTTAAATGAATTCATGCTTGCAACTAATTGTTTTCCATTTATCTTTGGCATCGAGAAAGGCAGACCTTGGAAACCCCCGCCAATAGTTGTATTTAAATTAACCCAGTTCCACACAGGTCGCATAAAGCCCTGATAATTCATTGCACCGTGCCAACCAAATCCATTTAAGTCACTTGCAACAAAATCGCCATTCTCTGCAACAAGCCATGCATCAGGTTTAACTTCATCCATCGCTTTACGAATTCCATGCATCACTTCATCATGCATATCATCAGCACCTAGGCGGCCTGTCATATTGCCAACATCAATTCGCCAGCCAGCCATTCCATATTTTGGTGACAACCACTGCTTAACTATTGATTTCTTTCCTTCATACATCTCTTTACGCAGTGCTTTCGAATGAAAATTGAGCTTTGGCAAAGAAGCCAAGCCCCACCAACCGACATATCCATGTTTGACCGACTTATCCCAATAAAAATACCCACGCTCTTTAGATTTCTTATCTTTCTGTGCTTTCGCAAGCCATGGATGGCCCGCTCCACAGTGATTTGAAGTGAGGTCGCCCAGTAAGCGAATCTTTCTTTTTTTAGCTGCGGAAACTAATTTGAACATTGCTTTATTTCCGCCTAAGACGGGATCTACTTCAGTAAAACTACTGGCGTCATATCGATGGTTGGACCTAGCTGGAAAGAAGGGCGTGAAGTAAATTCCATTGACGCCAAGCTCTGTTACATAATCTAAATGTTCTTCTACTCCTGTTAGATCCCCACCGAATAGCTCAGTTCCTGTTGCTTTGCTTCCAATTGAAGGAAGTTCATTCCATTCGCGAGGTATGGCCCACTCAGGGATTGGTCGTTTCGCAGTGGACTTAGCAAATCTATCTGGGAATATTTGATAGAAAACAGAAGATCTAATCCATGCCGGATAAGCCGGAATAGCGATAATCTGAAAGTCGTTATTCGAATGGACATCATGATCGTAAAAACCCGATGCATTAAGCCATTCATACTTATCTACATCAACAAAAACAAATCTGTACTGGGTAGAAAGATTTTCAATCTTTACCTTTACTGACCACCAACTCTCCGCTTGGCGCTCCTTTTCAAGTGATAACTCAAAACTACGTGGTTCTCCATCGTGATATAAACGAACAAATGATTTAACAAACGTGTATGTATTAGGTATCCGCACGCGCAGGACAACCTTGTCTCCAACTTTTGGAGCCGAATTACTTACATAAAGTTCACTACCGTCATGGTGCGGAAATAGTGAGTTTGGTGATTGGAAAAACAAAGCTTTCTCCTTTCGAATTACGGGCAATAGCTCTAATTTCGAGTTTCTTCTTTGGGAAATCTATCGGATCAAGAAAAATTGAGTATGGGGATCCTGAATCAACACCTTGCGAGATCCACTTTGTGCTTCCTGTATTTCTGGCAAAGAACTCGACCGACAAAAAGTCTTTTGAACTTATCCCAGCCTTGACCTTGTAGAAACCAGTTAAGTCATCCATGGAAGTGCTGAGTTTTGTGAATTTAGTAGCAAATTGGTCAATAGGGCTGTTGGCCTTTAAGACTATTGTGGATAGCGCAGGAACGGTAAAAGTCACTTTGCTTTGATTTGTTGACACGTTGGTTGTACCAAGGATCTGACTCCATCCTCCAGCTGAGGTTGCTGTAGTGACTTCTACAACTTCATCAGTGTCGGAGTTATTAAAAGCGACTAAGTACTCTTTATTTTCCACAACATCTTTCTTTGAAATTACATATAGAGCATACTTCGAGAATCTTTCAAGCATTGGGCCATTTGCTAAAGCTGGATTTTCCTTACGGATCTGGGCCAACTTGATCAAATACTGGGCAACTGGGCTCTGGCTAGTCGCTGTAAATGCATCTCCATTCCCAATTGGAGAGCCACCTATTCGAACCTCGTTTTTCCAGATTTCAATATCGGTTGCAAACATGTCTTGTCGAGCAAATTGATCCTTACCAGAATTTGTACCGGTCATGCCAACTTCATCACCATAATAGACAACTGGAATACCACGAGAAAAATACATCAGCGCGTTAGCTAGATTGGTTCTTGGCAACAACTGATCTGCAGGTTGAATGCGTTTGCTCGAAATAATGTATCCAGCTCGCCCTACGTCATGATTGCCTAAAAAAGTTATTAGGTTGCTAGCCG
>JAIOWZ010000024.1 GCA_021741905.1 Candidatus Planktophila sp. | reverse complement strand
AGCCATGGAATGAAACCTTAGTGGTAGTGACGGGTAGACTATGCATTACGACCCTCCTACAAGCGCCTGTAGCTCAGTCGGATAGAGCACCCGCCTTCTAAGCGGGTTGTCGCAGGTTCGATTCCTGCCAGGCGCGCAGTGGCTTTTTTGATCTAAAGAATCTGGGAATTTTCAACAGAAAAGAACCCAGGGCTACCCTCGCGGCCCTGGGTTCTTTTATTTGTTTTTTTGAGTTACTTGTTCATTTTCGCTAGTAGTTCTTTTGCCTTTGCAAGGAAGGTACCTGAGATAACAATGTATCCAGCCTTTGCATCTAAGCCTGAGCAATCAGCAGACAAGATGTATTCAGCAAGCTGCTTTACAGCCGCTCCTCTTGACTTATCTGCATACTCTGTTTCTACCAACATGTAGCTAACGATTCCAAGTGTGTACGCACCTGCAACCTTAGTTCCGTAGTTGTAAGACACGATGCCGTTTGCATCCTGGCTTGCCTCACCCAAGAAAGCTGATGTTGCAGCTGAATCTGGGAATGTGAAGTTTCCTGCAGCGTTGCTTACGTAAGCAGAACGTAGGCCATATGCATCGCCCCAGTTCTTCTCCGCGTATGTAATTGAGTATGGAGTCTTTGCAGCAAGAGTTGCAATGCCCTGTGACTGATTTGCACCAACGATACGACCAATGTTCTGTGGATCATTGATGTTTCCTGGGAAGGCAGTTGTGAATGCATCGTTTGCTGGCTTTGTCCACACTGTTGGAGCTACACCATTAAGCCACTTTGTGAAGTTGTTTGATGTTCCTGAACCGTCTGCACGGAAAACAACCTTAATTGGCATGTTTGGAAGAGTGTAATAAGTTCTCTTTGTTTGTGTGCGTAGCACAATTGGGTTGCCCTTTTTGTCCTTTGCAACGTTTCCTGAAGCATCTTTGCGGTAAACAGTTGTTGTTACTGAACGATTGTTATCAGCAACAATTGCTGGATCATTCCACTTTGTAATTTCTCCAGCGAAGATCTTTGCAATAGTTGTTGAAGACAGGTAGATGTCCTTCTTCGCAGGAAGATTAACTAGAACTGCAATTGGTGCAGCAATGATTGGTGCGTGGAAAACAGTTGAACGCTTTGTGGTTGCAGTGTGAGCTGAATCTGAGAACCAGAAGTCACCAATCTTTGCATCAGCGTTTTTCTTACCTGTTCCAGAACCTGTTGATGTGTAAACATATGAATGATTTGATGACTTATTGAATCCAGCCTTGCAAGACTGCAGAAGTGGATCAACAAATGATGCGCCGGATCCTGTTAGATCTACAGCTTGTGCAGGTGTTGCAGTTGAAATTGCAATGACGGCAGCAATAGCAAATGCTTTTGCCTTGTTTGAAAACTTCATTAAATGCCTTTCGTAGGAGGGTAGAGCGATTACAACCCCGAAAGTAATCAGCCAGAGTTACGCGTAGGCAAGAATTGAGTTAATAACAGTCAGACTTTAGGTGAACAACAGGTGTCAGCCAAAACGGCCTGTCACGTAATCCTCGGTGCGCTTATCTGTTGGCGATGAGAAGATTTTGCTGGTTGGAGAGTTCTCGACCATGACTCCAGGTCCTCCATCAGATAGGAAGAATGCCGTGTAATCAGATACACGAGCAGCCTGCTGCATATTGTGGGTAACAATGACAATCGTCATTGACTTAGCAAGCTCTGAGATTGTCTGTTCAATTTTGAAGGTCGAACCTGGATCAAGTGCAGAGCAAGGCTCATCCATCAATAGAACCTGAGGCTCAACTGCAAGTGAACGCGCAATACATAAGCGCTGCTGTTGACCACCCGAAAGGGCGCCTCCGTGCTCTCTGAGGCGATCTTTTACCTCACTCCATAGTCCAGCTCTTGTCAGACAAGATTCAAGAAGTTCATCAGTATTGTTCTTTTTCAACTGAGCAAGTTTTAGTCCTGACAAAACATTTTCGCCAATAGTCATCGATGGAAAAGGGTTTGGCTTTTGAAAAACCATACCTACTCGTAAACGAATCTTGGTCACATCTGTCCCTGGCGCATAGATATCTTTGCCATCTAACAGAACTTCGCCGGCAAGAGCCGCAGTTGGAATAAATTCATGCATGCGGTTGAGCGTGCGCAAAAACGTCGATTTACCGCAGCCCGAAGGGCCAATTAGTGCGGTAACAGTTCCTGCGGCAAAATCAAGTGACACATCTGAGAGAACGTGCTTAGTACCAAACCAGGCATGCACACCGCGAGTTTCCAAGCCTGAGCCAATGAGGTTTGTTCCCGGTACTCGCTGTTCGCGATTTCCTGCAACAGATGCGAGTGATGATGGTGATACCTGCATTTTTTTCTCCAAGTTATTCTCGTTATTTGAATTATCAGGTGAAGACATCTCAGCCAACCTTTCTTCCACTTAAGAAACGTGCGAGTCCGAACAAAATAAAGATAAACACCAGCAAAACAAGCATTCCGCCCCATGCGCGAGCAAATGCTTCTTCAGTTCCGCCAGTTAAGAAAGCCTTCCAAATGTAATACGGCAAAGATCCCATTGGTCCAGATGTTGGGTTTGCATTCAATGCATCACCACCGCCTGTAACTAGGAGCAGTGGCGCAGTTTCACCAATAATACGCGCAACACCTAAAATGATCGCCGTCACTAAGCCACTTTTTGCAGCTGGCAATACAACACCTGAAATTGTGCGCCACTGTGTAGCACCTAGCGCAACACCAGCTTCGCGAAGATCATTTGGAATCAAGCGCAACATTTCTTCGGCTGTTCGAGCAATTGTTGGAATCATTAAAATCGTGAGTGCAAATGAGCCCATGATGCCAGAGAGCTCTTTTGTAACTGGATACACCAAACTTGAAAGAATAAACAAGCCAGCAACAATAGATGGCACACCACTCATTGCCTGCACTAAGAACTTAATTGGTCTTGCTAACTTTCCGCGGATCTCAGTTAAGTAGAGCGCCGTCAAGACACCAATTGGAAAGCTGATTAACAGTGCGCCGAAAACCATCAAGGTGGTGCCGAGTAATGCATGTAGCAAGCCACCTTCCTTTATTGGATCATTAACAGAATTCAAGGCCATATCATTGAAAAACAGACCGGGATGAATGCCTTTATATCCCTTAATGAAAACCGTCGTAACTATGCTCACGATTGGAATTAATGTAAGAACTATCCCTAGCAATGCAAAGCTACTTAACAAAGTGTCCTTTGCTGCGCGAATATCGCTAGTCCGAAGTACCCTAAAAAAAGTGAGCCCAGTAGCTATTAAGAAGAAAGAAATTGCAAATCCAAGTTTTCCATCTATGCCAGTAAGTGCTTCAACTATGTTTGGAAGTTTTACAACATCCCAAGGAAGAAAGTCTGGAAATTTTACAACAGCCTCATCTAGCAAGTCTGGAAGTTTTACAAGAGCGCCAGCAAGAATGGCTGCAAGCACTATCAAAGAACCAGTCTTTGAGCGCTCCTTTACTGAAACTTCCCAAGGCTTGCCTGGCTTAGGAATAACTTGAGTTGTCATCTTCCCTTACCTCCAAATCGATTGATTAAGAGGTCTGCCATTGCGTTAACAATGAGGGTTAAAATAAAGAGGATAAGACCAGCTGCCATTAATGCATCAACTTCGTATGGACCGGCTTCTCCAAACTTTAAGAGGATGAGAGAGGCCACGTTTCCGCCGGCTCCAAAAAGAGTTTGCCAGTTGATCTGATACACGACGTTTAACACCGTGTACACGGCAACAGTTTCACCCATTGCACGCCCAAGGCCCAGCATCGCCCCACCAACAACTCCGCCACGGCCGTAGGGAATCACCACTGCACGAATCATTGTTAATCTCGATGCACCTAATGCATACGCTGCTTGCACTCTATCTAATGGAGTTTGATCAAAGATTTCTCGAGAAATCGAGGTGACGATTGGAATAATCATGATCGCTAGAACGAGCCCTGCGATAAATGGTGAGCGCTCAAAAATAGGTGCTGGCACATCAAAGAATGGAAGGAAACTAAAGTACTTGTTGAGTAATTTCGCCCAGTATTCGGCGCTCTCCATGAAAACAAAAAAGCCCCAGAAGCCGAACAGCAACGAAGGAAACGCAGCCATTAAGTCAATTAATGAAATCAGAAACTTCTTGACGAACCCACGGGCGTAAAAAGTTAAATACAGCGCACTAAGTACCGCGATCGGAACTCCAACAAGAATTGCGATAAGTGATACCAAGAAAGTTCCAACAAGCATTGCTCCAATGCCTAGATTGCTTTCGGCAAGATTTCCATTTTCATCTGTTATAACTTCCCAACGAGACTCGGTTATAAAGGAAAACTTTTCTTCACTCAGGATATGAAAACCCTTAATTGAGAGAAAAAGTGCGATGAGTCCGAGAATTACAAGTGAAGCCATTCCACCTAAAGTCACAACTCCGCGAAAGATTTGATCTGAGATTCGTGGCTTTGTGGTGATTTCCCGTGGGGCAGGGATCTCCGCCGACTTGTTTTCAAGCAATGTCATGCCGCAAATCTTGTACTTAGTCGGGATTTATTACATGGACCAAAGGTGTCTAGAAGGTTAACAAAAGGTGAAATCACCCCTTTCCCCCTAAGGTTTGCACTATGGCTAACGAACAACCGAACCTGATCTGGATCGACTGTGAAATGACGGGTCTTTCCCTGGAAAAGGATGTCCTGGTCGAAATTGCTGTCCTTGTGACCGACTCTGATTTAAATGTCATCGGTGAAGGGGTAGATGTTGTGATCAAGGCGAGCGCTGAGCAGTTGGCAGGAATGAATGAGTTCGTCACCCAGATGCACACCACCTCTGGATTAATAACCGAAATTCCGAACGGGATTTCAGTTCAAGAAGCCGAGGCCAAGGTGATTGCCTACCTAGAAAGTGCTTCAACCCAACCCGGCAAATCTCCGTTGGCCGGAAACTCTGTCAGTGTCGATCGATCATTCATCGCACGGGATATGCCATTGCTCAATGACTATCTGCATTACCGAACAGTTGATGTTTCATCCATCAAAGAGTTAACAAGGCGTTGGTTTCCAAAGGCCTACTTTGCAGCCCCAGCAAAGACAGGTAATCACCGAGCACTAGGGGACATTCAAGATTCAATCGCAGAGCTGGCTTATTACCGCCAAGCAGTCTTTATCTCCGCACAAAACGAGGAGCCAACCACCGCATAACAGCGGGTAGACTTAGCACTTCATGGTGGACGTAGCTCAGCTGGTAGAGCACCCGGTTGTGGTCCGGGATGTCGCGGGTTCGAGCCCCGTCGTTCACCCCAAGTTTTTCAATCATGATTAACCCTTGCACCATCAAGTAGAGAGCCGGAGCTAAATGATTTTCGACGTTGTTGTTGAAATCCCAGCGGGATCACGTAACAAGTACGAGATCGACCACATCACTGGTGAAGTCCGCCTAGATCGCATGCTCTTCACTTCAACTCGCTATCCCTATGACTATGGCTTTGTTAAAAACACTCTTTCTCAAGATGGGGATCCTTTAGATGCTCTCATCATGCTTGATGAGCCAACATTTCCAGGCTGCGTTGTTTCATGTCGCGTAATCGGCATGTTAAACATGACAGATGAGGCTGGCGGAGATGACAAACTGCTCTGTGTTGCAGCAGGAGATGTGCGCAAATCTTATCTACAGGATCTCAATGATGTTCCTGCGTATGAACTCTCAGAAATTAAGCACTTCTTTGAAGTCTATAAAACCCTAGAGCCAGGAAAATCTGTGCAAGGCGGAGAATGGGTTGGACATGTCGAGGCAGAATTAGAGATCAATGCATCCTATGAACGATTTAAGGCATCTCACTAATTAGTTGGTAAAGCCTTTTCTGGACAGGTTTTTAAGATTCTAATCATCGCCTCTTTCTCAGGTGCGGTAAACCACAATTTGTATTTGATCTTTACGGCAATCTGTCGTGAAACATAATCACATCGAAAACTTTTTAACGGTGGTAACCAGGTGGCTGCATCACCATCGCCTTTTTGTGAATTTAACCTTCCTTGAACCGCCAATAAATTCAGTGGATCATTCGCAAATGCTTTTCGTTGATCTGGAGTTAATTTAAAAGCACCTGTTTGCCAGGCATTAGAAAGTGCCACCAGATGATCTATCTGCACCTCTGAACTGGTCTTGGCCCCTTGCACAAAGTTGATAATCTCCCCCGAAAATGGATCCACCAATGTGCCGCTTAAAACAGTGCAACCACTTGTTTTTTCTTTAAAAACTTCCTTGGTCAAATCTCGCTTCAAAATATCGTTCCGTGTATCGCACCCATTGCGATCAACATCTGCCCATGCAGGACCAAATTGAGCGCGGGTGTATCCGGTTTTTGGTGCACGTCCCTTTGTAACTTGGGCTTGAATAATAGATAGACCGGATGCAACTGATTCAGCTTTCGTCGGCGTGATCCCAGCGACTAAAAGGCTCAGGACTAGGGCGATCCTGATTTCTATGTGACTCACACGCCCAGTATGCGGGAGTTGGGGATGTGCGACAAGGCATAACTTCCTGATAGGTTTCCCCCTGCATTCAAGCGTTTCCCTCGCTTGTATGCCTCGGGTGGTTAGCTCAGTTGGTAGAGCAGGTGACTCTTAATCACCGGGTCGGGGGTTCGAGTCCCTCACCACCCACACTATAAGTGCAGGCCCGAGGGCTAATCAGTTCTTAAGCTCTTCTTAACTTTCTTTTTCAAACGGGTGAGCCTAACGGTTGCTTTACAATCCTGATATGAAAAAGCTATCTGTGGTCTCTTTGTTTACATCGTTGATCATTTTAATCTCTCCGCTGGTCGCTTTTGCGGCATCCCCTGTGCTTCCAAACGTCGATACATTGACCTTCAATAATGAAAGCCAGTATTTCGGCACTAAGTGCACATGGCCTAAATGGTCAGGCGAACTTTATGTTGGAAAAAGTACCTCATACAACTGTACGTTCAAAGATAAATCTGTTTCCATGTTAGTAATGGGTTACTCAAGTACAGAATCAGGCAATGGTCATGGCCAGGCATATTTTATTCGTACGATTGCCAAGTCGAAGTCAGGGTACGAATCACTTACCTATGCAGCGGTAATTGTTGGAATTTTTAATCAAGTCGAAAAAGAAATTGAAACTTGGATCAAAAGTAATGTGCTACAAATCAAAAATGGAATGAAGTTAACGAAATCGTTCGGATCTAAGAAATCAAAAGCTTCGATTAAAATCACTATTATTGGGGGACCTGGCCAAATGAGAACCGTAGAAATAAGCTCGAATTAAACGCTTCTGGATCGTTTGAAGTTAGAAAAATAGGGGCACCAAAGGTGCATATCGGGACTAACTAAGAAACAGTAGGTCGGGGGTTCGAATCCCTCACCACCCACATATATAGGTAAATCCGAGTTCTGTGTCCAAACCTTGGATGTAGATCAAACCCTTGAATAGTGGATATATCTGCCAAACCTTTTATTCGTAAACTTTAGTTGCTGTCAATAATCACTTTGTCATGTATTCCTGATGATGCGAGAGTGATTTTGATGCCTCTGTAAGTCAAAGTTTCGCCAGGATAAATCATAAAATTCAAATCAAAAGGAGGCCCACCTGGGATGGTTGAATACTCACGATTAGGGATGCTATTTCTAATGTAATAAGCAAATGAAGTTGATGTATCTTTCCAATCTTTTCCATCTGGTTCGGTTACTCCATACGGATTTGCCTGACTTACATCAATCTTATAAACAACAAGACCGTTTAGTTCAGGGGTGCGACCGCCTTGACTGCTTGCCAGATTTACCCACTTTTCATCTCTGCGAGATTCAATTACGAGTACTTCATAGTCGCTGAGACGGATCATGATTGCCTTTGTCCCAATTTCCTCTCTCTCGAGAGGACTCATGACTATCTCAGTCTTTTGAATTTTTTCTCGCTTCATGCAGTAAATGTCAGAGGGAAGTTGCCAGTCCAAAATAAGTGAATCCCAAGATTGCAGAGGAAGTCGAAAACCCCATTGGTTTGTCATAATGCCAAGTCCAGATCCTTGATTTGGCGCATGCCCAAGGAGTCCTTGGTTATGCAAATTTTCGTGCAAGAACCAAGACCAAATTGGATTTTGTTGTGAGTTAAATAGTGCAGTTAGGGAATTAATTTGTACATTTACTAGTCGCTTGTCTCGAATTCCCAAGTCTTTGTAAGTACCCTTTGCGGGCTGCCCAGTCCCTTGAAAATTGCCATTTCTGGTCCATGGATCATAAATGTTTTTATTGCTAGGCGGAAAAACAAAGAGAACGACATTCATCTTTTTGTAGTCAAAGTATTTTTCAGCAATATCGAGGAGTTCAGATGCCGCTTCGAATTGATTGATGGGTCTACCAATTTTCGAACCATTAATGGGAGTTCCCCCTGTTGGTCCTTGAGAATCGTAAGGAACATAGTCGTAAGAAGGGAGCGGAGCTCTAATCCACTTGTCGTACTTTTGCCAGACATAACTACTTTTCCCGTGCGAGTACCACTTCATCCACTCATCAACTTTTTTAAATTCTGGATCTAGGAAACTACTAGGAGCCAATGTTCCCTCGGCATCTGAGAAATCTATTGGTATAACAACAACGTTGATAGGTCCAATTCTTGGCAACATCGCATAGACGGAATCACCATTTACAGGGTATGCAAAGAATGGAATATTTGGGTTTTGATTCAATTGTGGGATACGGCAAACAGTTAGTTCTTCTGGAGAGATATTCAAAGGTGCCGATGTTGGAGTCGGTGTTGGAGTCGGTGTTGGAGTCGGTGTTGGAGTCGGTGTTGGAGTCGGTGTTGGCTTCTTTACAATAACTCCCTTATTCCAAACCAACTTCTTGCCTGACTTAACGCAGGTATAAGCCCTATCTTGATAGACAACCTTCTGGTTCAAAACTTTGCAGGTGCTACCAGGAGTTATCTTCTGAGCAGAAATTGCAGATATAGGGATTAGAGTTAAAGCCAGGGCAATTAACAATCCCTTGGTAAGACTCCCCCTAATTCGCATCACAAAAGGGTAATGGGAAGATCAATCTCTATGGGGCTTTGAGCAGTCACTTCTGTCTTAAGGTTTGATAACGAGTCCCTCACCACCCACTTACAAGCGTGAGTGTGCCCGATGAATACTTCATTTCAAGTCGATGACTTGGTGAGTACCAATCAGTAAGTCACTTCTTCCTATACCCCTTGGGGCACACGGGTTTAACTCCAGTAACTTTCTTAACGATTTTACCTTTCAAACAAGTAATGGTTGTTTTCTTAAGTGCAGCAGCCTTAGCTGCGGCTTCTTGCTTGGCTAGTAACTCAGCCGCAGCTTTGGCCTCTGCTTCTTGCTTAGCTATTAACTCAGCGGCGGCCTTGGCCTCTGCTTCTTGCTTGGCCTTGAGATCTGATTCTTGCTTAGCCTTAAGTTCCGCAGCAATTCTCTCTTCTTCAGCCTTTTTGAATTCTTTTTGCTTTTCCTCTGCAACAAATGTCTCCGCAGTTTTCAATAGATCTAAGTACTTGAAGGGCGCCGGGAACCATGACATTCCCCCTGCAGGATCCATATTTACAGAGCCATCAGCCTGGCAATTTGAAATACCCAATCCATTACCTGCAGTTCCAACGTAATATCTGATGTCGTTTTCTTGCACAAAGAATCCTGATCCTGAATCTGCGTTACAAATTGAACCTGTGGCTTGCGTGTGTATTGCCCCCCATTCACTTGTTTTCCAGAGGGGGGGCTTACTCGAGACAGTATAAAAGGATTGCATCATTTGAGGTGAATAGAGATAACTTTCAAGTTTGTAAGGTGCCCGCTTAATCTCCTGTGGGTCAATTCTTTGACTCCCGCTTTGAAGACCATATCCGACCATCTGCACTTTTACTTTTTCCTGAGCAAAACGATTCATTTGCTGCTCTGTTGCGATGACAACTTTCGTCTTTAGTGGCATGTCTTCACTCAAAACTATGATTGCAAAATCATCTAATGGCTGAGGAGGATTGTTTGATGGACTTATAAAGGTCTTAGGTATAAACGCTTTAATGATCTTGTAGCGTTTTGCGTTGGACTTGTCGGCAAGTCCGGGAGCATATACAAAACCATCAGTATCACCGTTTGGTTGAATTCTTAATTGATTTAACACATGCGCAGCGGTAAAAATGATTCTCTCAGAATAGAGAAATCCAGATGAATTACCTTGGATATGAACAGCGTTCGGATCGCCAGTTGCGTCCTGCCCAAACTCGACTGAATGAGCCGTTGAATAACTATTTAGAATGATCCCAAAGACAAGAGTCAGCGATGTTAAGAGATTATTCCGACTGACGCGCATTCTAAAAGGGTAACGGGGAGATCAAGTTTCGTGTGTGCCTGCTAGCAGTTTTTAAGAGCGTTTTTATTTCTTGAGCAGGTTGGGCCTGTAGGCTCCGTTTCAAGTGCTGGAACAGCCGCTTGTGTTGGTGTAGCCGTTACTGTGGAAGTAATTGTCGAAGCTTGTGTGGAAGTAGTTATTGGCTTTACAACGGCGACGCCTTTATTCCAAATCAACTTCTTTCCTGATTTCATACAGGTATAAGTCATATCCTGGTAAACAACTTTTTGTTTCCACACTTTGCAGGCAGTTGAAGGAGTTACATTCTCGGCAGCACCCGCAGTAATTGGAATCAGGGCAATACCCAAGGCAATAAGAACACCCTTGGCAAGACTTCTCTTGATTTGCATCTCCCAATGATAATAGAGAATCGATAAAAATGGGATTTGAAGGGTAATTTCTGCTCTTGCCTCCTTAATTGGTCTCTCTGGACTCCAATGCCATTGTTCAGTCTGTGCCTACCCCTATTGAGCTTCGAATCCCTCACTCATTACACTCGTGGTCTAACCTGTGTTTTCAAATTAGGAGAGAAATGAAGCCTGCAAAAATCGCTGATTTTGGAATCACTGAGGAGTTTGGCTATTTGCCAGCGCATGCACCAGCTCTAGCCTTATCAGCCGGGAATGAAGAGTGGGATCAGTTTGGTAGAGACATACCCAAGTTATTAATGGGTAACAACTTTAGATCTCGCGTGAAGGCACTTCCTGAGTTTAATACTAACAAGTTAAATGGTGAGGCTGAAATTCAGCGAGCTATGTTGATTTTGAGTTATATCGGTCAGTCCTATCAATGGTCTGAAAACAACCCGGCAACTGTCATGCCAGCAAACTTAGCGATTCCATGGCATCAAGTAGGTAAACTCGTTGGAAGACCACCAATTCTCTCCTATCAAAGTTATGCCTCAGATAATTGGCGCAGGTTTGATACATCTGGCCCAATTGAGTGTGGAAATATTGGCTTGCTTCAATGTTTCCTTGGTGGCCAAGATGAAGAGTGGTTTATTTTAATTCATATTGAGATTGAGAAAAAAGCAGGTAAGGCTCTTAAAGCGATTGAAGATGCACAGAACGCTGTATCTGAAAATGATGCAGATCAGCTTGAGGTAGCTCTGACAAATTTGCGTAGTGCTCTTGCTGCAATGTATGAAGTACTTGGGAGAATGCCAGAAAGATGCGATCCCTATATTTATTTTCATAGAGTGCGCCCCTACATTTTCGGCTGGCGCAATAACCCATCCCTGCCAGATGGTGTGATTTATGAGGGCGTAGATGAGTATCAAGGGGTTGGACAGAAATTTCGTGGAGAAACCGGTGCGCAAAGTGCCATCATTCCAGCAATGGATGCAGTGCTAGGAATTGACCACGAAAGAGATGAGCTCCGAGAGTATTTAATGGAGATGCGAATGTATATGCCACCACGACATGTGGCATTTATTGAAGCGGTCGAGGCTGGTCCGTCAGTTCGCAACTTTGTCACCATAGCAAAGCGAGCTTCACTTACAACTGTATTTAATGATTGTGTTGAGTTGGTAGCAAACTTTAGAGCGATGCATCTTGAGTATGCGGGGACATATATACACGCACAAGCACAGGCAACCCCAGGAAATCCATCAGCGGTGGGTACTGGCGGAACCCCATTTATGACCTACCTGCGCAAGCACCGTGATGAGACAAAAAAACAAACTCTCCCTTAATTCTTTTTAATCAATTTATGGGAGATGGTTCAAGATCGCCTACACCATCTGACAAATAAACTATTGCTTTGGGTTAGCCAAGAGCCATTCAATTATTGCTTTAGGAAAAGTCGCACTAAATGCTGGTCCATGCAGTCCAGCAGCTATCTGCCAGTGCGCAACAGTTGAGTTAGCGCAGGTGCTTTCAAATACTTTTGTTTCAGCACCATCAATACTCTCGTCGATATCAATGTTTTCCTTAGGCATAGGAGTTCCAACGCACTTATCAAGTTTGCGCCAGATATCGAGTGTTTGTGCCACGGATGTATAAGAAATGCCAGCGATTGCGCCTCCAGTAAATCCTATAACCGTATCTGCAGTGCCATGAATTTCAAGAACGCTCACTGGCGATGAAATAGCGCAGTTATTGCCCACTAAGTCCATCGCACCTGCCACGCCAACTATTGCTGCCACGGTATCGGGGTAGGTGCAGGCAAACTTGTAACTCATAAATGCGCCATTTGAGTGACCAAAAATATAAATACGTTTGGGATCGATGGCAACTTTTTTAGAAATCTCATCTATCAAAGACTTAAGGAACGCAGCATCATCAATATCTGTGCGATCAAAGTTGCAGCAAGATTGCGAGGCGTTCCAAAATTGATCTCCGTTTGAGTTGCGCAAACCATCTGGGGCGGCATAGACAAAGCCGTTTTCACGTGCGACATTGCTGAGTCTTGAAAAACGCTGTTGGCTTAAGCCATCGCCCATAAAGCCATGCAGGTCTAGCAAGAGCGGAGCAGGATTTTTCGCGCTATATCCATATGGGAGATCGACAGAAGTGGAGCGGTCACCTCCTGCAAGAAATGAACCCTCTGTCATTGTGGGCTCGTCGCCCTGCAAACTCAAGAAACCGTATCCAGCACCTGCAAGAACGGCGATCAGACTCGACACAAGTGCCATCAACAAAGCCCTACTAACTCTCCTGCTTCGCTGCACTCTTAAAGAGTAATCGGAGAAGGAGATGAATTGTGCAATTCCTTCGTGAATTCTTCGTTGCCTACCCACAATCAAGACATGCACGCGCAGGATTGACCCTGAAGTGCGCGTAAACCTTCTAATTGTGAAAGTGCCGCTGTAACCTAACGCTATGGAATCTAGTTGGGGCGCGGGTGCGACATCGCCTTCGACTGATCCAATTGTTCATTTGCTCCATAGATTTACCTACGGGCCAACAAAAGATTTAGTCGCGGAAGTTACCAAGAGTGGCGCAGACGCATGGTTTGAAAAACAACTAGATCATCTGGCTTTGCCCGATACTAAAGTAGAGAGCTACCTTGCAAAGTGGGATATTTTCAATTACATCCATAAGGATATGAATTTCTTATGGCCTTTAGCTGAATCTGAAGGTGATATGAGCAAAGGTCAAATATTTTACATAAACCATTTAACGGGCAGAACGCTTCATCTCTACACTCTGATTCAACAAACTCATTCAGAGCGGCAAATATTTGAAATGATGGTCGAGTTCTGGCATGACCACTTGAACATTACGACCCTTGGAGATGAGACCAAAGATGGCAATCTTGATTGGCATACCAACGATTGGAATAAGCGGGTAATTCGCCAGCATGCTTTAGGCAAATTCGAAGATTTGTTATATGCATCAGCGCTGCATCCAGCGATGATTGTTTATCTAGATGGCGAGTTAAGCACTAAAGAGCAACCTAATGAGAATTTTGGTCGAGAATTATTAGAGTTATATACGGTGACCCCAAAATCTGGCTATACCCAATCAGACATTATTAATGCTGCAAAATTATTTTCAGGTTTGCGGGTCAAGTGGCCGGAGCGTTGGTACCAAAGAGGTCCAAGAACACGTCCTTGGGGCAACACTTTCAAAGACGTTCCACCATTTGCAACGATGTTGCATGGAGAGCGTCAAAACTATGGCACCTTCAAAATTATGGGCTGGCAGCAAACTGTCACAACACTTGATCAAGTTCTACCCGCAATCCAGTCACTTCTTAAATATTTGGCTGCTCATCCTGACACAGCAAAGGCAATCGCTCTAAAACTTGGGCGTCGCTTTGTTGAGGATGTGCCCTCGCAGCAATTCATTAGTGATATCGCTGCTTCCTACACTTCAAGTGGTGGCGATATCAAGACTGTTTTAAAGGCGGTCTATCAACATCCTGATTTCAAAAACGCCGTGGGTAAAAAGCTGAAGCGACCAGGTGAGGATTACGTTTCGGTTGCACGCACACTAAATGTTTTCCCCAACTTCACAAGAACTCAAAAATGGAAAGGCATGACCAAAGAGTTTGCCTATCCTGCAGTAGTCCCAGATGAGTTAAGACGCATGGGCCATGCACCTTTATCATGGCCATTTCCTGATGGCTATCCAGATGTTGCATCCAGTTGGGTAAATGCAAATTATCAAGTACTGCGTTGGAATATTTATGGACACTTTATCCAAGGAAATACCTGGAATCAGCCTTCCTTAGATTGGTTACTTCCAAGCCGAGAAACAAACCTAGATAAGCAAATCGATCAAGTTGCACGGGTACTCCTCTTTACCGATCTTGGTAGTGCTGATCGTATTTCAGTTCGAAACGCGGTAACAAAAGCCTATGGCCCAAATCCTGACCTGAATAATACTTATCGGGATATCACCTCTCTGATTGCTCGACTGATATTCCAACTACCAGTTTGGAGTCTGAGATGATTTCAGATGATGCAATAAAAAATTGTCCTGAAGGACGAGAGGGATTTTCTCGTAGACAGTTCCTGCGTGGGGCTGCACTATTTGGCGGAATGACAGTTCTTTCTGCAAACGGAATTCGATACACCTTTGCTGCAACCACCACCGAAGTTCCTGATGTGGTTGTTACCCTCGTGCTTCGTGGAGGATTTGATTCGCTAAGCGCAGTTGTTCCAACAGATGAAAACTTGATGCGAAAAGCTCGAGGCCAGATTTTCATTCCCAATTCAAGTTTGCTGCCCCTTGATCGAGAGTTTGGCCTGCATCCTGCTCTCAAAAAGTTTATGCCGCTGTGGGATGCGAAAGAGCTTGCGATTGTAAATACAGTTGGCGCGCCAACACATTCACGTAGTCACTTTGATGAAATTTCAGATGTGGCCTATGCCGCCTATGGCGAAAAAGACAAGCGAAGCGGCTGGATTGCACGCTTCCTAGATGTGGCTGGCAATGGTTCTGTGGTGCAATCTGTTGGAATTGGATCAACTACCAGGCAGCTAGTCGGTGGCAAAGCTGCACCCATTAATGTTGATTCAATCAACAACTTTAAGTTGGATTCTATTTTTGGCTATAAGGCAGAAGACTTAGCAGGATTTATCGATGAAACACATGGTCGTTGGACAAATATTTGGGCAACTCAAGCAAAGTCTACAATTGCAGCTCTAGATCAGATTGCAATGGCAAGTGCGCAGAAAAGTACGGTGACCTATCCAAATACAGGAACGGGTCAAAGATTTAAAGATGTAGCAGCATTGTTAAAAGCAGGTATTGGGGTGCGCGCCGTCGACATTGAGTTCCAAGGCGACTGGGATATGCATGCAAATATGGGAACCCTTGAAGATGGATGGCTAACTTCATATCTTGCTGATCTTGCTGGATCAATCTCTTCATTTAGAGAAGATCTTGGGGTTCTCTGGTCGAGAGTTACGGTTGTGACTGTTACCGAGTTTGGAAGAAGAGTGAGCCAGAATCAATCATCTGGAACAGATCATGGCTGGGGTTCAAGCACCTTTGTTGCAGGTGGTGGCGTAAATGGTGGAGTTATTCATGGAAAATTCCCTGGGCTAGATGACAAGCAACTCAAAGATGGCGATTTAGTTGTAACTGCAGATTATCGAAGTCTGTTATCAGAAATTCTTACACGTCGTGCCGGAA
>JAIOWZ010000023.1 GCA_021741905.1 Candidatus Planktophila sp. | reverse complement strand
CTTCACCCTTGATCACACGAGTTTCAATAGCTTCAATTAATGCTGCCCCGTGGTGAGGATAAACAACGGTTTCGCCGACCTTAAATGTCATGTGATGCCCTTCGCTAGAGGGTCAATTCTACCAGCAATCTTTAGATCAGAAAACCTGATAAAAGTAGCGTTATTTACTGCTTATTTGATGTGAGACAATTTCCCTTATGCATCGCACTATTTCAGCAATTTCTATTGCGGTATTAGCCGTCTCACTTAGTGGATGCGGAGCAGGGCAAAACGCTTCTACCCGACAAATAAATCAGGTGACAGATGGCGTCGAGGCTTCGATCACACAAGATGGAAACAACATCAAAATTGTGAATCTTCTTGTAGTTGCTGCACCCGGCGGAAACGCTGTTTTGGTTGGAACCATTGTGAATAGCGGCGACGCGGAAGATTTTCTCTTAGGTGTTGCAATCAATGGCACCTCTGCGACATACACAGGCGTCAATGTTTTGCCGAAAAACACACCAATCATTTTTGAAGGCGAGCGCGCTAACGCAAAGGTTGTTCTTGGAGGATTCGGAGCACCTGCTGGTTCGCGTGTGCAGGTTGGCTTGTTTTTTGCTAAAGCTGGGGTTGTAAATCTAGACGCAATCGTTCGCGAAGCTAGTGAAGAGTACGCAGGTATCACTGCTGGAGAAATCTTACCAACGCCTACGCCTTCACCAACTGCTACAAAGTAATTTTAAAGCGCCTTACTTCTTACCCTGATTTGCCACAGCAGCAATTGCATCCTTTGCTGCTTCTGGATCTAAGTACTCCCCGCCCTTAACAACTGGCTCAAAGTTTTCATCTAGCTTGTAATACAGCGGGATACCAGTTGGAATATTCAATCCTGCAATGTCGGCATCGCTAATTCCATCTAGGTGCTTTACTAAAGCACGCAATGAGTTTCCATGTGCTGTAACAAGAACACGCTTACCTGCCTTGAGATCTGGCACGATCGCCTCATCCCAGTAAGGAAGCATGCGGGTAATGACATCTTTTAAGCACTCAGTCTTAGGGGCTAATGCGCCAAGATCGGCATAGCGAGGGTCCTTTGCTTGGCTAAATTCATCATTGTCATCGATTGCAGGAGGTGGCACATCAAAACTGCGGCGCCACAACTGGAACTGCTCTTCGCCGTACTCGGCCAATGTTTGTGCTTTGTCCTTACCCTGTAGGGCACCGTAGTGGCGCTCATTCAAACGCCATGAACGGTGCACTGGAATCCAATGACGATCACATGCATCTAGAGCTAACTGGGATGTATTGATGGCACGGCGTAGTAAAGATGTGTGAACAACATCTGGCAACAAGCCACGTTCTGCCAACATCTGGCCACCACGACGGGCTTCCGCCTCACCTTTATCTGAAAGTCGAACATCTACCCAGCCGGTAAAAAGATTCTTTGCATTCCATTCAGATTCACCGTGGCGCAGAAGTACTAGTTCGAAGTTAGTCATGATGACAGTCTAAACCAAATGCTTGAAAGCATCTAAATTGGCTAGGGATTCGCCTCGTGAAACCCGCCAAGCCCATTCACGCCGGATTGCATTAGCAAATCCCAGTTCAAGAAGTGGATTAAAGGAGCTATCGCTGTATTGCAATACAGAGCCAACCAAACGATCTAATTCGCGATCAGTGACTGCAAACAATGGCAGCCGTCCAACTAAGAAGATGTCGCCGAGTTCATTGGTGGCAAAGGCAATTCCATACATGCCAGCGTTTTTTAACATGCAATACTCGTGAACACCGGCTTGATTATCATCTGGTTTGCGGATCACAAAGGCGTTAATGCTTAATGAATGATCGCCAACAATGAGCGCGCAATGGGTCTGCAACTTCTTTTCCCCAGGCAATGACACTAAAAAGGTGTTGGCATCTTTGCGTTCATATTCCAGGTCATGTGAATCTAAGAACTCTTCGATAGTAATCCGTGGGTCGATCGCAGCCATTTACGCTTCCAGTGATTTGCGGGTCTGCGTAATAACTTGATCGTAAATGTCTAATGTGCCGCGGGCGGTTGCATCCCACCCAAAGTGTGAAGCATGTTCAATTGCACCCATTGAAAGCAGCACGCGGCGCTGTGGTTCTTGCAGCAAGCGTGTGATAACAGATGACCAAGCCTTGGGATCATGTCCATCAACTAAAACACCTGAAATACCATCAGCAACTGCTGTGCGAAGGCCACCAACTGCTGTTGCAACAACTGGTGTTCCACATGCCTGTGCTTCCAGTGCGACTAAACCAAAGCTCTCGCTATAACTAGGGATGACAACTAAATCTGCTGCGCGATACCACTGTGCTAAATCCCCACGTGCAACAGGGGGTGCAAATCGCACAACATCATCGATTGCAAGCCATGTTGCAAGCTCTTTTAAGCGATCTACTTCTTCAGTATTTGCTCCTGATGCACCGCCAATTACATTGACAATCAACTTATTTCTTAGCAATGGTGAATGCTTCACTAATTCACTGGTTGCACGGATTAAAACCTCTGGGCCTTTGTGGGGCTGGATGCGACCGACGAAGGTAACAACTAGTGAATCGTGTGGAAGACCAACAACGGCACGTGCTGCGCTTCGTCCTTGACCAGGCGTAAATGTATAGAGGTCGACACCTGGGGCAACGACATGAACAATGTCAGGACATGCATCGTAGAGAGAAACAAGGCTGGCAGCTTCGGCATCAGTGTTAGCAACTAACGCCTGTGCTGCAGCAACAACTTGTGTTTCACCCTGCACGCGGATCATTGGCTCAGGAGTTTCTCCTTCAGCCAAGTTCAAATTCTTAACACGGGCCATGGTGTGCATGGTGTGAACTAATGGAATTCCTAGTTCTTTTGCTGCAGGCATAGCAACTTTTCCTGAGATCCAGTAATGAGAATGGATAGCATCGTAGTTTTCTTCTTTTACGATCCGTAAAAATTCTTTAGATAAGCCTGCAATGTGCACCGGCAACTGCTCTTTAGTTAATGTCCCATGTCCGCAATCAAAGTAGCGCACGCGCACACCCGGAGAAATTTCCACAATGTCTGTTTCGCTTGCATGGGTGCGACGGGTAAAGATGTCGACTGAAACGCCCATTGCGGCCATACGTTGGGCTGATTCGACAACATAAATGTTCATCCCGCCGGCATCACCAATACCTGGTTGTTCCAGGGGTGATGTGTGCACCATTAATACTGCAATGCGTCCGGTCATGTTCGTAAGGGTACGCGCACCTAGAAGGTTGCGCGAATGATGCCCACTGGCAGGCCTGCACCCAATGTATTAACGGGTACTTCCTGCGCATCAATACCGAATTTTGCAAGAGCAGCGGTAGTTATTGATGGCATCGCACGTGCATTGCCATCACTGATTTTGATTGCCAAGGTGCGGCCATCAGTAAGTGAAGTGACATTAACCGCCTCTGCTCCATCTTTCATAAACAAGCCAGGAATCTTCTGCATCATTCGGGTAGAAAGACGACCAGGGCCAGAAACCATTTCAGGGTAATCACGGCAGGCTTGTGCAACTTCTTGATGCACTGGATCGGTGCTGATTGTTAAATTGCGAATAGCGCGAGCAAGACCAAGTAAGGAAAACAAAAATAACGGAGCACCGCATCCATCAACGCTGACACCGGCCACACTTTCACCACTCATTTGCTCTACTTCACTCTTTATTGCGAGTTGTAGTGGATGGTCTGGATTTAAATATGAATCTATCGGCCAGCCATTTTTAACGCATGTGGCAAGCATTCCTGCATGCTTTCCACTGCAGTTCATGGCAAGGCGAGTTGGTTCAGAGGTGCGACGTAATTCTTCATCAAGTGGGCGATCTAAAATACATTGCAGCGAGTGCTCATCAAGGCCGGCTTTTGCCAAGATTGATTTAGTTGCAGTTTGATGCATCGCTGTACCGGCATGCGAGGCGCACACCAGAGCTAACAAGCGAGGTTCGATATCTAAACCAGCACGCACCATTGCTGAAGCTTGAATTGATTTAAGGGATGAACGTGAGTAAACATTGAGCGTTGGATCACCTTTTTGAAAAAGTATCGAGCCATCGGCGTTAAGCAACACCAGGTGACCTGCATGAACTGATTCAACAACTCCGCCGCGTGTAACTTCAGCTAAGACTTCGCCCAGCATTATTTGATCCACATTTAATCTGATTGACGCTCTAATGAAGACCAAACGTGGGCTTGTAGTTCTTGGCCTTCGGCGGCCATGTCATAGGCATAAAACAATTCACCAGCAACAAGTCCGTATAAACGCACACCTGCTGTAACAATTTTTGCAGAAGGTGCTGAATACCCCTGATCCATTACCAATTGAATCTTTGGACCATCAAAGGTTCCAACCCAACCTTCGGTAATGCCGGTGCTGTGTGAGATTAAAACTTCTAAGACATTGTTTGGTTTCACACGCCAGAAACCAACCTCAGATGATGCGGGGCGAATGATTTCGCCTTCAGCATCAATAATCCAAGAGCGAGAGAAATAATTGAGAAAGTTACGACCATCGTGGTTAAAGACGACTTCTGAGGCGAACTCAAAGCCCGGAATAGTTGGGTACTCGCCACGACCTTTTCCGCGCCATGTGCCAACCATCCACGCCAGTGGATTTAGATCTGGGTGCAGACCTTCAGGGATTGTAAAAACCATTATGGACGTTGCCTCCAGTTAGTGGTTCGTCGCGCTTGTGATTGGCGACCCTTAAATGCATAAACGATCAATGCCACACCCAACACAATGGCAACAAGGCCAAGGACTATCGAAGTGAACAGCTCCATGGCTTAAGAATAGCGGTTAAACAATTACCTGCTGTGCGGCAGGAACTCCATCAACGCTTAGCGTTGCTTCAATTGGTGTATTTCTTTTCACTATTGCCAATGCAATTGTTCCTAATTCATGGTGACGGGCAACTGTGCCAATAAATCCAACAACAATGCCATCATTTTCTATCTTTGTACCAACCGCTGGAAAGCCCACATCGCTGCCATCAAGGTGCAGCATGACTAATCGCCTTGGTGGATTACCTAAGTTATATATCTTTGCCACAGTTTCTTGGCCGCGATAGCAGCCCTTTTTCATATGGACAGCGCCGTTTAGAACGCCAATTTCATTAGGAATTGATTTGTGATCTGTTTCAAAACCAATGCGTGGGCGGTGCGCCGCAACTCTTTCTGCATCCATCGCCCATGTGCCAACCTGTGTTGCAACCCCACCAAAAGTTTTCTTCATATCTTCAACCTCATTACGGGGTACCAAAGCAAAAGGTCCACCGATGGCTGTTGGAGCTCCGGGTGCTCGCAAAACTGCGTATTCGCTAGTTGCATCACGAACTTCAACACGCAACATGAACTTCATTTTTGTTAAGTACTCAATTAGCTGCTCTGAATATCCGGGATCTAGAACTAAAAATGTTGTAGTCCCATCATCGACAAGATTAAATTGAAATTCAATATGACCCTTTGCATCCAAAATCATGTTTGGCATCCACGCGCCAGGCTGAAGATCGCTGACGAATTGTGTTGTTAGATCATGTAACCACTTCAAACGATCCACACCACTAACAGCAACAACATTGTGATGGGATAAATCTGCCCAGGCAGTTCCGGCTTCTAGTGCGCGTTGTTCCTTAACTGGTTCGCCGAAATGCCAAACAGCCCCTTTGTCAGGACCAGCTTCAACAAGTACGGCGCTCATGCGCTAAGAGTAGTCCTATGGTTTAACGCATGCAGCACAGGTGCCATATACAGCAAAGTGCGTGACATCTGTTTTAAAGCCGTAATCATCAGCCAAAGCATTTACAAAATTTGCTGCCACCTCAATTGGTGCATCTCCCACAGATCCGCAAGTGCCGCACACTAAGTGCAAGTGAGTTAACTCTTCAGCGGCATGATAAGTAGCACCGCCATGTCCTAGGTGGGTGTGCATTACAAGGCCAACATTTTCTAGGGTCTCAAGGTTTCGATACACAGTTGAAAGGTTGATTCCAGGGTGAGTGTGACGAACCTTTTCGGCAACCTCTTCAGGTGTTGCGTGCCCTAGAGAGCGCACGGCGGCAAGTACCAACTCGCGCTGAGGTGTTAAGCGCAAGCCCTTTTCATGAAGTTCATGTTTTGCAGCCATATCTGAAGCCTACCCTTACTTGCTACGAGCGCGAAGTAGGAGAAGGTAGATCTCGCACCCAAGACAGAAGTTAAATGCTGCATTAAGAAAAGCTGCGCCTAAAGCGAAGGCAACTGCCACAGTAAAGATCGCATTAACGCCAGAGAGAACTCCACCGATTGCAACTAATGCAAAGATCAATCCCACGCTTTGCGCGAACTGCGGTGGGCGAACATCTTCGGCAGGTGCATCACCTTTAAGGCGAGGCTTCACAATGCTCTTGTAAATGAATGCATATGGCGTGAACTGTGGTCCTTTAAATGCACCGATCGCAAAGACAACAGCTTGTGCAACTATCACCCACAGATTATTTGTTGCTAGCGCTGTTGCTAACACCGCTGTTGTAATGACTGCGCCAAATCGTGGCCCACGTGCATCGATAATTAATGAATTCTTTTTTAATTCTAAATCTTGTGTCATTTTAATTCCTTGTCCTTTGTGTGTTTGAAAAATTGGCGTTAATTGTTAAATGAAGAAACAATTAAGCAATACACAAAGATGCAGTCATACGGCCGTAATCAATTACACGGCGCTTAGTAGCTGCTAACAACATGAGCTAAGGGTAAAGAGGTTACAGAATTAATGCGAGTTGCAACTTATTTGCATTAACGAATGGCAGAAATTGCGCTTAAAACCTGGTCTCGCTTAGGCGCACCCTTGGCACGGCCAACTTCCTGGCCATTGCGATCTAGGAACAAGGTTGTTGGGGTGCTTCGGATGTCTAGTTGGCGCACAAGCTCCAAATTAGCTTCAGCATCGATCTCAACATAGACAACATCACTCATGGTGTCGGTGACATCTTCGAGCAACATTCTGGTGGCCCGACACGGGCTACAAAAGGCTGATGAGAACTGCACCAAAGTCACGCGCGAGCCCAAAGCCACACCAAGCATGCTTTCGTCAATCAGCCCCTTGTCTGACTTAACAACTACACGCCCACTCATGCGCTTATATCGAAACCCAAATGCGGTTGCCAGTACAAGGACAATCAGGATTGGAAGCATAGATTTCACAGGGGTAGTCTGTACCAATGGCGAGAGTTCTTCTACTTACGAACACTCTTGGTGCCAGCGCAGAAGTGCTTCCTGCACTTGGTTTGCTGCAGCATCAAGTTCGCATCCTGCCTGCCGAAGCAAGCGTTTTAGTCGATGCACCTGACGCTGATGTATTAATGATTGATGCTCGCCGTGATCTGCCAGCTACTAAGTCTTTAACAAAGTTACTTAACTCAACTGGTGTTGGTTGCCCCATTATTGCAATCACGACAGAAGGCGGATTAACCGCAGTTAATGCTGACTGGGGAATTGATGATGTCATTCTTGACACAGCAGGACCTGCAGAAGTTGATGCCCGTATCCGCATCGCACTTGGAAAGCATGCAATTGAAATGGTTGCCTCTGATCCTCACAGCGGAGAAATCAGAAGCGGTGAAGTAACAATTGATGAATCGACTTACACTGCCCGCCTTAAAGGCAACGTTTTGGATTTAACCTTTAAAGAGTTTGAACTATTGAAATATCTCGCACAGCACCCAGGACGTGTGTTTACACGAGCACAGTTATTGCAAGAGATTTGGGGATATGACTACTTTGGTGGCACGCGCACAGTAGATGTCCATATTCGTCGCCTGCGTTCAAAACTAGGTCCTGAGTTTGAAGCAATCATTGGCACAGTTCGAAATGTTGGATACCGCTTTACTGTTGATGCCTAATCATGCGTCACATACTTAAACTCCACCGCGACCTCAACGCTGATTCACTTCCGCAAGTTGTTCACGACTACACAATCGAAACCTTTAATCCAGCTATTCACAAACAACAGTGGCTAGAACTCAACAATCACATCTTTTCTCACCATGCAGATCAAGGCAATTGGGCGATGCAAGATCTTGATAATCGGATCGCAGAACCATGGTTTGATGCGCATGGTTTCTTTCTGGCAACAGAAAATGGCCTCATAGAAGGATTTGTCTGGACCAAAATCCACCAAGACCTCATTAATCAAGATCCAGTAGGTGAGTTGTATGTCGTTGGAACTCATCCAGATCACGCAGGTAGAGGTATTGCCCGGGCTTTATCTGTGGAAGCAATCAATTACCTTGCAAATAAAGGGCTAAAGCATGCGATTTTGTATGTCGATGCCGACAACGAAAAGGGCTTAAAGCTATATGGATCGTTAGGGTTTAACTAACGTTTTAAGAAAATCTGAGAAACAGTCTTAGCCAGAATTGGTGAGGCCTCATTCCAGCTGATTCCATAGACCTTTAGAAATGCTTCCTCAAAAGTTAATCCGTTTGAGACCTCAACAATTAGCTGTGTAGGTGAATCAATACCCTTAAGTGCTACTAAGCACTCCATGGTTATGTATCCAAGCGTGTAGACATAGCCAAACATCTCATTGTTGTACTTTCCAGGCATCAATGAAGCATAAAAGCGTTCAATGTCTACTGGTTCAAAGCTCTTGATTTCTGCGTTAGGGCTGGTACGTAACCAATCAGCACGATACTTCGTGTACTCCTCAATACTTTTTGCTGCACCAGTATTTCCTGCAATGTGCGCGTGACCTTCAATAAACCATCGTGGTAAGTAATTAAAGTTTTGATCATCTTTTTGTTTACCAATGAACTGCATCGCCTGAGCAATATGCGTGTACTCATGAATCTCAAGGCCGCCTTCTAGATGGTAGGTATCTGTCTGACCACCAGGTTCGGTCACTCCATATTGGGAAAAACCAACAGTGCCTGAGACTTTTCCAGCACTGGCACCATTGCAGCGTTGTAGCGAACCGCATGATCCATCGATTTGTCCGGCAAGATAAGAAATGTTTAGTTCGGCAAATTTTGCCTTTGCCCAGTCTTTATCTTGAAAGCGGTAATAAACAGCGTAAAAGCTTTGTGGTTGAGCAAACCCAGCAAAAATTCTCGTCGCATCTTCAAATATTCCTTTTAGATTTGAATTCGGTGCAGTTGTGTTTGGTCCAATGTAAATATCTTGCCTTACTGGTGCCGCACTTGATCTTTTTATTTTTTCATTTGTTGAAGTCCAAGCAGCAATTGCAATGCCTTGTGAATTCCCATATAGCTCGTCGAATGTTTTCGGAATGATTATTGGGGGCGCCGTGGGTGTTGGTGTGGGTGTAACCGTTGGGGTTGGAGTGGGTGTTGGGGTTGGAGTGGGTGTTGGGGTTGGAGTGGGTGTTGGTGTAACCGTTGGGGTTGGAGTGGGTGTTGGTGTTGGTGTAACCGTTGGGGTTGGAGTGGGCTTAACAACAGCCACTCCCTTATTCCACACAAGCTTTTTACCACTCTTAACGCAGGTGTATTTCTTGCCCCCGTACGTCGAAGTTATCCCAGCCTTCTTGCATGTAGCGCCAGCCTTGACGGCAGCAACAGCATTAAGTGGAACGGCAAACAAGGTAATCGCTACTAGGACTCCAACTACCTTCTTCATCCCCTAAGAGTAAGTTATAGGACCCAACTTGTTAGGGAATTAAGTGGTCACTCCTGCCTTAAGAAACCAGTTCTAAGCACATCCTGTGAAAAGCCTTGGTGTGGGCATCCACATCAGCTGCCGTTGTCTCCGGGCACATCAGCGCCATGTTGTGAAACGGGGTAATCAAGAAGCCATCATTCAACATACGCAGGTGAATGTATTGCTCTAATTCAAAATCGCCGGCGTTATTGGCATCTGCCCCAGTTACTGCTGCAACTTTGCCAAAAATGTACTCACCACGAGCGCCTAAACGATTACAACTCCATGGCAAATCAAACTCTTTAATTGCAGCATCCACACCATCTGACCAACGATTTCCAAGATCAATCATGCGATCAAAGTTTTCTTGCGTAAGAACTTGAGTCAGCGTTGCGCGCATTGCAGCCAATGACAAAGCATTTCCTGCCAGCGTTCCGCCGATTCCACCTGTATCAATAATTTCTAACTCAACCATTTTCTTAATTGAATCAGCAATCGCCTGGGTCATGCCAAATGTTCCAGTCGGAATACCACCGCCAATTGCTTTACCGATTGTCAGAAAATCTGGCTTTAATCCCATCTCTGCCGTCATTCCACCAGGGCCCACAGAGATTGTGTGGGTTTCATCAATGATCAAAATAACGCCGTATTTCTTTGCTAATTCGGCAACAGCATCCAAGTAACCAGCTTGTGGCAAAACAATTCCCACATTTGTCATCGCAGGCTCCATCAAGATCGCTGCCACATCACCATGTGCCAGTGCCCTTTCCATCCCAGCAATGTCATTGAATTCAACTACTCGCGTGGTCTGATCAAGTGCCACAGGTGCACCGATATTTCCTTCGCGGGCTACTGTTTTTCCGCTCTCATCTAAGGTGGCAAAAGTTTCATCTACTGATCCGTGATAGCAACGATCAATCACAACAATCTTTGAACGCCCTGTAATCATGCGGCTATAGCGAATAACGTGGCGATTGGCATCTGTGGCAGAGACCGTAAATTGCCACAATGGCAGAGCAAAGCGGCCTGCTAACTCTGCAGAAACAATTGCGGCATCTTGGGTTGGCAACATCGCAGTAATTCCCTTACCGGCTTGCTCCCGAATTGCAGCAACAGTTGCATCGGGTGAATGGCCTGTCATCGATCCGGTATCACCTAAACAAAAATCTATGTATGTGTTGCCATCAACATCGGTAAAGCGCGCACCTTTTGCCGCCTCAATAAAGATTGGATATGCCCCAGGCCACTTAGCCATCCATGACATGGGCACTCCGCCAGGCATGTTTACTTGGCCCTTTTTAAAGAGCTCTCCAGAATTTGGATGCAGTGCTAAAAAGCGCTCATCTTCTATTTTTCTAAGAGCGGCTAAACGGTTGCGATTAATCATTGGGTGATCTTATTCGAGTGATTCAAATACAAAGAGCGCTTCGATGTAGCTCTCGCCGGTAATTCCTAAGTTCTGCGCATCAGGTGGTGCGGTCTGTGGCTCTAAACAAACTCCATCAGAATCTTCACTATAAACAACCCACCATGGCGCATCACACTCAATTAAAATCCGTGCCACATCCTCCCAAACGACAGCCGGGGTGCCTTTTATGCCAGTAAAGGCATCATCCCAAGGTGGGGGTGTTGGAGCACTGCGTTGCCCCGTTGGAATTCCATCACTGCCCCGAACCAACATCTCTGTTGCTTCAAACTCTATTTCAGCGCTTCCGCCTCTTTCTAGATCCCGTGCAAACCAAGGATGAAATCCAAGCCAAGCAGGTAGATCGCACCCATTGTCCTCATATTCCAAAGACCAACGAATAGCATCATCTAAAACTTCAATTTTCTGTTCAACAGTTGCGTTGCCATATGGTGAAGGCAGATGCAAAAGTGAGCGTCCTGGACCAATTTCTTGCCAGGAAGAGATCAGTCCAAATCCATGGAGTGCATGAGGCGGATCAATAGTTGCTGGTAGTTGAATCTGTTGGCCCGTGCTATTTGTAATTAAGCCTTCTTTAATGCGACCTGCCCAAGGAGCCATCGCATACCAACCCGATGAATGCACCTGTCCGCGAAAGGGAACAGCAAATTCATTCTCACGCCATTTCAGCGAAGTGATCCGTGCACCATTGTCATCATCAATTGCGATTTGAAACTCAGCATCATCAATAAATTGCATTAGGCATCCAAGGCTTCTACTAATTCGTGCAGTCGTGGTGGCTGAGCGCCAGCACGTGAAACGGTAATTCCTGCTGCAATTGCAGCCCGATGCAGCACCGCATTTAAAACCTGTCCGTGTAACCCTGAAACTGAGTGTTTAACAATGCCTTCAACCAAGACAGCGCCCACAGTATCGCCAGCCCCAACTGTGTCTATAACAATGACTTGTGCCCCCGCTACCTCTTCGAATCCATGTTCGGTATATCCAATGATTCCCTTGGCTCCGCGGGTAACAACAACTAATGATGTCCCACCAGCAATCCAGCGCTGTGCCACTTCATCCATTGCCTCATCTGGATAGAGCCACGAAACATCATCATCAGAGAGCTTTACGACACTTGAAATTCCAACCCATTTTTCAACAGCTGCCCGGTATTGCCCTCGATCTCCCACAACAGATGTGCGCACATTGGGATCAAAGACAATAGGTGCAAACTCTGCGGTCTTTATCGCCCACTCATGCAAAACACTGGATGCTGGTTCAACGATGGTGGCCAGGGTGCCGATGTGTAGAACGGCTGGTTTTAACCGTTCTGGATCTGGCAACCAAGAATGTGTGAAATCAAATGTTGCAGTGCCATCAATTAAGAATTCATAACTAGCAGAGCCCGATGCATCTAAAGTAACTGTTGCCGTAGAAGTTGGTTTGTCGCTGCTCAATGCCAGAGAAAGTCCAACACCATCTCGTTCTAACTCTTTGCGAACGCTGACCCCAAATGCATCTGTTGAAATCCCATCAATGAAATCGACTTCATGACCCAAACGTGCAAGTGCTTTGGCGGTATTTGCCGGCCCACCACCAACTACTGGACCAGTTGGCAAAATATCTATTAAAACTTCACCACACACCCAGATGCTCATAGAAATTCACCTGTTGTAGTCGCCATGTGCTCAATTGTGCCTTAATCTGCCTCCATGATCACTATTCCAGAATCCGACTTAGTAGTTCACCCGCTCTGCCTAGGCAGCAATATTTTTGGTGCCGCCGCCACTGAGGCCCAGTCCCATCTGGTGATGGATGCTTATCGCAGCCACGGCGGAAACTTCATTGATACGGCAGATATGTATAACCAGTGGATCGACGGCCATGTGGGCGGGGAATCAGAGTCCGTGATCGGATCATGGATGAAATCTCGCGGCAACCGCGCAGATATGGTGATTGCAACCAAGGTCTCCAAAATGGATCGCAGACCAGGGTTATCTGCCAAGAACATCATTGCTGCCTGTGAAGAGTCACTCAATCGCTTGCAAACCGATTACATCGATCTCTACTACAGCCACTCAGATGATGAAACAGTCTCACTAGAAGAAACACTCGGTGCTTACGCACAACTCATCGCTGAAGGAAAGGTTCGCTATATCGCAGCCTCTAACTTCACACCAGCACGCGTTCGTGAATCAATTAAGTTCAGTGAAGATAACAACTTGCCCTCATATATTGCCGTGCAAGATCTCTATAACTTAGTAGATCGCACCACCTATGAAGGTGAAATGGCAGGAACTGTGGCAGATCTTGGAATCTCAAATATTCCTTTCTACGGAATTGCCCGCGGTTTCTTAACAGGCAAGTACCGTCCAGGAGTTACTGAAGTTGATTCAATGCGCCCAGCTGCTCTTGTCTATACAACCGATAAGAACTACGCGATTCTGACTGCGATGGATGAGATTGCACAAGCACATAACGCACCGTTGGCTGCGATCGCACTTGGTTGGCTTCGTGCTCAACCTACTGTGAGTGCGCCAATTGCATCTGCCAGAACAGTGCCTCAACTAGAAGAGATCATTCAGGTTGTTGAATTAACACCTGATGAAGTTTCAACGCTCAACGCTCTATCTGCCTAATTACTTTTGTTGTAAACGCTTAGCCATTGTTACTGCGACATTGAGCCACTTAGCAACCTGCGCATCGCTGAAGCCAGCAGAGTTCAACACATACACACCCGTAAAGGTGTCGCCACTGAATTGGTAGAAGCCCAACAATGATCTGGCTTGGTCCCCTGAATCAATGACTGCGTGCACAAACACACGATTGCCTTCTGAAACAACACCAGCAGGGATGGTTTTTAAAGGCTTAAAGTCATAGGGAACTAGAGCACCTGTTGCATCCTTATATCCCTTATCAATCTGGCACTGTGCCAAGACTCTTTCCAGCTCTTTTTGAGCAGCAGTTGCTGCTGCAACTGATGAGTACTTAACAACCTCTGTTGATAAGAATGAGTAGGGAGAGCCTTCTTTTAGCGCTAGTACTTGTCTGCGCTCTACTCGATCCCGCTCAGAATCAAATTTTCCATTACAAAGATCAAGTGATGGATCGACCAATGTTGTGCCACCGCTCATCGGTAGCACGCTCCATTCC
Source organism: Candidatus Planktophila sp. (assembly GCA_021741905.1). Classification (GTDB taxonomy): domain Bacteria; phylum Actinomycetota; class Actinomycetes; order Nanopelagicales; family Nanopelagicaceae; genus Planktophila. Next base: position 1,919 of record JAIOWZ010000023.1, on the reverse strand, counting down.
TGGCTGAAATCATCTGCTCGAAAACCAAGTTTTGCAAGCTTGGCTTGCTTTTCATCATTGAGTGAGAGGTCAATACTTACAGATGGGCTTTCAACTTCCTTGAGGTATCCAAGTGTTGTGGTGACCGATGCCAAGCCCAGAAATACAAAATTACTGCCAGAAATCCGCACAACTTTCTTAGCTGTACCAACATCTATTGATCCACTCAAAAGTGATGTCTTTGAATTAGCCGCAGGCACTGATCCAATTGTCTTAGTGCCAACAGCAATTGTTGCAGTACCTGATCCCAGTACAACATCAAATTTTCCAGATGTACTTAACGAGGCGGTGCACTTGCCAATGCACTTCAGGGCCCCAGTGCCAAATGATGCCGGGGCTGCAACCCATTTACCAGTGCGAGAAGATTTAGATGCAGCAATAAAGGTATTAGTGATACTTAAATCACCACTTTGACCATTCCCTACACAATCAAAAACCTGTGCAGTACCAGTCAGTAAAGCCCCGGTTTTAACTGTAAAAGCTGGTGCATTTTTAATCGATGATTTTTGAATAACAAGGCCTTCTTCGTCAACAACGCTTGCCTGACATATTCCTGCGCCAGCATCGGTTGCACCTTTCCAGGCAACCGTAGCTTCATTGGAATTGGCGCTATTGAGAATAAAGTTATTGGTAACAACCGGGTATGCCCGATCAATAACTACTTGCTCTGGCTTGGACCATTCGCTCTTGTTGCCTAACAAATCGATCGCACGAATTGAGAACCCGTAATTGCCTTCAGGCAAATCCTTTAAATACACAGTTTTTGGTGGAGTAAACAACGATAGATATGTTGGTTCCCAGCCAACTACATCTGTTGCTTTCAGAGTAGCGATTTTTCCATCAATCTGACTCTCAAATCCAACGATATAAGTGTCGGCATCTTCGTTGCCCTCTTTGATAATCGTCATGGTGGGAGATTGCCATTGAGCTGCAGGAGCTAACACAGGAGTTGGCGGAGGTGTTGTATCTACCTTTTTAGTCACTGTTACAACTGCGCCAGTTTCAGAGGCAACAGCGCTAAAGGAAACATTGCCAGAATAAGTCGTGGCGGTGGTGTTGGTCATTGAGCCAGAAACTGCGCTAGCGGTTAAGTATTTGTAGTTATCTAGATTAAGCATCCACACATCTATGCCAAGCTCTGCACCAAACTCTTCGGCTGTTGAATCTTGAGGGTTAGGAGAAACAATGGCTGAAACAGGTGGCGGATCTAAGCGATAAATCGCAAGACCTGGCTTATAAACAGCGCCATCTGTCTTTCTGCGATATTCAATCCAGTAGCCAGCTTTTCCGTCACGAATAAATATAGCTTTGACTCCATTGGCAAAATCACTGGGAGATAAGGTGACAACGTCAGATTGCCAGATCTGTTTGATTTGGGAATCTTCCATATATCCCATGCGCCATTGGTGGTAGGTATTTAACGGTGATGTTGTATCAAGATTTCCCATCACATCGATAGTGCCGCCGTATTCAACAGCCTTACATGTTTCTGACCAGGCCCCATCTTTAGCTCCGGTATCACAGCGCAAAAAGTTTGAGTGACCTAAACCAAATGTATGTCCAAGTTCATGAGCAATAACAAATGATGAATCACTATCGTGCATTATCACTGTTCCACTCACACTTTTTGGGCCACCTAACCCCGCACGACCAGACCACACGCACCCAGCCTTTGGTGCATACACAACTAAATAACGGCTGAAAGAGTTAGCAATACCCAGACGCCTATACGCCTCTGTACGAATTGAGCTCATGAAATCAGAGGCAGCACTTCCCGTACATGGCATTTTTGAAAGCAGTGTGATTGGAGTTTCTAAAACCTTGCCAGTTTTAAATGAAATTGTGCGATCTGTAGTCGCACCGACCATAGTTGTAAACTT
>JAIOWZ010000022.1 GCA_021741905.1 Candidatus Planktophila sp. | reverse complement strand
GCAAGTACACCTGGTGAGTTTTCAACCAGAACTGAAAGTGTGTGAGTACTCATTAGAGCTCCTGAGAATCCCAGTCAGGCGCCATTTCGCGCGCGATCTTAATGTCATCATTTGATGTTCCGGCAGCAACCATTGGCCACACCATTGCATCACGGAATACTCGGAAATCAACCACAACTGGCTGATCATTAATGGAATTAGCAAGTTTGATAACTGCATCAACATCTTCCATGCGGTCACAGGTCAAACCCACGCAACCCATTGCATCGGCTAGTTTTACAAAATCTGGAATTCGCTTAGATTCAAGGTTTGTATTCGAATAACGTCCTTCATAGAACAAGGTTTGCCATTGGCGAACCATTCCAAGAGATTCGTTATTAATGATTGCAACCTTGATCGGAATATTGTTGAGTGCACATGTAACTAGTTCTTGATTTGTCATCTGGAAACATCCATCACCATCAATAGCCCACACTGTTGTATCCGGTGCGCCAACTTTTGCGCCCATTGCAGCAGGAACGGCATAACCCATTGTTCCGAGTCCGCCAGAGTTCAACCATGTGCGTGGATTTTCATACTTAACAAATTGGGCAGCCCACATCTGATGTTGACCAACTCCTGCAACATAGATTGCTTCAGGCCCTGTGATTGCACTGATTCGCTCAATTACATATTGCGGTGACAAGGAACCATCTTTCGGCACGTCATAACCCAACGGATAAGTTGCGCGTAGTTTGTTCATTGCCACTAGCCAAGGAGCAAGATCAGCACGTCCCTTTACGAACTCAGCCTTTAATGCAGGAATTAGCGCAGCTATGGTGTGCTTAAGATCCCCAACTACCGGCACATCTGCATAACGATTCTTACCGATTTCGGCAGGATCAATATCAGCATGAATAACCTTTGCATTAACTGCAAATGTTGAAAGCTTTCCAGTGACTCGATCATCAAAGCGTGCACCTAATGTGATCAGCAAATCTGCCTTTTGCAGCGCCGTTACCGCTCCCACAGTTCCGTGCATGCCTGGCATGCCAAAGTGCTGAGAGTGGCTGTCTGGAAATGATCCAAGTGCCATCAAGGTTGTAACAACAGGTGCTCCGAGTAATTCGGCAAGTTGCATTAATTCTTTTGAAGCATTCGCCTTGATAACTCCGCCGCCAACATAGAAAACCGGTTTTGAAGATTGTGCGATCAGTGCGGCTGCATCTTTGATTGCCTGATTTTCAGGTTCAATTTGAGGATGGTAGCCAGGCAAAGATAAATCCTTTGGCCACACAAAATCTGTTTCCTTTTGCAAAGCATCTTTTGCAATGTCAACAAGGACCGGACCTGGGCGACCAGATGAAGCAATGTAAAATGCCTCAGCGATTGCCCGCGGAATATCTTGTGGGTCGGTAATCAAATAATTGTGCTTTGTAAATGGCATCGTTATGCCACGGATATCTGCCTCTTGAAATGCATCTGTTCCAATTGCAGCTGAAGGAACTTGACCGGTGATCGCAACTAAAGGAACTGAATCCATGGCAGCATCTGCAAGTGGTGTAACAAGATTTGTTGCTCCAGGCCCAGAAGTTGCAATACAGACTCCAACGCGGCCTGTTACTTGGGCATAACCAGTTGCAGCGTGTCCAGCACCTTGTTCATGGCGAACCAAGATGTGGCGGATACTGCTATCAAAGATTGGATCGTAGGCAGGAAGAATTGCACCACCTGGAATTCCAAACATCACATCGACGCCGGCTGACTCCAAAGATTGCACGAGTGACTTAGCTCCACTCATCTTCTTGCTCATATCCATCTCCTTTCGTTCTGGTCTCTCGTTTGGTGCATCCTGTTTGTATATGAAATGAAAAAACCCCCAGATAACTGAGGGTGGCGCATGATCAAATACCGATCACGCGCCTTTAAATCACCACCACAAATGTTGTGCTCATGGGCTTATTCTCCAATGAATGAGCCTGTGCGTCAAGGGATGAGATGCACATCTCATATTTTGAGAGAGCTACTGACAGATCGCACCTTTTGATGCTGACTGAACCAACTTTGAATACTTGGCTAAAACACCTTGGGTGTATTTATGGGTCAGAGGCGTCCAACCAACTTTGCGGGCTTCTAACTCTGCTGGATCAACCAACAAATCTAATGTGCGACTTTTAATGTCGATGCGAACTTTGTCGCCATCTTTAATAAATGCAATCGGTCCCCCGTCAACAGCTTCTGGTGCAACATGGCCAACACACAAACCAGTTGAACCACCAGAGAAGCGACCATCAGTTAACAACAAAGTTGACTTGCCAAGGCCTGCACCTTTTATCGCACCAGTGATCATTAACATCTCACGCATACCTGGTCCACCCTTTGGACCTTCATAACGGATTACAACGACATCGCCGGCTGTTATTGATCCATTTTCTAACGCTTCCATCGCCGCTTGTTCGCGTTCAAATACACGAGCTGGTCCTTCAAAGCTTTCGATTCCGATCCCCGCTGTTTTACATACTGCGCCTTCAGTTGCAAGTGATCCACCAAGAATGGTAATTCCAACATCTGTAGACATAGGAGAAGAGACAGCCTTCAAAATTTGTCCATCTGGATCAGGAGGATTGATCTCCTTCAGATTCTCGGCCATCGTTTTACCAGTAACGGTCAAGACATCCCCGTGCAATAGACCAGCATCCAAGAGACCCTTAAGAACAACTGGAATTCCACCAACCATGTCGACATCGCTCATAACAAACTGACCAAATGGCTTCAGATCTCCAAGTAAAGGAACTTTTGAGCCAATGCGGTGGAAATCATCCAGAGATAGATCTACATGTGCTTCATTAGCTATTGCCAACAAGTGCAGTACAGCATTAGTTGATCCACCAAGTGCCATCAAAATTGTGATTGCATTTTCAAATGCAGGCTTTGTCAAAATATCGCGTGTAGTAATCCCTTGGCGAATGAGTTCAACGACTGCTGCACCCGATGCAATTGCATAAGTATCGCGACGACGATCAACTGCTGGAGGTGCGGCAGATCCTGGCAAGGAAAGCCCGATTGCCTCACCAATACTTGCCATTGTGTTTGCGGTATACATACCCCCACAAGCACCTTCACCTGGACAGATTGCACGTTCTATTTCATCCACGCGCTCTTTTGTAATTAATCCACGAGCACATGCACCGACTGCTTCAAACGCGTCAATGATTGTTACATCTTTGCCATCAACCTGGCCGGGCAATGTAGAACCTGCGTAAACAAAAACACTTGCAACATCGATTCGTGCTGCAGCCATCATCATTCCGGGCAGTGACTTATCGCATCCAGCAAAAGTAACCATTCCATCTAAACGCTCTGCTTGCATTACACACTCAACAGAGTCTGCAATTACTTCGCGCGATACCAATGAGAAGTGCATTCCTTCGTGTCCCATTGAAATTCCATCAGAAACAGAGATAGTTCCAAATTGCATTGGGAAGCCACCTGCATCAATTACCCCTTGCTTTGATGCCTTTGCTAAACGATCCAGAGACAAGTTGCATGGTGTGATTTCATTCCATGATGATGCAATACCAATTTGTGGCTTTACCCAATCGGCATCACCCATTCCAACTGCGCGCAACATTCCACGAGCGGGAGCTCTTTCAAGTCCATCGGTGACAACTCCGGAACGCGGTTTCATGTTTGGCATGTGCCAAGTCTAGCCTTCTGCTTGTCCAAGGTGAGTTAACAGGAGTGTGCGTACTTTTGCAGCATCTGCTTGGCCCTTTGTCTCTTTCATTACAGCGCCAATTAACGCTCCAGCTGCAGGCAAATGTCCATTACGAACTTTCTCTGCAGTCTCTGCTTGTTCAGTACACACCTTTTCAATCGCTGCCATGAGCGCACCATCATCATTAACAACTTTGATTCCGCGCTTGGCAACTACCTCTGAAGGTTTGCCTTCACCTGCAATAACACCTTCAACGACTTGGCGTGCAAGCTTGTCAGTTAATTCACCTGCATTCACAAGGGCCACGATTTCAGCAACATCAGCAGCTGTAATTGAAAGATCTGCTAGTGCGACATCTTTTTCGTTTGCAATTCGTGAAATTTCCCCAAGCCACCATGTGCGAGATTTGGTTGGGTCAGCGCCAAGCAACACAGTTGCTTCCACACTATCCAAGACATCTGCGTTGATCATTGCTGCCATTTCCTTGTCAGCAACAGCCCATGCTTCTTGTAGTCGCTTGCGACGAATTGATGGTCGCTCTGGCAAAGCTGCACGCAAGGTTTCAATCCAGGCAGCATCTGGTGCAACTGGCACAAGATCTGGTTCTGGGAAGTAGCGGTAATCCTCAGCTTGTTCCTTCGAACGACCAGACCGCGTAAGCCCTGTGTCTTCCTGGAAGTGACGAGTTTCTTGAACCACTCGGCCACCCGCATTTAATAACTCTGCATGGCGAATCATTTCACCGCGAATGGCACGTTCCACAGAGCGAAGTGAGTTCACATTCTTTGTCTCACTTCGGGTACCCAGCTTTTCCGCACCAATTAACCGCAAAGAAACATTTGCATCGCAACGAAGGGAACCTTGCTCCATCTTCACATCACTCACACCTAATGAGCGCAAGATGTCACGAAGTTCGGCAACGTATGCCTTTGCTACCTCTGGTGCGTATTTTCCTGTCCCAGGAACAATCTTTGTCACAATTTCAACTAATGGAATACCTGCGCGGTTGTAATCAAGAAGTGAGTATTCAGCGCCATGGATTCGACCTGTTGCACCACCCACGTGTAATGACTTACCGGTGTCCTCTTCCATGTGCACGCGCTCGACTTCAACACGGAAAGTCTTTGGGCCTTCATCGGTTTCAATCTCAACATCAACATAGCCATCAACACAGATTGGTTCGTCATACTGTGAAATCTGGAAGTTCTTGGGCATATCCGGATAGAAGTAGTTCTTACGTGCAAAACGTGAAAATGGCGCAATAGAGCAGTTAAGAGCAAGACCAATTTTAATTGTTGATTCAATCGCCTTTTCATTGACAACGGGCAAAGCACCAGGCAAAGCTAAACAAACAGGACATGTTTGTGTGTTTGGTTCCGCCCCAAATATTGTGCTGCAACCACAAAACATCTTTGAATTTGTGTTTAACTCAACGTGAACCTCAAGGCCCAATACGGGTTCGTACTTTGCTACTACCTCATCATATGAAAGTGTCATCGGGCACCTCCCATGATTGGTGCCTTATCCAATAATGGAGCACCCCATTTAGAAAGTAGCGCTGCCTCTAGAGCGGCACCAACTAAATACATGCGCTCATCCTTCATAACTGGAGACATAATCTGGAATCCAACTGGTAATCCATCCTCATCTGCCAAGCCGGAAGGTAATGACATTCCGCCGATTCCTGCCATGTTTACTGGAATTGTTGCAATGTCATTTAAATACATAGCCAAAGGATCATTAGCCTTTTCGCCAATTTTAAAAGCTGTTGTTGGACATGTTGGAGAAACTAAAACATCAGCTTTTTCGAAGGCTCTTATGAAATCCTGAGTAATGAGTGTGCGAACTTTCTGGGCACTTCCGTAATAGGCATCGTAGTAACCAGATGACAACGCATAAGTTCCCAAAATAATGCGGCGCTTTACCTCTTTGCCAAAGCCAACCTCACGGGTCAAATTCATTACTGATTCAGCTGAAGCGCCGTCAACATCGCCTACACGCAGTCCATAACGCATCGCATCAAAGCGGGCTAAGTTAGATGAGCATTCAGATGGAGCAATTAAATAGTAGGCAGCGAGTGCGTACTCAAAGTTGGGCGCTGAAACTTCAACAATTTCAGCCCCAGCTTTTGCAAGTAATTCAAGTGACTCTTCAAAGCGTGCACGAACTCCTGCTTGGTATCCATCACCGTTAAGTTCCTTAACAACGCCGATCTTCATTCCCTTTACATCACCTGATTTGGCAGCATTAACTACCTGTGGAACTGGTGCGTTAATACTTGTCGCATCCTTTGGGTCATGCCCGGAAATGGCTTCATGTAATAGCGCAGCATCTAGAACTGTGCGAGCACAAGGACCTGCTTGATCAAGTGATGATGAAAATGCAACTAAGCCATATCGAGAAACTCCACCGTAGGTTGGTTTGACTCCAACAGTTCCGGTAACTGCTGCAGGTTGGCGAATAGAGCCACCAGTATCTGTGCCAATTGCAAGAGGTGCTTCGAAAGCGGCAAGGGCAGCAGATGATCCGCCACCTGAACCGCCGGGAATGCGTGATAAATCCCATGGGTTATGAGTTGGACCGTATGCAGAGTTTTCTGTCGATGATCCCATCGCAAACTCATCCATATTAGTTTTACCTAAAATTACAATGTCATTTTTCTTCAAGTTTGCAACAACTGTTGAGTCATATGGTGGTCGCCAACCTTCAAGAATCTTTGAACCACAAGTTGTTGGAATACCCTTTTGGGCCATCACATCTTTAAGTGCAAGCGGAACACCAGCAAGTGGTGACAACTTCTCACCCTTTGCACGCTTTGCATCAATGGCGGCTGCTTGTGCAAGTGCACCTTCTGTATCAATATGCAGGAATGCATGAACATCAGCATCAACTGCAGAAATGCGATCAAGGTGTGCCTGTGTTAATGCAACAGAGGTAATTTCACCAGTAGCAAGCTTTGCCGCCATTTCAGTTGCATTACTTCGAATCATTCTTCGCCCAAAATCTGTGGGACTCGAAAACGTTGCTCCTCTTGAGCTGGTGCACCTGATAGGGCTTCTTCTGGGGTAAGACTTGGAACCACAACATCTGGACGAAAGATATTGCGAAGTGGCAATGGGTGCGATGTTGCTTCAACATCTGCACCAGCAACCTCTTGTACGCGAGCAACCGCATCCAAAATTACTGTGAATTCGTTAGCCATGTTCACTAACTCTTCTTCACTCATTTCGATGCGGGCTAGGCCTGCAAGTTTTGCGACATCATCGCGTGAAAGGCTGGTCATGGGTGTCAGTCTAATTAATTCGCGCACTAACTGCGAATTTGGCCATCTCCGGTAACGATCCAAGTGGTGGTTGTCATCGCTTCAAGTCCCATAGGCCCGCGGGCATGCAATTTCTGATTTGAGATACCAATTTCAGCCCCAAATCCCATCTGCTCACCGTCAGTAAATCGTGTGGATGTATTGACCATGACTGCCGCACAGTCTGCCAACGCAATAAATCGCTTCACATTCTCTTTATTCTCAGAAATGATCGCTTCGGTGTGCTGAGTTCCGTACTTTGCGATGTGAGCACTTGCTGCATCTACCGAGTCAACGATTGCAACATTGATTTCAAGAGTTCCGTACTCAGTGCAGAAGTTTTCATCGGTGGCCAGAGTTGCTGGAATACCGGCGTTTTGTGCAATCACAAGGGTCGCGGCATCTGCATGCACAATAACCCCAGCTTCATGCAACGCCTTAAGTGCAACTGGCGCAAACTCTTGAGCTATCGCAGTATGTAGAAGCAAAGTTTCGGCCGCATTGCAAACACTAGGACGTTGAACCTTTGAGTTAATAATGATTGGCAAAGCCTTTGAAAGGTCTGCAAACTCGTCGATATATACATGGCAAACACCAGCGCCAGTTTCAATTGTTGGAACAGTTGATTCATCAACGACCATACGGATTAAAGCCGCACTTCCGCGGGGAATGACTAAATCAACTTTGCCACGAGCGTTGAGTAAAGCTTTAACAGTTTCGCGATCTTCGGAAGGAACAAGTTGAATTACATCTGGAGAAATCGAAGTAGTCGCTAAAGCATCGCACATTACACGAACCAATATTTCATTACTGTGCGAAGCACTAGATGACCCACGCAGAAGTGCAGCATTTCCTGACATCAACAAAATTACTGCAGCATCTACGGTCACATTAGGCCGTGCCTCATAAACCATTCCAATAACACCGAATGGCACTGAAATTTGTTCCAACTTAATGCCGTTGGGCAATGTTGATTGGCGCAATGTGATGCCTAGTGGATCTGGAAGTTCACTTACTTGGCGTGCTCCCCCAGCAATACCCTGGACTCGCTCAGGGGTTAACAAGAGTCTGTCCAATAAAGATGAGTTCAGCCCAGCGCTACGGCCAGCTTCCATGTCCTTTGCATTTGCAGCAAGAATTTCAACACTTCGTGCTTCGATTGCATCGGCAATCGTTTGTAGGGCAGCTTTGCGCTGAGCACCTGTTGCAGTACTCAATGTGCGGCCTGCAGCGCGAGCAGTATCTGCCAACGTGTTGATCAATGTTTGTGCGCTCATTTAGATCAACACCAAATCATCGCGATGTACTAATTCGCGTTCATACTCTGCACCTAGTGAGGCAGCTAGCTCTTTTGTAGAACGCCCCAACATCTGTGGCAAATCTTCAGAATCAAATGCAACAAGGCCACGTGCAATAACTTTGCGATCTGGTCCTACTAATTCAACTGCATCGCCGGCAATAAATTCACCTTCGACAGCTGTAACTCCTGCGGGCAATAATGAAACGCCACGTTCTAAAATTGCAGTCACTGCGCCTGCATCAAGGATTAACTTGCCTTGTGGTGTAGTTGCATGTGCAAGCCATAGCAAGCGCGAAGTAGTTTTGCTTGCCTGGGCATGAAAGTGAGTTCCATGTTCTTCACCACGCAATGATTTTTCTGCATCAGCTAAAGATGTCAGCAACATTGGAATTCCTGCAGAGGTCGCAATGCGTGCGGCTTCCACCTTAGTAACCATTCCCCCACTACCAACGCCGGAAAATCCCGCACCACCAAGAATTATACTTTCAATATCTACAATGTTTTTTACTTCTCTAATTCTTTGTGCTCCGGCTTGTGAAGGCGGTGCGTCATAGAGTGCATCAATGTCTGAAACCAAAACCAGTAGATCTGCGCCAATCAATAAGGCAACTAGTGCGGCAAGACGATCATTATCACCAAATCGAATTTCACCAGTTCCCACAGAATCGTTTTCATTGATAATTGGAACAACACCTAATTGCAAAAGGCGAAACAAGGTGCGCTGGGCATTTTGGTAATGTGAACGCCGCACCACATCTTCAGTAGTTAACAGAACTTGCGAAGCAGTTATTGAATGACGATTAAAGCTTTGTGTATATTGAGCAATAAGTAAGCCCTGACCAACTGATGCTGCAGCCTGTTGTGTTGCTAGATCCTTTGGACGTGTTGTTAGGCCAAGTGGAGCAAGTCCTGTAGCAATTGCTCCTGAAGAAACAACTACTACTTCGGCTCCTCGTGCTTTGCAGGTGGCAACAACATCAACAAGTGTGTTGACTGCAGCTGCATCAAGTGCCGATCCGGCTTTACCGGTGAGGGAGGACGAGCCAATCTTGATGACGATGCGCTGTGCAGAGGTAATCTGCTCTCGGCTCACTTGTCATCTCCGTCCTCTGGTTCTTTAACAATGATTGCTGAAAGTTTAGGCGTGTGAGGGTCAACTACGTTGTATTCCCACTGCTTGGCGATTTCATCTTCACTTAAAATATCTTCAACGCGCTCAGGCATATTCCATGTTGATTCAAGACGTGAATCCTCACCGCGGCGATGCAGGTGGCCGGCTAACTGCTCTGCTCCTGCCTCGATTGTTGGCTCCCAGTCAAAAATAACTTCAGTATCTCCATCACCGATGCGAACCTCACTACCTGCAACAGCGCCCTTCTTGAACAACTCTTTTTCTACTCCAAGTTGTGCAAGGCGATCTGCCAAGTAACCAATAGCTTCTGCGTTCTTAAAGTTAGTCTGTCGAACCCATCGCTCAACCTTCTTGCCGCGAATCGTAAATGTTCCATCTGCATTTGCATTGACTAAGAATCCAGAATCATCGACAGCAACTGGACGCAAAATAATTCGAGTGCGCTCTTCTACCCCTGCATCTGCACGATTCTTGGCTACTAAGCGCCCCATTGCATAGATCAAATCCTGTAACCCTGCACGAGATGCGGCAGAAACTGGATACACGTCATAGCCTTTATCGCGTAACTCTTGTTCGACCATGTCTGACATTGCCTGTCCATCAGGTAGATCAATTTTGTTCAGCGCAATAATGCGAACACGATCTTCAAGTCCGCCGTATAGGGCAAGTTCATTTTCAATAGCTTGAAGATCTGCAACAGGGTTGCGGTCAGTTTCTAAAGTGCCACAATCTAGAACATGCACCAATGCCACACAACGCTCAACGTGACGCAGGAATTCAAGACCTAAGCCTTTGCCCTGTGAAGCACCTGGAATAAGTCCTGGGACATCTGCAACGGTAAATCGTGTTTCACCAGCTTGGACTACGCCAAGGTTTGGAACCAGTGTTGTAAATGGATAATCAGCAATCTTGGGACGTGCTGCAGAAACAGCAGCAATAAGTGAAGATTTACCTGCACTTGGAAATCCAACTAATGCAATATCTGCAACACTTTTTAACTCAAGAATTAATGTGCGTTCTTCGCCTGGTTCGCCAAGTAATGCAAAACCTGGTGCACGACGCTTTGATGAAGACAGTGCCATATTTCCTAAGCCACCAAAGCCTGCTTGGGCAGCAATAAATGTTGTACCAGTGCCAATTAAATCTGCAATCTGTTCGCCATTGACATCATAAATAACCGTTCCATTAGGAACTCCCAGAATTAAATCTTCACCCTGATGACCATCTTTACGATCGCCATACCCCTGATGTCCTGAAGTTGCTCTACGGTGAGGTGAATGGTGGAAATCAAGCAAGGTTGTGACGCTTGGATCAACAACTAAAATTACATCTCCGCCGCGACCGCCATTGCCGCCATCTGGTCCACCCAGTGGCTTGAACTTTTCACGTTTTACAGAAACACAACCATCGCCACCTTTACCTGCAATGGCATAGAGAGTTACGCGATCAACAAATGTTGTCACTTGATAACTCCCTTCGAATAAAAAACCGTTGAATGAAAAAAGCGAGCCGCATGATTACGGCTCGCTCTTTTACAAGAAACCTAAAATTAAGCTACCGGAGCCACATTCACAACGCGACGACCGCGAGCGCGACCGAATTCAACAACGCCTGCAGCTAGTGCAAACAATGTGTCATCCTTACCGCGACCTACGTTCTTGCCTGGGTGAAAATGTGTTCCGCGCTGGCGAACTAGAATTTCGCCTGCATTAACTTCTTGTCCGCCGAAACGCTTGATGCCAAGGTACTGCGGATTGGAATCGCGACCGTTTCGTGTCGAGGAGACACCCTTTTTACTTGCCATTTACTGTGTCTCCCTTACTTCGCGCCATTGATGGCGGTAATTTTCACACGAGTCAGTTGCGCACGGAATCCCTGGCGACGACGGTGACCTGTCTTATTCTTGTAACGCAAAATATCAATCTTTGGACCCTTGAGTTCTTCAAGAACTTCGCCAGTGACCTTAACGCCAGACAAAACCTTTGGGTCTGTTGTAACAGCAGCACCATCTACTACGAGCACAGCAGGGAATGAAACAGTTGAGCCAGTAGCAGCGTCGATACGATCAACGATTACTGTGTCGCCAACTGCGACCTTCTCCTGGCGTCCGCCAGCTTTAACGATTGCGTACACGTGTTACTCCAGTTCAGTTTCTAAGCCTTGACCTAAAAGAGGTCCGTGGGCAGAGGGTAAGCGTACGCAAGCGTGTGCTTAGCGGTCAAATTACGATTGAACGATCCTGGTCACAGCCTTTTCTAGGGCGTATATCGGGTCACTTGCCGCACCTTTTACTTCTGCATCGGCCTGGGCAATTGCTCCCACAGCATCGGCTATTTGGGCTGGACTCCAGCGATTGAGCTGCCTTCTGGCCTTATCGATCTGCCATGGAGCCATACCTAACTGCCCTGCTAATTCAAATGATTTTTGATTGCGATTAGCACCAGAAACCTTTGCCAAGGAACGAAGTGAAGAGGCAATTGCACTTGTGATCATCACAGGGTCTGTGCCTGTTTCAAGGGCGCTACGTAAACAAATGAGCGCGGCCGATAAATTTCCATCTAGTGCTGCATCTGCAACATCAAAACCAGTGGTCTCGATTCGACCTTGGTGATAGGTGTCGACCATTGCTTCATCAATTAATCCAGATGGTGCATCAGCGGCAATCTGTCCAACTGCGCCTTGAAGTTCGCGCAGATCATTTCCAAGAGCGCCCACTAACGCCGCGATTGCACCTGCCGAAGCTTTTCGTCCCAAATCTAGAAAGAGTGACTTAACGAACTCCTCTTTTTCGGCTTCCTTCTTTAATGGGTCACATGCAATTATTTCAGGCTTTTCTTTTTTGATCGCATCTAGAAGTGCTTTACCTTTTACTCCACCTTTGTGAACAAAAATCACTGTTGTAGTTGGATCAGGTTGGCCGATATAGCGAGTAATTTCATCGCGATTATCTTCTGGCAAGTCTTGTAAGTCGGGAATAATTAAGGCACGTCGTTCAGAAAACAGTGAAGGTGCAAGTGCATCTGCAATATCACCAACAATTGTGTCAGATGCAAAGAGAGTCGTTATTTCAGCGTTTTCATCTTTGAGTTGAGCGTTTAACTTAGTTAAAGCACGATCAGCTAAAGCCGATTCAGAGCCAAGGATTAAGTACAGCGCATTCATTGCAATCCTCCTAGCTCCAGTAGAACAGCCTATGTGAATTGAGGGCTACTACCCCCTCAACGAGTCCTGATTAATTGTTGATAACGATATTTACAAGCTTTGGTGCGCGCGTGATGACCTTATTAATGCTCACGCCAGCCAGAGCCTCTTTGACACTTGGCAAGGCAAGTGCTGCTGCTTCAAGCTCTGAATCTGAAATTGTTGGGGAAATATCAATGCGATCTTTGATCTTGCCATTAATTTGGATGACAGCAGTGACCAAATCTGCAACGAGCAACTTCTCATCCACAACAGGCCAACCAGCAAGTGCCACGCATGGCTTATGGCCAAGTCGCTCCCACATTTCTTCTGCCGTAAAAGGCGCAACTAGCGAGACCATAATTGCAACTGCCTCTACCGCTTCGCGAACTGCAGGATCTGCCGCCCCACAACCAGAATCAATCGCCTTACGTGTGGCATTAACAAGCTCCATTACGCGTGCAACTGCGACGTTAAATCGGAAAGATTCAACGGCAAATGAAGCATCGTGTAGTGCCTTATGGGTTGCCTTACGCAATCCAAGATCTCCAGTGCTGAAATCAACACCAGGTGCACTAGTCACATCACCAGATAATCTCCAGGCGCGAGTTAAAAACTTGACTGAGCCAGATGGTGAAACATCAGACCAATCAACATCATCTTCTGGTGGTCCGGCAAAGACCATTGATAGACGAATTGCATCAACGCCATGATTTTCAAGCTCATCTGAAAGTCGTACTAAGTTGCCCCGGCTCTTAGACATAGCAGAGCCACCCATAACAACCATTCCTTGGTTAAGCAAACGTGTGAAGGGTTCATTGAAATCAACCATTCCCATGTCATGTAATACCTTGGTAAAGAAGCGGCTATATAGAAGGTGCAAGATTGCATGAGTTACTCCGCCAACATACTGATCAACCGGCAACCATGTATCAATACTCTTTTTAGAAAATGGCTCTGTTGCATTTGTTGGGTCCGCATAACGCAGGTAGTACCAGGAAGAGTCAACAAAGGTATCCATCGTGTCTGTATCGCGCTTTGCATCTGCAGAACACTTAGGGCACTTAACGTTGACCCAATCTGTTGCAGCACCTAGTGGTGATGTTCCCTTTGGCTTTAAATCTAGACCTTCAGCATTTGGCAAGGTCAAAGGCAATTGATCTGCTGGTACTGGCACTTCACCACACGATGGGCAATGAATAATTGGAATTGGCGTACCCCAGTAACGCTGGCGTGAAACTAACCAATCGCGAAGACGATAATTACGAGCTGCAGCACCCTTGCCATCTGCTTCTAATTTCTTATTGATAGCAGCGATTGCCTCTGCTTTGCTCAAACCATTTAAAATATCTGAGTTAACGAGCTTTCCATCCCCGCCAGTTGCAAGACCTGATGCGTTTGGATCTTCTTCACCTGTTTCAACAACAACCCGAACAGGCAACTTCACCGCTCTCGCAAAATCTAAGTCGCGCTGATCATGTGCTGGAACAGCCATAATCGCGCCAGTTCCGTAGTCCGCTAACACATAATCACTAGCCCAGATAGGTAGTTTCTCACCGTTAACTGGATTAATTGCATAACGATTTAAGAAGACACCACTCTTGGGGCGATCTGTGGCAAGTCGATCAATATCGCTGGCCGCTTTGATTGTCTCTAGGTACTTGGCAAACTCTTCTTCAACACCTGTCCCCTGAACAAGTTCTGTGGCTAATTCACTATCAACTGCAACAACCATAAATGTTGCACCATAGAGAGTGTCTGGTCGTGTTGTGTAAATGGTTATGGGTTCGCTGCGACCCTCAATTTCAAAGTTTACATTTGCACCGGTTGATCGACCGATCCAGTTGCGTTGCATCGTTAATACTTTGTCAGGCCAATGACCTTCAAGTTGTGCCATGTCATCAAGTAAGCGATCTGCATAATCAGTGATCTTGAAATACCACTGATTCAGTTTCTTCTTTGTAACCGTTGAATCACATCGCTCACATAGTCCGGCAACAACCTGCTCGTTAGCAAGAACTGTTTGGCAACCTGGACACCAGTTTACGGCAGAATCTTTACGGTATGCCAGACCACGCTCATAAAACTTTAGGAACAACCATTGATTCCATTTGTAATACTCAGGATCGCACGTGTTGAAAACACGATCCCAATCAAATGAACATGCGTAGCGACGCATTGAAGCCTTTTGAACTTCAATGTTTTCATAGGTCCAGATACGTGGATCTGAATTACGCTTAATCGCTGCATTTTCTGCAGGTAGTCCAAAGGCATCCCAACCAATTGGGTGCATAACGTTGAAACCTTTTTGCGCCCAGTACCGAGCGATTACATCGCCAAGTGCATATGCCTCGGCATGGCCCATGTGCAGATCACCTGATGGATACGGAAACATATCCAAAACATATTTTTTCTCACGTGTGTCATCTGCGCGGCCAGATTTAAATGGTTGTAATTGATCCCAAACAGGCAGCCACTTTTCCTGCACGTAGGCAAAGTCATATGCCGCGTGCTCGCGCTCATCATTCACGTTGTTATTCATATGTGGAGCTAAGGGGATTTGAACCCCTGACCCCCTGCATGCCATGCAGGTGCGCTACCAGCTGCGCTATAGCCCCGTTTTTCGTGCGAGTGCAGACCTTACCGCATCGCACCCCGTTGGACTTAAGCCGAAGTCGCACCGCTTTCTTCACCATAGACAGGTTCTGGAATCGATCCCGCGTTATGTTCAACCAAACTCCACTGACGGGGATTGCGTTCAAGGATCGACCACGATGCATTTGAAAGACCACCGATCACTCCCCAGTGCGACATCGGAAGCTGAAGCAAAGATCCAAGAATGCACCTGGCTGTTCCACCATGTGTAGTAACAATCAAAACCTGATCAGTTTTCTCCCCTAATGCTTTTTTAATCGCACGGATGGCACGTTCTGCAACTTCGCTCCGACGCTCACCTGTTGTGCCTGCTGGATTGTCTTCTCCATCAATCCAGCGAATGAAGTTATTGAAATCTTCTGCGCGATTTTCTGCGCCAGTTTTACCTTCCCACAATCCACCATCGGTTTCACGTAGGTCTGCATCAATTTCAACACTTAGTCCAGTTAAGTCGGCAAGTTCCTGAGCAGTACTTCGAGCACGTCCTAAGTCACTAGAGATAATTGCCGTTGGATTCATTCCTGCCAAAATTTGGGCAGCGTGTTTTGCTTGAAAGATTCCAACTTCATTGAGATCAATATCTGAATGTCCCTGAAAACGATTAACGACATTCCAATCTGTCTGGCCATGTCGCCATAAAACAACTCTGTTAGCGGCCATTAACTGCAGCCTCCTTCACAGCCTCCAACTCGATTGTTGGGCAGTCATTCCATAAACGATCGAGCATGTAGTACTTACGAAGTTCAGCGCTTTGAACATGCACAACTAAATCTGAGTAATCAAGCAGAATCCACTCAGCACCGTGTTCGCGGCGAATCGGTTTGTCTCCTGCTGCAGCGAGTTTGCGTTCAACCTCATCAGCAATTGAATCTACCTGTGCTTCATTTTGCCCAGTTACGATTAAAAAGACTTCGCTTAGAACCAATTGATCGGAAAGATCAAGGGCAACTACATCTACTGCAATCTTGTCGATGGCAGCATGCGCAGCGATCTGGGTAATCTCATGGGTTCTTTTGCTAATTGTCATAGAGGTTATTCTCTCGTATAAATGAGGCCACTGATGACGAAACTTCTGCGCTCAAACCATCTCGAATTGTGGTGGCTGCCACTGGCAACGCACCAATATCAATTCCATTACCAACGTAACCAGGACGTGAGAGAACAACAAATTCAACCATGGTGCGAAGTTCATCAATGCGATGCCATTGATCTAATTTGTCAGCCGCGTCTTGTCCAATGATTAGAACTAAGGTGTCATCGGGATAACTTTGATTAACAGCTTCAATGGTATCGATGGCATAACTTGGACCGGTTCTTAAAACTTCAATGGGATTGACTTGTACCTTGCTGGCCACATCTGCTGGCAAATCTGAGACTGCAAGTTGGCACATCGCTCTTCGTTGCTGGGCCGTTGCCTTAGGTGCATCATTACGAAGTAATGGCTCACCGGCTGGA
>JAIOWZ010000021.1 GCA_021741905.1 Candidatus Planktophila sp. | reverse complement strand
GTTCATACAACTGCTTGAAGCGCGAAGGCATTCACACAGTTGGAGAGCTAGTTAACCGTTCAGAGGCTGACTTGCTTGATATCCGTAACTTTGGTTCAAAATCAATTGATGAGGTCAAGGCAAAGCTTGTCTCAATGGGGATGTCTCTAAAGGACAGCCCAGTTGGTTTCGATCCAACACAACATCAGAACTACAACGCAGCAGTCGATGATGATTTCGTCGATGCAGAGCAGGCCTAGGAGATAAGAAATGCCAACACCAAGTAAAGGTCCTCGTCTGGGTTCAGGCCCATCACATGAGCGACTACTCCTACGCACACTTGCAGAGCAGTTGTTCGAGCACGGCAAAATCACAACAACCGAGGCAAAGGCTAAGCGCCTGCGTCCATTAGCGGAAAAGTTAATTACTTTCGCTAAGAAGGGTGATCTACCTGCGCGTCGTCAGGTTATGGCTCAGATTCAAAACAAGAGTGTTGTACACACTCTTTTCACTGAAATCGGTCCACGCTTTGCAACACGTGAAGGCGGATACACACGTATTACTAAGGTCGGTCCTCGCAAGGGTGACAACGCACCTATGGCAGTTATTGAATTGTTAACTGAGAAAGATAAGTAAAACTTTCTTTCTAAGAAATAATTATCATGACGGAACCCACTCTCTATCCTGAGAGTGGGTTTCTTCGTTTGCGCCTAGATCTTGCATACGATGGAACTAACTTTTCTGGTTGGGGTAAACAACCTGATCGTCGCACGGTTCAAGAAGAGGTAGAAAAAGCACTTGGCACAGTTACGCAGTCAAAGATCGACAGCATTGTTGCGGGACGCACCGATGCTGGCGTCCATGCAAGCGGGCAGGTAATTCATGTTGATGTTCCGGAAGGCATTAATCTCGAGGAGATCGGATACAAACTCAATCGAATCTTAGATACCGATGTTCGCGTCATGAATATCTCTGTGTCGCCTGTTGCATTCCATGCTCGTTTTTCAGCGCTGCGTCGCCACTACACCTACAAGATTTTGGATGCTAATCAGGTTATTTCACCATTGCACCGGTTTGATGTTGCATCCTGGTATCGCCCGTTAGATATAGAAGCAATGAATACAGCGAGCGCTCTCTTGCTGGGCGATCACGATTTTGCCGCGTACTGCAAGTTTCGTGAGGGCGCGACGACCATTCGCCAACTGCAAAAGTTTGAATGGGTGCGGGACTCTGAGGGTTATTTGATTGGCGATGTTGTGGCGGATGCTTTTTGTTATTCCATGGTTCGCAATTTGGTAGGTGCTGTTGTTTGCGTTGCAGATGGTCGATTTGGTCCTGAATGGATCGCAGAGACCTTGGCCAATAAGGTGCGAATTTCTGACAGCTTGGTCTTTCCAGCCTGTGGTCTGACGCTGCGACAGGTGGATTACCCATCAGATTCTGAGCTTTTGGATAGGGCTGCAAAAACTGTGGCGCGTCGTGAAGCCCAGGGAGATGAATAGGGGCGTACAAGCGCCATTTTGACCCCTGAGCCTGACGCGGGTACCCTTACTCCTCTGTGCTTCACAAAAGCACCGTCCAACTAGATGAACGAATAGTCACTTCAAGAAGGTAGGCAAAAGCGTGCGTACATACAGTCCAAAAGCTGGTGATGCGGTCCGTAACTGGCACATCATCGATGCACAAGATGTGGTCTTGGGCCGTCTTGCAACACATGCTGCCGTTCTACTTCGCGGAAAGCACAAGCCAACTTTTGCGCCTCACATGGACATGGGTGACTTCGTTGTCATTATCAATGCAGAAAAGATTGCACTGTCAGGAAATAAGGCAACACAGAAGTGGTCTCACCATCACTCAGGTTTCCCAGGCGGTTTAACTTCTACTGTGTACGGCGAGCTTATTGAAAAGCACCCAACACGCGCAGTTGAAAAGGCAATCAAGGGAATGCTTCCAAAGAATTCACTCGGTCGTCAGATCGCATCAAAGCTAAAGGTGTATGCAGGTCCAGAACACCCACATGCTGCTCAAGCACCAAAGCCATATGTATTCACTCAAGTTTCACAAATCGTGAAGTAAAGGAACTGTAAATGTCAGAGAATCTAGAATTAATCGACAACGAAGAAGCTCCTACTTCATACTCTTCATCAACACCAGCACCAGCAACTAACCGTCCAGCAATCAAGGCACCAGGTGGTGGCACAGGTCGCCGTAAGGAAGCAGTTGCACGTGTTCGCCTAGTTCCAGGAACAGGTCGCTGGGTTGTTAACGGTAAGACTCTAGAAAATTACTTTCCAAACAAGGTTCACCAGCAGTTAGTTTCTGAACCATTCCGCACAGTTGGTGCTGAAAACCAGTACGACGTTTTCGCACGTATCAATGGTGGTGGAGTTTCAGGTCAAGCTGGCGCACTTCGTTTAGGTGTTGCACGTTCACTCAATCAAATTGATGAAGAAGCAAACCGTCCAGCACTCAAAAAGGCTGGATTCTTGAAGCGTGATGCACGTGTTATCGAGCGCAAGAAGTACGGCCTTAAGAAGGCTCGTAAGCGTTCACAATACTCAAAGCGTTAATTCACTTTTACCAAAGGAGTTCAATTGGCGCTTTTTGGCACCGATGGAATCCGTGGCTTAGCCAATCGTGATCTCACCGCAGAACTTGCTCTTGATGTTTCTGTTGCTGCTGCACATATATTGGTAGAAAGCTCATCAAATAAAGATCATCAGCCAACTGCAATTGTGGGCCAAGATTCACGTGCATCAGGAGAGTTCCTAGAAGCAGCAGTTGTTGCTGGTTTAACCAGTGCTGGAATCAATGTGTATCGGGTTGGCGTATTACCAACACCCGCAATTGCCCATTTAGTCGCTGAATCAAAGGCAGATTTAGGCGTAATGATTTCTGCATCTCATAATCCAATGCCAGATAACGGAATCAAGTTATTTGCTCGCGGCGGTGGCAAGTTAGATGATGCGATTGAAGCTCGTATCGAAGCTCGCATGGGTGAAGACTGGGAACGCCCAACTGGTCGAAATGTTGGCCGTGCAATCAATGATGACACTGCAACAGAGCGATATTTAAAGCATCTTCTTGCCTCAGTACAAACCCCACTAAAAGGTTTGAAAATTGTTGTTGATTGCGCAAACGGGGCATCTTCTTTTGTTGCACCCGAAGCGTATCGCCGAGCCGGGGCTGAAGTTGTTGCAATCTATAACAAGCCAGATGGTTGGAACATCAATGATGATTGCGGATCAACACACCTACATCAATTACGTGCTGCAGTCCTGAAAGAAGGTGCTGATGTTGGAATTGCCCATGATGGGGACGCAGATCGTTGTTTAGCAATTGATGCTCTGGGTAATGAAATTGACGGCGATCATATTCTGACAATTTTGGCTCGTGGATTTAAAGCACGTGGTGTTTTAAAGGGTGACACAGTTGTTGGCACTGTGATGAGCAACCTTGGATTTATGCATGCAATGAAAGATGCTGGCATTACCGTTGTTACAACTCCGGTCGGCGATCGTTATGTTTTAGAGAACATGATTGCAAATGATTACACATTAGGTGGTGAGCAATCTGGCCATGTGATCATGCGCGATCTTGCCAATACAGGTGATGGCATTCTTACGGCGCTTCAGCTTTTACAAGAAGTAGTTCGCACCGGAAAGACCTTGCAAGAGTTAGCCGCAACGATGGTGCGCTTTCCTCAGGTCTTAATCAACGTTAAAGATGTAGCAAAAGATAAGTTGCCACAATCTGCAGTCATTGCTGCAGCGATTAAGGCAGCCGAAGAGCACTTAGGCGATTCTGGCCGAGTTTTATTAAGAGCATCTGGCACTGAAGCCCTTGTTAGAGTCATGGTTGAAGCCGCCAGTGATAGCCTTGCGCAAGAAGTTGCACAGCAGCTTGCAGATCTAGTTAAGAAAGAAATTTCTCTCTAAAAGAGCTAGGGGTAAAAGATATGTGCGGAATTGTGGGTTACACAGGACCACAATCTGCATCTATTCCTCTCATCGAAGGACTGCGCCGCCTGGAATATCGCGGATATGACTCAGCAGGTATTGCTCTTGGCACACCAGGCAAGTTATTTATTGAAAAAAAGGCTGGCAAGCTTTCAAATCTAGAGAACGCATTAGATGCCTCCTTGCCAAATGTTCATTCAGGAATCGGTCACACCCGTTGGGCAACACATGGGGGACCAACAGATTCCAATGCTCACCCGCATGTAGACAACGATGGAAAACTTGCAGTTATCCATAATGGAATTATTGAAAACTACACCGAACTTCGTGCACAACTAGAAGCAAAAGGTCACAAGTTTTCATCTGAAACGGATACCGAATCGGTGGCTCATTTGCTGAGCGATCTTCGCAAGGAACATAAAGGCGATTTAACCGCCGCAATGCGGGATGCTGTTAAGGCTCTTCGTGGTTCATTCACATTACTTGCAATCCATGCAGATCAGCCAGATGTTGTTGTTGGAGTTCGCCGTAATTCGCCACTTGTTGTCGGTTTAGGTGATGGCGAAAACTTCATGGCATCTGATGTTGCTGCCTTTATTGAGTACACGAAGAAAGCAATTGAATTAGGACAAGATGAAATCGTGACAATGACGCCAACAAGTGTTGTCATCACAGACATCGAAGGAAAGCTAGTCACTCCCAAGGGATATGAGATTTCATGGAATGCAAGTGCGGCGCAAAAGGGTGGCTTTGCACACTTCATGCTTAAAGAGATCTTCGAACAACCAAAGGCTGTTGCTGATACTTTGCTTGGTCGTTTGAGTGATAACAATCAGATTCTGCTTGATGAACTACATATGAGCGCCGATGAGATCAGAGCTTTGAAGAAGATCACTGTTATTGCATGTGGAACGGCATATCACGCAGGCATGGTTGCAAAGTATGCAATTGAAAAGTGGGCAAAAATTCCTGTAGAGGTAGAGATTGCAAGTGAGTTTAGATATCGCGATCCAATCATTGATCCAAGCACTTTGATTATCGCGATCTCACAATCTGGCGAGACTATGGATACCTTGATGGCTGTTCGTCATGCAAAGGCTGCGGGTGGTCGAGTTTTAGCAATCTGTAATACCAACAGCTCAACAATTCCCCGTGAATCAGATGCGGTTTTGTATACACACGCTGGACCTGAAATTGCTGTGGCTTCAACCAAGGCATTATTAACGCAAATTATTGCGGTCTATTTAATCGGGCTGCACCTTGGACAGGTCAATGGTTCTTTAAAAGATACTGAAGTACGAGATCTCTACAAAGAACTACTTGAGTTGCCTGGAAAGATTGAACAGATTTTAGAAACTGTCGAGCCATTACGTGCGCTAACAAGAACTTTTGCACAGAACAACACTGTTTTGTTCTTAGGTAGAAATATTGGATATCCAGTTGCACTTGAAGGTGCATTGAAATTAAAGGAACTCGCCTACATTCATGCCGAAGGTTTTGCTGGGGGAGAGCTCAAGCACGGACCGATCGCATTAATTGATCAAGGAACTCCTGTTATTGCTATTTTGCCTGCAGGACATGAACATGCTTTGGACGAAAAAATGCTCAGCAATATTCAAGAGGTCAAGGCCCGCGGTGCCCGCGTGATCGTAATTGCAGAAGAAGGAGCACATGTTGAAGGTGCAGAACATGTCATCCGTATTCCTGTAGTACCTGCACTTTTCCAGCCGGTTTTAGCAACTGTTCCACTGCAAGTATTTGCTTATGAAATGGCGGTTGTCCGTGGTAATGATGTTGATCAACCTCGGAACCTGGCTAAATCTGTAACGGTTGAATAATGAAAGATGTAGTACAAAATCGCCGTAGGCAAATGGATCGTGCACTGCGTTGGTCATTTTTATTGTTCGCTGGATTCTTGTTTGTAACACAGCAGGTTTATAGCTACGGGCCACTAGTAAGTTATGACAAGGAAATAAACAGTCAACCAAAACCTCAATTTGAAGGCTTGGCAGGATTTATCTTGCGCCGTTTGGATGACTTAGGACTTCGCTGGTTAACCGCAACAGTTTTGCTTCTTGCAGCAGCCTTTATTGCTTATAAGTTCAAAACTTGGCGGCCACTTAATCTAGCTTTTCTTTCTTTGATTTCTCTTAATCTAGTTGTTGGCTCCGTAAAAATATTGTTGGGTCGCACCAAGCCACGCGATGGATTTGATTTGCTACATGCTGGTGGCATGTCATACCCAAGTGGACACGCATCTAACGCAGTTTTGTCATGGGGAATTTTGGCCTACTTAATCTTTCGATATGCAAAGGTTGATAGATATCAAGGCAGGTTGGCTAGTTCCGGAGTTGTCTTGATTAGTCTTACAGTGTGTGTAGTTTCATTAATCCGCCACACACATTGGTTTAGCGATTTATTGGGCGGCCTTTTTATCGGTAGCGCATTGCTAGTTACCATCATTGCGATAGATCGCTATGTTCCCTCTAAAAGCCAGTTGCACTAGACTGTCACAATGATTGATGGGATCGGAATTGATGTCGTAGACATCGATCGGTTTAAGGCATCCCTTGAGCGAACGCCGGGACTTTTAGAAAAATTATTTACAGAAGCTGAGAGAAGCAAGGCAATTGCATCCCTTGCTGCGCGATTTGCCGCAAAAGAAGCTCTTGCAAAGGCGCTTAATGCCGGCAAAGGATTGTCATGGCATGAAGCAGAGATTGTTAATTTAGAGAGTGGAAAGCCAGTCTTTTTATTTAGAGGAGAAATTGCTGATCTTATTGACGGGGCGGAAGTACATCTTTCGCTTTCTCATGATGCAGGCATCGCATCTGCCATGGTGATTGTGGAGCGAACATGAATCGCGCTGAAGCACGAATTGATACAGCCCACCTTGCATCAAACATTGCGCACTTAAAGTCGGCTAGTAAGTCAGCATTAATGGCTGTAGTTAAAGCAGATGCATATGGGCACGGATTACTAGGTGTTGGGCTTTCTGCAGAAAAAGCCGGCGCTGATTGGCTTGGTGTTGCATTACTAGAAGAAGCAATAACGCTCCGAACCCATGGAGTGCGCATACCAATTTTGGCATGGTTGGTATCACCAGGTGCAGATTTTAAATCTGCAGTAGATCATGACATTGATATTGCTATTTCATCTATTGCTGCCTTTAATGAAATTGCAGCACTTGCAGGAAAGCCTCGTATACATATTGAGCTAGATACCGGGATGACTCGTGGTGGCTTCTTGGATGAGTGGCAAGAGTTTTTATTGCAAGATTTTTCTACAGTAAATGTGGTTGGTGTTTTTTCCCACTTTGCCAGAGCTGACGAACCCGGTGAAAACCAAAATGACGAACAGTTAATTCGATTTAATCAAATGGTTGCAGATCTTGCAAAGATTGGGATCAATCCCCAGATCAAGCATCTTTCAAATTCAGCGGCCACACTTAAGAACCCATCAGCGCACTTTGATTTAGTGCGAACAGGGATTTCTCTCTATGGGTTGTCTCCGGACGTTTCAACTTTGGGGGAGAGTAAGCAACTTTCTTTAAAGCCGATAATGCAGCTGCGAGCAAAGTTGCACTTAGTTAAATCAGTACCTGCAGGTGCTGCTGTTGGATATGGAGCAACAGCTCATACAACCACTCAAACAAAGCTGGGTGTTGTTGCTATGGGATATGCCGATGGAATTCCACGCATCGCAAAAGATGCAGGAGTTTTTGTGGATGGCAAAAAAGCACCGATTATTGGACGCGTATCCATGGATCAATTTGTCGTAGATTTAGGTGCCGATTCCACAGCAGTTTCTGGGGATTGGGTGATTATTTTCGGTGATGGATCCAGGGGTGAGTACACCGCAGATGACTGGGGCGCCGCATCGTTATCAATTAATTATGAAATCGTTACACGAATTGGTCCCCGTGTGTCTAGAATCTACGCACCTCATGTCTACTAATAATGCAGCGCTGCAAGTCGAGAGAGTTAACGTCTCTTTTGGCGGTCTTCGGGCTCTCAACGATGTTTATCTTGAAGTTGGCAAAAACGAGGTCGTTGGATTAATTGGCCCTAATGGTGCTGGCAAGACAACTTTATTTAATGCGTTATGTGGATTGGTAACTCCGGATTCTGGCGAGTTTCATCTCAATGGCAAAAAGAGTGAATTTCCGAAACCTTATGAACTTGTTGATTTAGGAATTGCACGCACATTGCAAGGTGTTGGACTGTTTGGTGACCTAACTGTTTTAGAAAATGTCATGGTTGGTGCACAACATCTATCAGAGACTGGTTTGATTTCAGCAGCATTTGGAAGAAACAGAAGAGATGAAGACCGAATCCGAGATAAGGCACGTGTTGCATTAGAACGTGTCTTTGCAGGTGGAATCGCGCACAGACGCGCAGACACTTTGTCTTATCCAGATACCAAGCGTGTTGCAATTGCGCGCGCACTTGTCAGTGAACCAACAATTTTAATGCTGGATGAACCTGCCGGTGGTTTGGGAACTCACGATATTGAGTGGATGAACTCGCTGATTAAGAATCTAAGTGTAGATATGTCGGTCTTACTTGTTGAGCACCACATGGATGTTGTTATGTCGGTATGTAGCAAACTGTATGTTCTTAACTTTGGTGAGGTAATTGCAAGTGGTGATGCTGAAACTGTGCGTCGTGATCCCGCAGTGATGGCTGCATATTTAGGCACAGGTAGCGATCATGTCGCTTAATGTCTCGAACTTAACGGTGCACCATGGTGCAATCTGTGCGGTCAATCAAGTTTCACTGGCCGTACCAACAGGAACGCTTGCTGCAATTATTGGAGCTAATGGTGCGGGAAAAACTACTTTGCTTCGGGCATTATCAGGGCTGAATAAACCAACCTCAGGTGTGGTGAATTGGATGGGTCAAACAATTACAGCAGAAAAACCTGAAAAATTAGTTCGCATGGGCATTTCTCATGTCTCAGAAGGCAAATCCGTAATACCTGAATTAACAGTAAGAGAAAATCTTGAGCTTGGTGCTATCTGGCGAAAAGATGGGAAAGAGATGAAAGAGTCTCTTGATCAAGTAGTTACTATCTTTCCTCGCTTAGGTGAACGTATTACTCAAAGATCAGACACATTGTCAGGTGGAGAGCGGCAGATGCTCGCTATTGGTCGAGCGATTATGTCAAAACCAAAACTTCTTCTTCTCGATGAACCATCACTAGGTTTAGCCCCACTCGTTGTTGAACAAATATTTCAAACAATCAGAGATTTGACCACCCAGATGAGATTAACTGTTGTGCTAGTTGAGCAAAACGCAATGGGTGCCTTAAAGATTGCAGACCTCGGAATTGTCTTGAACTTAGGAAAAGTTGTTGCTGTAGATCACGCACAAGTGTTGATCCAAGACCCTGCAGTCCGCGCTGCATACTTGGGGTACTAATCATGCAACTACTAAATACGCTTTTAATCGGCATAACCGCTGGATCAATCTATTCCTTAATGGCAATTGCCTTTGTGCTGGTGTGGCGCAGCACGCGAGTAGTTAACTTCGCCCAAGCCGGTATGGCGCTTTTATCAACATACTTTGGTTATGAAGCGGTTTCGCGCTTAGGTTCATTTTGGATTGCACTTCCAGTTGCCATGATTGGTGGAGCATTATTTGCAGCTCTAGTTGAACTAGTTCTGATGAGATTGTTAGTCAAGCACGCCTCATCCGGTCCTATTGCAGGTGTTGCACCAATTATTGCCACACTTGGATTACTCGGAGTTATCCGCTCAGTCATAAGCATGATTTGGGGCGGACAGGATCTACGCATTGTTGCCCCAATTTCCAATAATGGATTCACGATCAATGGTTCAACATTGGTCTTCTCACCACTAAAACTCTTGGTCCTCGTTGTGGTTGTAGTTTTGCTGATTTTACTCTCTATCCTTTTCCAAAAAACGAACCTTGGTTTGGCTCTACGAGCATCTGCTCATGCACCTGAAATCGCACGTCTCTCAGGAGTAAGAGTCGATTCAGTTCGCACTCTTGGTTGGGCATTGGCGGGCGCAGCGGGCGCAGTTGCTGGACTTTTCCAAACTGTTAATGGAAATGGAAACTTCTCACCGGATTCAATTGATTTCTCTTTACTACTTGTCTCAGGCTTTATTGCAGCAGTCATTGGTGGGTTGGATAGCTTGCTCGGAGCGGTTCTAGGCGGTCTATTCTTGGGAATTTCAATTTCATTTGTACTGATGTATATAAGTAGTGGGCTCTTCTTTATTGCTCCATTTGTTATTTTGCTGATCGTTTTATTCGTGCGCCCGCAAGGAATTATTGGAGTGAAGGCGGGACGACGTGCATAAAAGTAAAAAACAGAGCACGCATCTTCCACTTTTCATTCTCGGTGGAATTGTTCTTGTGATCCTTAGCGGAATCGTTGATGAACTCCGCGTTTATCAAGGTGCAACGATTGCAGTGTATGTAATTGCAATCTCTTCAATAATCTTACTTACGGGATATTCAGGTCAGGTTTCATTAGGCCATGGTGCGCTGATGGCCGTTGGTGCGTATGCAGCAGCAGTGCTTCGTGCTGAATTTAATGTTCCAATCATTCTATGTTTTATTGCGGCCGTATTAGCTGCAGCAGTGGGCGGCACATTGTTAGGCGCAGCAGCTGCACGTTTATCTGGTCCATACCTTGCAGGTACAACTCTGGCACTTGCTATCGGACTTCCATCACTTGCTAATCAGTTCCCAATTCTTGGAGGAGAGCAAGGATTAGCATTTGATGTTGGATTTCCTCCACTTGCTTTAGGTGAAGATTTCACCCAGTACAAGTGGTACTTCTGGATTGCAGCCCTTGCCGCATTGATTTCAATGTGGAGTGTTAGAAATATTTTGAACTCTGCCTATGGTCGCTCATGGAGAGCGGGCCGAGGCAATGAGGTTGCAGCCCAATTGGCAGGAATCAACACAGCCCGTTCTAAGGTCCTAGCCTTCACAATCAGCGCTGGTATCGCCGGTTTGGCTGGAGCGCTCCTTGCGATGACCATTGGCACCGTTTCCCCGAGCGCATTCCCGCTTGCCCTCTCATTTTCCCTGCTGACAGGCGCGGTTCTCTCTGGCATTAGTACCCTCGGAGGCGTCATTATTGGGTCAGTGGTTTTGGTAGCCATCCCAGAGATCGCCGATGTGGTCGCGCACCGCCTCGGCAGCTCTGAGAGTGTTACTACAAATCTGCCAGGTTTGATTGTTAGTGGGTTGTTGATTCTGACAGTTCTGTTTGTTCCAAACGGTCCTGTTGAACAACATCGCGCTCGCAAAGCAAAACATGAAGCAGCACATAACAGTACAAAGAAGTAAAAGCAGTACAGCAGTAACCCTCGTAACAACCCTCGATGGAAGGAAACACATGAAAGCACTACAACGCCGTACGTTGCTAACAGCAACAGCGGTACTAGCCACGGTTGGTTTAGCTGTAACAGCTTTGCCTGCTCAAGCGGCTGAAGTTGGCGTCACTGCATCCCAAATCAAACTTGGAATGACATTGCCAATGACAGGTACTGCATCACTTGGATACAACAAGATTCCAGGTGCAGCAAAGGCGTACTTCGATTACCTCAATGCAAATGGCGGAATCAATGGCCGCAAGATCACTCTTGTTGTTAAAGATGACCGATATGTTCCAACTGAAGCGGTTGCAAAGACCAACGAACTTATCCTTAAGGATAAGGTCATGGCACTTCTTGCACCTCTTGGAACTGCAAATGTAAAGGCAGTTGCAACATCTGTTAATCCAGCCCGTCGCGGCGTTCCAGTGTTGTTTGTGAACACAGGATTTAGTGGTTTTGCAGATACCAAGAAGTACCCAACTACTTACACAGTTTTGCCTTCATACATCATGGAAGCAAAGATCATGGGTGAGTACATTAAAGAAAATTTTGCAGGAAAGAAGATTGGCCTGCTCTACCAAGACGATGACTTCGGAATTGATGCTCTTGCAGGATTCAAAACTGCTGGCGTTAACTTCGCAGTCAAGGTGCCATACGCATCAGGTTCACAAAGTGCTGCATCTGCTGCAGGATGGATTACAAAGTTTAAGGCTGCAGAAGCTGACGTTGTGATTCTCTTTGGTGTATCTAGTGCAACATCTGCGATGCTCGGTACAGCTGCACAATTAGGCTACAAGCCACAATGGATGCTTGGTTCTGTTGGCGGAGATGCAACAACAATTAAGTTGACCGGTGTGCCAGCAGGCGTTCTTTACAACGCAATTGGTTTCTCACCAGTTCCAGCTACTACAGATATGACTGATGAGTACGTAAAGTTCTTCTCAGATATCTACGCAAAGGCAGTACCTGGATCAGCATTTGATCTAAACGTATTGCTAGGAATGAACACAGCATTCATGACTGCGCAAGCTCTTAAGGCTGCAGGTCCAAATCCAACACGTAAGTCATTGATGGCAGCGATCGATAGCAAGGGTGCAACATTTGCAAGCTCTGCTTTGGTTCCAGCTGGATACTCAAAGACAAGCCACGTTGGTCTCACCGGATACTGGGTTGGAAAGTACGCACCAACAGGTGATCTTGCTCCAATCGGCGGCACTTATGTTACATACACAACCGATTCAGGATCTGGTCCAGTTGTTAAGTCAACATACAAGCGTCCTGCAATGCCAGCGAAGGGATTACCTAACTAATGAAAAAAGTAAGATTACTTTCGCTTCTTTCAGTAACAGCACTTGTAACAACAGTTCTAGTCACAGCACCAACAGTTGCTAATGCAGCACCTGCGTGTGATGGTAAGAGCCCAATTCAGTCATGTGTTGGTGTTACATCAGATGGCGCTCCGTATGCAATGCAGGTTCCAGCAAACTTCAACGGAACAGTTGCTTTGTACTCACACGGATACCGCTACAACGTAGACATTCCTGCCGGAATTCCTCTCATTGGTGGATACAAGATCACTAATACTCCAGAGCCAGTTCCTGGTGGAAATGCTGCAGTTGCTCAGTACTTCTTTAGCCAAGGTATTGCAATCGTTGGTTCAGGCTTTGCTCGTCAAGGGTGGAATCCAGATTCAGCGATCAAGACAAACGTTGAGCTAATTGGCACATTCAAGGCGCAGTTCCCAACGACAACTAAGGTAATTGCTTGGGGATCATCACTTGGTGGCGTTATCACTCAAGGCTTAGCCGAGAAGTATCCTGAACTAGTTTCAGCTGTTGCTCCAATGTGTATGGCTGACAACCTCGCTCCTCAGTTAACAATGGCCGGAGACTTCCTTTGGGGAGTAAAGGTTCTCTTTGATCCAACGATCAAGGGTGGAAACTACTCACCAGGTGCTGCAGGTGTTGCAGAGTCATACGGTGACTTGGTTAAGGTCTTTACAGTCATGGGCAAGTTGCAAGCAGCTCTTGCAACAGGTGCATGGCCAGATACTTCATCTGCAACTGGTAAGGCATTAGCTGCTGCTGGAGTTCCATCACGAAGTGCGCTATTGCTACTTGGTTTGATGGCGGGTATTCCTACTCAGTCAGCACACTTTGACTCAGTCTCAGGTCCTGAGGGTGCGTTGAAGTTGACCTTCCCATTAGCACTTAGCCCAGCACTTGCAATCCTTGAAAACGGAACAAATGCTGCAGCACTTGCTGTTCTTGCAACACAAGATGTTGAAAATCAAGTGGGCGGAGCATTCTTTGATAACACAAAGACTGATTACTCAGCTCGTGTTGATGGAGAGCGCGTTATTTTTAACGCAGCACTTTCAGGTAACACAGTAATTGACGCTCTCTTGGGCGCGCTATCTGCTGCAAACCCAGGTGCACCTCGCGCAGTTGCTAACCCAGCTGCAGTTGCAAAGATGCAAGCTCTTCACACCAACACAGGAAAGATCAATGTTCCAACAATTCTCATGGTTGGTATGGCAGATCCAATTACTCCTGCAGGTGCCTCACAACGCGTAGTTGATCTTTATGCTGACCAGTATGCAGCTGAAAAGGCTGCTGCTATCAAGGCATACCAGACATCTCGTTCATACAAGACACCTACAAACAAACTATTGATGCTCTGGAATACAACTCCATCAAGCTATACAAAGTTTGATGCTGCAGGGTCACCAATTACATCTGTTCCAGCAGCACAAGGCACAAACCACTGTAACTTCACATCAGCACAATTAGTGTTGGTTGCCAAGTCATTGGTAGCAGCCTCTAGCACTGGAAAACTTCCATCAGGCGGAGCGCTAAATACAGCGGTTCGTAAAGCGGGCAACCTTTCAGTTGATAAGGGAATCCGTGCTCCATGGTTGAAGTCATACGGCGATAACTCATAAATCGCTCTCAGTAAGTCGAGGGTAGTAAAAAGCAGGGCCAGGTAATCCTGGCCCTGCTTTTACTTTATCCTTAAGCAATGATCGCAGTTGCTACCGCTGATGAAATGCATCAGTTAGGGGAAAAACTCTCAACCCACTTGCGTGCTGGTGATCTTGTTCTTGTAAACGGCCCACTTGGTGCTGGCAAAACAGTCTTGGCACAAGGTGTTGGTGCAGGTCTTGGAATTTCTGGCATTACTTCACCTACTTTTGTTATTTCACGAGTTCACAAAGCTGCGGTGCCTTTTATCCATGTTGATGCATATCGTTTAGTTGATTCAGAAAACCCCAATCTTTACCTTGATGATTTAGATCTAGATATAGCAGGGTCAATTACCTTAATTGAATGGGGGGGTGCTGAATCAGCCCGGCTCAGCGAGGATCGACTTGAGATCACCATAGATCGCAGTGAAGAAATTAGAAAAGTGCAGATCACTCCAGTTGGAACTCGCTGGGCAGGATTTAAACTATGACAAAAGTTCTGGCGATAGATACATCAACTTCGCGCACATCAGTAGCAATCATTGAAGCAGACACTATTTTATTTAGTGGTTTTCTAGCTGGCGCAACAGCGCATGGCCCATCACTTCCCGCATTAGTCCAAGAAGCGTTAGCGGTTAGTGGCGTGGATGAAGTTGTAGTTGGGATGGGCCCAGGTCCATTTACAGGACTTCGCGTTGGAATTGCCTTTGCGCAAAGTTTTGCTTTAGCTCGCGATATACCAGTTCGTGGTGTGTGTTCGCTAGATGCTATCGCTGCACAGATTAATGAGAAAGATTTTATAGTTACCGTTGATGCGCGCCGCAAAGAGGTTTATTGGGCCCGCTACACAGATGGTGTTCGAGTCGGTGATCCAGCGGTTAATTTCCCTACCGATATCGTAGGTGCTCCCATACATGCAGATCTGTTTCCGGACATGCAATCACTAGTTAAGTTGCCAGGAAATATCACTGAACCAATTTATTTGCGCAGACCAGATGCTGTAGCAACGGTGGATAGATGATTACATACCGCCTCGCTAACGCTTTTGATCTTCCGGTTTTTGTTTCACTCGATAAAGAGTTGTTTCCATACTCACCGTGGTCTGCATCCCAATACAAAGAAGAGTTTTCTAGTCCAACTCGCCATTTTGTTGTTGCGGTAGATGCGGATCAAAAAATCATTGGCTATGCAGGGGTGTTTGCACCAGGGGCAGCAGAGGCTGATATTTTGACTGTGGGGGTTGTGCCCGAGCATCGCGGAAAAGGCATTGCTAAAGCACTTATGGCCTTGATTACTAATTGGGCCAAAGAACAAGGAACAACGGCGATGATGCTTGAAGTTAAGACAGATAACCGTGAGGCAATTGGTTTGTATGAATCACTAGGGTATTCCACACTCAATATCCGCAAAGATTATTTTGGCGCTGGTCTTGATGCTCAAGTGATGCGATTGGAGCTTTCATGAGCGAGCCAATTGTTTTAGGAATTGAGACTTCTTGTGATGAGACCGCAGTTGGAATTGTCCGTGGCCGCACTTTGTTAGCAAATGTGATTGCATCTAGCGTTGAAGAACATGCACGTTTTGGGGGAGTCGTGCCTGAAATCGCGAGCCGTGCCCACCTAGAGGCAATGATTCCAACATTGCATCAAGCACTTAAAGATTCCAAGCTGTCTTTGAAAGATATTGATGCAGTTGCTGTCACTGGAGGTCCAGGATTAGTTGGAGCACTTTTAGTTGGTGTTGGATCAGCAGCCGGACTTGCACTTGGACTTAACAAACCTATTTATGCCGTCAACCATTTAGCTGCCCACGTTTCTGTTGATTCACTAACTCATAGCAATTCCCTTGAACCGACAATCGCCTTACTAGTTAGCGGGGGACACTCATCACTGTTACAAGTTGATGACATCACTGGATCAATTACAAAACTTGGTGAAACAATGGATGATGCCGCAGGTGAAGCTTTCGACAAGATCGCACGGGTTATGAAGTTAGGATTTCCAGGTGGCCCTGCCATCGACAAGTTAGCCAAGGATGGAAGTGCGAGCGCAATTGATTTTCCACGTGGTCTAACGACATCAAATGACTGGCAGACCCGCCCATTTGATTTTTCTTTCTCAGGACTTAAAACCGCTGTTGCCAGGTATCTAGAGGCAACACCTAACTATGCCAAGGCCGATGTTGCTGCCTCTTTTCAAGAAGCGATCGTTGATGTTTTGCTACTTAAAGCGATAGCCGCCTGCAAGCAATCAGGAATTAGCTCACTTGTTATTGCAGGTGGGGTTGCGGCCAACTCAAGGCTTCGTGCTGTGGCCCAAGAGCGGTGCGAAAAGGCTGGTATTCAGCTAAGGGTTCCAAGCCCAGGCCTGTGTACCGATAACGGGGCGATGGTCGCTGCCCTTGGCTCATTGATGGTTTCTGCTGGCCGCACGCCCAGCCCAGTGGCCTTTGACGCTGATTCCAGCCTGCCTGTGACCACTGTAAGCCTGTAAGGCCCGATTTGCCGTGTGAGTGGGGCACGCCTAGAGTTTGCGTTAGCACTCACGACCTGAGTCTGCTAACTCGCAGTCGCACGAGGACAACCAAAAAGTTAGAACCTAGAAGGAGTCAACCCAATGGCAATTAAGCCACTAGAAGATCGCATCGTTATCAAGACAAATGAGGCTGAGACAACAACAGCATCCGGTCTAGTTATTCCAGATACCGCAAAAGAGAAGCCACAGGAAGGCACTGTTATCGCAGTAGGCCCAGGTCGCTTTGATGATGGCGTGCGCGTTCCAATGGATGTCAAAGTTGGCGATGTAGTTCTCTACAGCAAGTACGGCGGAACTGAAATCAAGCACGGTGGAGAAGATCTACTTGTTCTTTCAGCTCGCGACATTCTCGCTGTAATCGAGAAGTAAATGGGAAAAAGTCTTCAATTTGATGAGCAAGCACGCCGCGCCATGGACCGCGGTGTCAACATTCTTGCTGACACAGTAAAGGTAACCCTTGGACCTAAGGGTCGTAACGTTGTTATCGCTAAGTCTTTTGGCGCACCAATCATTACAAACGATGGTGTGACAATTGCTAAGGAAATCGAACTTTCAGATCCTGCAGAAAACATGGGCGCTCAGCTAGTTAAGGAAGTTGCGACAAAGACTAATGATGTCGCAGGTGACGGAACTACTACAGCAACTGTTCTTGCTCAAGCAATGGTTAAAGAAGGACTTCGTAACCTTGCAGCGGGCGCGCAGCCAATGGATATCAAGCAGGGTATCGAAGCAGCCGTAGCAGCGGTTTCA
>JAIOWZ010000020.1 GCA_021741905.1 Candidatus Planktophila sp. | reverse complement strand
GTTGGTGTTGGTGTTGGTGTTGGTGTTGGTGTTGGTGTTGGTGTTGGTGTTGGTGTTGGTGTTGGTGTTGGTGTTGGTGTTGGTGTTGGTGTTGGTGTTACAACAGCAAGAGCTGGGGTTGTAAATGTCTCGATCGGACCAAATTTGGTTCCGATAAATGGACCTGTGTATGAAACTATCTTGGATTTGTAATAGTAAGTTGTGGCTGGCTTTAAACCTGTCACTGAAGCCAAAATGGTTGTGTCTAAGGCATTTGTTAATGAAAATGGTGTGCCATTTATTTCTGTTCCAACGATTCCAGCTGGATCTGTGCCCCAAATAAATGAGTGTCGAGTGTTACTTCCGTATGCATTAACAAGAGACCT
This sequence comes from Candidatus Planktophila sp., assembly GCA_021741905.1. Taxonomy (GTDB): domain Bacteria; phylum Actinomycetota; class Actinomycetes; order Nanopelagicales; family Nanopelagicaceae; genus Planktophila. Next base: position 19,149 of record JAIOWZ010000020.1, on the reverse strand, counting down.
CAACTGAACCGAAGTGCTTGTCAGTGAAGCTGTGGAATTTGAGAATAGTTTTGGCTCGAGAACTAGAACATTTGAACGAACTGCAGATCTGGTAACACCAGACGCGTTAGTTGCTTCAAAGGAGTAGTAATAGCGAATGCCAGGAGTTAACGTAGGAGTTAACGCAGTGACATTTATGACGCTCATGCCTGTTAGAGGTGAGTTGGCAACCTCCGTGTATCGTGGCTCAAAAGTGAAGGTGTTGTTTCTGGCAACTACCAAGCGAACAGTGGTTGTTTGGCTCTGAGGATGAACAGTTCCAACAACTTCCATGTTTGCCTTCGAGAAAGCTGAGTTCTCAGAGGTAACAATCGGTGCTAATCCTGGTGCAATTGGTGTGTCAAAAGTTTCAACTGGTGAATAGACAGTTCCGGTTGAGTTAATTGCTACTAGTTTGAAGTAATACTTCTTTCCACCATCTATAAATGAGATGTTTGAAGTAATATTATAGAAGTTTGTACCACCGCTAATCTCATGAGGTCCTGCTGCAACAGTTTTTGTGTTGACCTTAAATTCAGGATCAGTTCCATACATAAAGGTCACTCTGGTTGGTGCGTTACCGGCTTGAGCAACACCATTGAGCGTCACGCTATAAGCGGTGACATTGGTGGCAGGTGAAATTCGTGCAATAGGCAAGGTGACAGGAGGTGCCAATGTGGTGAATGAACCAGTGTTACTTACCGTGCGACCAGATTCGTTTACTCCGATGATACGGAATGAGTATGTGGTCAATGCCGTTAATCCAGCTAGCTTTACAGAAGCTGTTGTTGGTGCTCCCCCATCTACTATTCCTGGAAGAACAGGTGCTGTTGTTTTAGTTGCAAAGGTTGCATCAGTGCCGTATTCAAAACTTAATGAGGTTGGTGCATATCCTGGGTTCACATCAATCAAGACATCTGCAGTTTGATGAGTAATGTTTGTAACACTTCTTTGTGCCACTACTGGTGCAACTACTGGAGCGCCGCCATCTGTTGGTGAAATATAAAGCAACTTATTGACGGTGTCTACCTTCACGCTAGCTATTGCATCCTTTGTTGATTCAGCATCTAGATACTGAGCAACTTGTGCCACAGAGGCACCTGGATTTAATCCGAGATAAATTGCAGCAGCTCCAGCAACGTGTGGGCTAGCCATTGATGTTCCGCTAGCCGAATATGTCGCATCTGCTGCGCCAATCCAGGCTGAAAGAATCGAGGATCCTGGAGCAAAAATGTCAACGCATTTTCCTTGGTTTGAATAACTTGCAGGTGTATCCATCAATGTTGTTGCACCAACTGTGATCGCACTTGGTGCTGATGCAGGTGAGCGTGTACATGCATCTGTTGATTCATTACCAGCAGCTGCAACAACTGTGATTCCAGCATTGGTTAAACGCAAGATTGCAGAGTTCACTGCAGCAGAAGCATTTCCACCGATACTTAAATTCAGTACCGCCTGTGTTTTTGAGTTTGGATTTTCTGGACTAAGAATCCAATCAAGACCAGCTATAACTCCTGAAAAAGATCCCAATCCGGAACAACCCAAAATTCGAACAGGTACTACCTTTGCATTCTTTGCTAAACCATAAGTTGTACCAGCAGCAGTAGCGGCAACGTGAGTTCCGTGTCCATTACAGTCAACTGTTCCGTTTCCATCATTAATCGCTGAGTATCCAGATGATGAAATACGTCCTGCCAAATCATTGTGTGGGTAAATACCAGTATCGCCAATATAAATGGTGGCGCCTGCTCCAGCGCTGCGATATCCATATGCGCTAACCGATCCTGTCAATCCCACTTTTTCACGTTGATCAACTCTGTCCAGACCCCAGGCCGGTGTTGGGCTTTGAGTGTTTTGAATAGCAAGACCCATAACAGGCTTGTCTTCTTCAACAGTTAATACGTTAGGAATCTTCGAAAGCAAACCAACAACAAGTTTTGGGAGTTCAATTACATAGCCATCAAAGGCATAGTTGTACCTGGTTTCAATCTTCCAACCATTTTTGATAACTGTTGCCTCAATTGCAGCCTTGGCTGATGGCGTAACAGAAATGATGTACTTGGCCTTTGCTCCAAGATCAAGTGCTGTTGTTGGCACCATTGTCGTGCTGAGGGAGAAAATAGTCAGCAGGACAATAAAGGATGCGCGGAATTTAGCCTTGGTCAGATTGAGCATTCGGACTCCTCGGGTTGGGCACGCTCTTAGGGCAGCGCCACCCCTCAATTCTAGATCAATATGTTGAGATGCTTGTTATGAAAGGTGAATTAATAGTGAATTCGAAGGCCTTGAGCGCTCGATAACCAGTCATTTCTTATAAGTACCTAGAAAAACACCCTCCATCCCAAATCTGGTGAAGGGTGTTTCAACTCTTACAAGCTCTTAAGGCAAAGACGAAGAAGAACATTCGGACTGAATTTCAGCATCCGTTGCACTGATCACTCCCTCATTTCTAAGTTGATAGTACTCAAGTACACAACTTAAATATCCACCGCTACCGGTTGAGTCTTCTGAACCTTCGGAATCGTCATTGTTTGACCCACAACTAGTAAGCAGCACGCCCAAAAGCAAGATCATCGCAATCTTTTTCATAAAACAATTGCTCCTTTACTGATTCCTACCGTAGTAGTGATTACTCGCAGGAAGAAGTAAAAGAACTATCGGAGCAAGTGCAAGAACCAATGTAATTACGTATTGCCACAATGGAATACCAACTTGTTGTGAAAAAGCTAAGAAGGCGAATAGTTTTACACCTGATGTCATCAAAACCGTGAAACGAGCCAAATTTCGAGGCTCCAATGCTCGGTAGCATGCAATCAGTCCGATTAGTGCCCATGTGCAACCGACGAGTGCTTGTCGAAAAGTGATTCCACTATCACCAAGTTCAATTCCAGCGGTGAAATCAAAAAAGAAGCGGTTGACCGAGGATAGGAGTGCAATTACTCCTTGCAAGATAGTAGCGAAGAATGAGATTGCAGCAATACTTAACCCAACTGTTGCAGTTGCAGGGCGACGATTAAAGAGTCTTTGAAAAGACGAGTTACTCATTTGTATCCTCCACGAATCGATGCGTTGGGATAGCAAGTGGCTTTTCTGTTAATCCTGGACCAGGTGTAGAAAATGCAATTTTCTGGGCCAGCAAGTTCGCTCCTCTATATATAGCGCATAGCTCTCTGTACTCTGCCTCAAGAAGGCGCATGTTAGTAATGATCGCTTTTTCCTGCACTACTCTTTTTTCAGGTGTTAAATTGCCACGACTTGGAATTAGACGAGAACGTGTTAGCGATCTGATTTTCTTAGTAAGTTGCCTAATCTTTCGCTTAGTTCGCGAAATATCGCTTTCAATTTCTGAATGGTTGTAATAAGAGAGAGCGATTGCGCACATCACGAAGGTCATCTGAATTAAGAAAAAGAGTAGGGTTCCAAAAGCACGATCATCAGGAAGTCCAAGTTTAACCGGCACACTGCTGATATTGGAGCTTCGCAATGATGAAAGCATCAGTACAACGAAAATGATTAATACTCCAACGGTTCCGGCAAACCATCGTTGGCCATTTGGTTGGGGACTGTCTCGATCAATCGCAATCTTGAAAGTTAAGCCGATAATGTGGGCTGCAATTATGCTTAATATTGCAAGGCTTGCGGTAATAATGTAGGCCTTCCACTGCTCGTCATTGAGCAGCAATTCAACAGCAGGTAACGTTACAAAAAATTCACCAACTGCAAGGGCAAACAAAGCCGAAACATAAACCCAAATCGGGATGTGGCGATGGCGAGCGGCTCTGCCCGTTGGGTTTTCATTTTCTTCACCGGTTTTCAGCTGCAGCAAATTGGTAAGTTGTTGCTCATACATTGATCGCTCTTGCTCACTTTGCAGAATTTGATACTCCTGTGATTGCTTATCAGCCACATCTTCTTCATTAGAGGTAATCGATTGACCTTCTACGATTCGAAGTTTCTGATCAAGTATTTCTATCTGCTGTCCATAGTTTGAATGCAGCCTCTCGAGGTAAGGAACGGGTCCACCAGCCCATTCTTGGTTTGGTAATCCTTGGCGTCCGTGTGAGCGCCCTCGGCTGCGAGCCATTCTTTTAGCCCGCGGATAAGAATGCAAAGGAGTTAACATAGATTGACCTCTCGAATCGATTTCATTACGAACATGCCTGATTTAAAGACTGAGCTTGATTTGTCTGCTTAACGCCAGACTGGGTAAAGAATCCCTCCCAATAAGCCAATAAATATGAATTTCGATCCAGCGGTAGTGGTTTTGGCCCAGAACCAATACCGACCATTACTACTCTGGTTGAAACTTCTGGATGAAATTGAACTCCTACAGCCCTGCTGGCGGCGGCACCAGATTCTTTTGCTTTTTCTAGGGAAGTCGCTGTCAGGGCAACACGCTTACTGTTCAACACGCTTGTAGTAGAGACTCCAGGAGATTCGTTGAGCATGTCGGAAGCAATCGCTATGCACAACTTATTTTTTACTTCTTTGCCGTTAACTTTATCTTTCTTTTGGAGTGCTAGATCCGCAGCCAGGCTTGTTGATCGGTAAACAGCGCCTGCTATATCCGAACACACTGCCCTTAGATCGCACACTGGCTTTGAAAAATAATCGTCAGCCTGTTTTAGACTCTTTGCGATGCTGATTAATCTTTCACATATTGCCCCAGCAAGCACTGCCTTATTCGATGGATCGGTACTTTTCAGAAATGAACCTTTATTTATTGAATTAATTGTCGAGCTACGGCAAGCAGCCGAAGTAGGTACGGTAATTGTTGATCGTGTAAAAATTCTTGCCTGACTGGCCCAAGCTCCACTTTCCCCAAAAAGCTCCTTTGTAATTCTTTCAAGCCGCGCATCGGTGGACTTTGGGAAAACTTGCTCTACTGCTCCCCATATTTTCAGCGCATCCGACTTGGTCACAATTGAGAAAATTGGTGAGTTTTGTGAGTTCTGCGAAACAGAAGTGATTGAAACATAAACAGGAAGTTTAGTTGAAATGCCCCTTGCAATTGGGGTACCAAAAGGTTGATTTAATTTAGAGGTAACTGAGACTCTCAAATTTTTCCACAGCGCAACTGAGTCTGTAGATCCAGATACATCCAGAATGAACAAGTTGCTTTCTGCGGCTGGAATTTCTACTGCTTGCGCTGCACTTGGAGAAGCAATGGAGGCCATTGACGCCAGTAGAAGCGTGGAGGCAAAAATGGAGAATCGGCGGCGGGATCGCATAAGGGGAACCCTAAAGGATTTAAGCCAAATTGGATAGGGAATCCCCCATATTTAATCAACCCTTCACTAACACCGAGCCCCATACCCAAAATTCTGAACCCAGTACTTTTTATAGGTAGATTTTGCGCTCCCTGCCATTCCAAATCCCACATGGACAAATTTGCTTCCGGTCATATTCTTGTAGTGACCGGTCGAATTCCTCCAATCCTTCATAACTTGTTGGACCGACCCCTGTCCTGCCGCGATGTTTTCAGCGATACCTGCTGAGGTATTAGAGCTCTGCCACCTATAACCCGCAATCTGAATTCTCTCTCCCGGAGTCGAGCCATCTTTACCTTCATGGGCATAGAAATTTTGCGTGGCCATTTCTCGTGCGTAATCCTGGGCAGATTTGTTTAAGGTGCTACACAGCTTCACTGGCTTAAGGCCTTTATCAGCTCGCATCGTATTAAGTGATGAAAGCATTTGCTCTTGCCATGAAACGGCCACCGTTGGTGAATTACTTACCCAGCTCAGTAGCAGCGCTAGGCAGCTGACCAGAGCCGCTCTCTTCAACTTCATCTCAATACAATTTCTTTAACCCATTTAGTAGGTGGCGTCACACATTTTCCCTAATAGTGCACTTAATACAAGTTTGCTCTGATCAACGTCGTTTATTCCTAAATACACCGCTTCAAAACTATCGCCATATAAATCAAATTGAATGATTGCATCGGCTGGATAACCATCGTAAGAAATTCCTCCGGTTAACTCAACAATGGTGCTTCCGGTTGAGGAAGGGAAATCTGTCCAGCTCGCATCAGACATAAATGCATCAGCCATCTCGCCCAAAGTTGCTGAAGGGCAAGAACTCAGGCTGGCATCTTTAACTGAAGAGACATTCACGGAATCGGTAAAGTAATCAAGAGGATCGCTGAATACATCTGAACTATCACTGGAGCTTGATCCAGAACAGCCAGTCAGGAGTAATGGGATTAGTACTGCAGAAATCATCAGCATTACGCGTTTCTTTTTGATCAACATTCCGTGCCTCCTCCTAGATTTGATGGGGAGATTACTTCGACTGCGCATCAACTAGAGAAATGACATGCCCAATAGGATGGTCATTTTTCTAGTAGCCGTATTGTGAGTAAGAGGTACATGCTAAAAAGATAAAAAAGGAGATAATTGAGACAATGAGCGCACCTATTGAGAGGCGTTGCTGCTTAACTTTGGCACTTATTCCCAGTCCAAGGCTTGTGAAGCTCAGAATCGCCAAAAGACCAATTTCAGAATCCATAATATATTCGTAGCTGCCATCCTCAATCGACCCAAGATCAATTAATCCGATCAATGAAGCAATCAGTCCGAGAATTAGACTGGAAATAGAAAGTCCTAGAGAAGTATCTTGCACAGCCTCTTTGCGAGGGGTTACCGAATAGGTTGGAGTAGGAGCTATTGCACCCACGGCTAAGTCACGACCACAGTATCTGCAGGCAATGGCTTCGGCCTTTATATCCTCAGCACAAAAAGGACACTTCTTCGTATCTGCTTGATTCTCCACTTAGCTTCCTCCAATAATTTCTCTCAACCTTAGAAAGAATTCAAATGTTCCTAGATGGAATTTTCTTTGAACTTCCCAGATCTGTCAATGGTGACTTCGGCCAGGACAGGCTTTTGGGTGACTGGTCTTGAATTATTGGTTGAAAGGATTAACCAAAGGGCGATTGCTGAGTACTCTTTGCCTATGACTCAGGACCTCCCAAATAACTCCGCTGATATGAACCTTCGTTATGCCTCTTTTCAGCATCGTTTAGGTGGGATTGTGTTAGATGCAACTCTCATGATCATCACCCTTGGAATCGGGTGGCTGATCTGGTCTTTCATTGTCTGGGGAGAAGGGCAAACACCCGCCAAAAAGATTCTCAAACTTCGAACAATAAACTTCACAAATGGCCGTCCTGCAACGTGGGGACATATGGGTATTCGCGAAATGTTGGTGCCAATGTCTGTCAGTATTGCTTCAACCCTAACAGGTGGCGTTGCTTCAATCGCTTGGATCATCGTAGAAATTGTTTTTTACTTCACTAAAAATCAGCGAACATTTAGAGATTACTGGGTCAAAACTGCTGTAGTAAACGAATCCTAATTTTCTTTAAGAAATAGCAAACACCATCCCATACTTATGCAGGGATGGTGTCGGCTATTTTTACTTTTAGAGATCTCCGTGCTTGTTTGATCCAGGAGTACTTGCTGTGCAAAGAAGAACCAAGTTGTAGATCGGCACGAGGATGAACCACCCTGAACGGTCAGTATCGTGCATTCGACGTATTGATACAGCGAGCTGCGGAAGCCACAGTGGGAGGACAAATAGGTAGCTCAAGTTTGCTATTCCAGCAGAAATCTCAACAATCATTCCAATGGCATATAAAATTATGTAAAACAGGTAGAAGAACCAAAATTCACTTCGACTAGCTCTTCCAGTAAATGTTGCATACTTCTTAAAACATACGGAAATTGCATTACCCATCAGGGTCTCCTTTGTTTAGGTTGAATAAATGGTAGAACCGTAAGTGGCTTACATCTGCAACACGCCCGCCTAAATCCCGCTAATTAAGCAACAGATGTAATGAATGGTCATATCTACGCTCAGTATCTTTTTGGGAAAATGCACTATTCCCTTTAGCTAGCACCTCGATTAGGCTCCAGAAAAATAAGACAAGGAGCATCATGAAAATTTACAAGGTAATGACTCAAAAGGATCGCGCATTCGGAGGAAAGTTCAATCCAGAAAAAGTAGAAGAAGCACTCAATGGTCTGGCAAAAGAAGGTTGGGAGGTTACTGGAGTTGTTTCAGCTGAGTTTCCTTCATTTGGTGGCGGCCGTCAGGAGCTAGTAATTTTCCTATCAAAGGACGTTTAAATTGATTGAGAAATTTGGAAGAAAAGGCACGGAACTAAAAGGAATTTTCTTTACTGAAGGACAAATCGCCTCCGCAAAGGTGGTCGGTGATGGATCTGTGTCCTCAGATCGCCAGAATATTTCAATTGAATTACTAAAAGAGAAGATGGCTGATCAAGCATTGGCAAAAGGGGCTAACGCCGTAGATAACTGGAAATATGTACAAAAAGGTTCTGTCTGGTCTTTCTCAAGTACTCGTTGGGTAATGACTGGGCGACTCTTGCAGGCAGAGGAGTAATCTATTGGAAATGGAGATGAGTTTAATTAGAAAAGTACTTGGTGGATTAGCGCTCCTGTCAACCATAACCTTCATATCTGGCTGCTCTTCGGGCGGATTAAGTGCTTCAAACAAAGTTGTTTGTGCAGAAGTGGCTGCAATCATGGAGGGGTCTGGTTATATGGAAGGCACTCGAGAATCCTTGATGAATGCTGCCGTAGAACTTGCATTCTACGATCCACCTTATGTCGATGACTGGGTCACCTATAGAAGCGCACCTCAGGATTATGCGCCCTCACTAAATGACAATGACAATCCGGTGTATCAGAATCTCTACAGGCTACAAGCTCAGGCTATCGATTACATTGATTCTCGAAATTCTGGTGCTTATTACAATGAGTGGAGTTATTTTGAAAGAGGGTGCGGTTTTGTGGAAGACTAATCAACTTACGGAAAGGTTAATGGGATGAAAAGAGTATTTTTTAGCATGCTGTTGGCTAGCATCTTCGCTTTAACAACGGGTTGTTCATCTGGTCCGCTCTCTGCTGAGGATTTAGCGGCACGGGAAACTGATTCAGATGCCTCCTTGTGGGACGAAGAGGACTACAAAACTATTGCTGCTAAGGCTTGTCTCAAATACAAAGTGGTTTTCAATAATTCTCTTGGTGAGTGGTATGCCGATTGGAGTCGGTTGGGAAGTGAGTACACATTGGTTGGTCTAACATCTGGTGCCCTTGATGACCACCCTAAATGGGATCCGATCGCAAGAACAGTTCGTCAATCAACAACAAATGCACTCCTGCGCGCTGATGGTGGATCGGGGTCTGAAGTTTCTAGCGATATTGCCCTTCAAGCATTTAGCCTATGCGAAGAGATTGGTGTAGATCTTTCAAAGTAGAAAATCTCGCCCAGCTAAGATTCTTATGAACCTTAGCTGGGCGAGATTTTCTCGCATTTAACTCCGTTTTACTGAATTAGATTTCTTACTTCAAGCCTGTGCTATTTACGCCAAAGGTAGCTTGTTCTTCTGTGTAGCCTTCGAAAATAAGCTGCTCAATTAGGCCACTGCGAGAAAACGAAGTAATACTCAAATAATTCTTTGCTGCTTTCGCGGCTTGAGCATTCCAGTCAGCCTTTTGGGCATCCACACCATAGGTGGCATCTGCAGTATTAAACCCTTCAAACTCAAGTTGTTTGATCAGGCTTTCCCGTGAGAACGCAGAAATAGACAAGTAGCTACTTGCTTTTCTCTTTGCATTCAATTGATTAACAGATTCCTTGATGGAAGTACTAACTTTGGTGCCTTTGTTCCAAGCTAGTTTGCTTCCAGATTTTACGCATGTGTACTTAATACCTTTTGAAACTTCAGTTGCACCAGCTTTAGTGCACTTAGCTCCAGCCTTTGCCACAGCGAAGGAGGAGGGTAGGTTTGTGAGAGTCAATAGAGTTACAACTAGGGCGATTAGAATTTTTTTCATGGGGTAAAAATACAAGATTTTTCCACTCTTTGCCACAGAAACGCGAGCGTAAGATTTAGTCGAGCTTTTTTTGATCTTGACCACTCGCCTAATTCCTTTTGAAGGGCTTTTGACCATTCATCGACTTAGTCATTAGAAAGAACAATAATGAGAGACCTTTTGCTAAAGGCCAGCTCACCATTGAGTTTCGGATTGGACAGAATTAATCCAGAATCACAAAGGTGGTATCAAGTCCAGAATTTGGGTGATAGCCCCATGAAACACTGATTCCATCAAATTCAAATTCTTGCTGGCCATCTGCAGATGATGTCTGCAACATCTGAGCCCAGACTGTTGATGGTGCTTCAACACCAGTTAGAAGACATTCCACATCAGAGAATTCTCCGCCGGTGTAGTCCTCTTCACCCTTGCCATCAAATACTAATGACTGTCCATCTTCAGCAAATGTGATACCGCTTGCTCCATCAAGGCCACACGATGCAACTGCATCACTGAGTCGAGAGTCACTTTGATTGCCAACCACAAAAAACACAAGTCCGAGAACAACAACAAGTGCTGCAGCTCCTGCTCCAACTCTCATAAGAAGGTCTTTTGAAACAGCAACCTGTGAACCTGGCTGAGAAGGGGTAGGGGTTTGGCTATTTGAATCTTCTGCAAAACTGTCATCTGTATTTTCGTTCAATTTAATCAATACCTTTCATCTGTTGGTTGGCCGTCAATAGTGAAATCACGATGTGATCCCCTGCTGGTTTTTCTAGGTAAATTCTAAACCCACTGAGAGGCAGATTTGAGTTCTAGACGCGAAATCTAGAGCTTTACTCGCTTTCCTCTTCATCCGGTGAGCACAGAGTTTCCAAGGTGATCAGTAACTTGAGGTCGCTGATATTCACGTTTCCCCCATCTGCCCATAACAGAGCAGCTCTGTATGGATCTGAATACTTTGGGTCCTTTACGGCAAGATCCTTAAGAATGTCAGCGGCTTCTTGGTAATCATCGGTGTATAACGGGTTATCAGCCTTGAGGCCTTCAGAACCTTTCTCCACTAGCGCACAAGCCTTTGAGACTTTGCTTGATTCTGAACTGCATCCTGAAAGAACTACGGGCAAGACAATTGCTAGGGCTAGTGCCCCAGCCTTAACCTTAGAATTCATCACACTCTCCTTTATTTGATTGATGCAGCGACAGTTGGAACAAAGGAAAGGGTACTAACCCCACTAGCTTTTTAGCAGAAGCGCCACATTGCCCTTTGGTTAAATGCCATTTATCTGGGACCCGATGACCGGTCAAGGCATCATGCTCAATTATTCGGCAGCAGCAGTAAAACCTAGCCTTGTAGCTGTGCCAATTTTTCTGTTACCTGCTTGGCAGATGGGTTAGTCATCGCCACTCCATCACTAAAGACCAATGTGGGTACGGTGCGATTGCCGCCGTTTACCTTTTCCACGATTTCTGCAGTCCCCGGGACCTCTTCAATGTTGATCTCTTCAAAGGTGACTCCCAGATCTGCCAATTGAGATTTTAGGCGCTTGCAGTAACCGCACCAGGTTGTTGAGTACATGACAAAGGACATTGGGTTCTCTTTTCCAATCCTCATGAAATCAAAGTTGATGCAAATATCTGCCAGGCCAGCGCTGATTTAGCAACGAGAGACAGAGTTATGTATGTCTTTTCGCCTCTCAGGTAATCAGACCACTTGCCCACCTGCTTGTATTGCAGGTACTGCACGATCGCAAAGGTGTTAAAGAGAACAAAGAGTGAGATAACGATGCCCAGAACAAATGCTGGCGCAGTTGTATCGGCAATGCCACCTACTGAGAGGACATAGAAGACAAGTCCAACCCATGGCACGATGCCTGCGATGCAACCAAAGATAAATGGAAGCCAGCCGCCGTTTCCTGGAGTTTCATACTTCTCTTGCAACCAACCGAACAAGATCATGGATGCGTTAACGCCAAAGATTGCGATGATCGCAGCGATATCTGTGACTCCAACTATTTGTGAAATCAAAACAATCATTACTGAAGAGCTGATCGAGTATTCCACCCAGCGGAAGTAGTTTCTATTCTGGGTTAATCCGGTGCTATAGCGGTCAAAAAACTGTGGTGAAGCAACTAGAAAGTGGAAGAAGGCTGATAGGCCAAGGAAAAGTGCAACGGTTAGGCCAACTGGGGTGTCGAGCAGTGTTATTGGTTCGGCAAAGGTTGTTCCTGGTGGGCCTGACATGTAGCGGGCCACAATTGGAAGAGAGAAGTCATTGGCAAGTGCCAGGACCGCTGCCATCTGTGCAAAGTGGAAGATGCCGGCAATTAAGTTATAGCGGCGGATCGTGGTTGTGTTGATTGGTTTGCTCATAAGTACAGGGTAAAGGTACTTATCGCCTTTACTATTTATTTAAGAAGTACAGAACTCTCGTGGCTATTTTGATAGGCCAGGTATTTCTGTGGGAAGCGACCCAGCGATAACCGACACGCCCCAGACCTCCGCTAGCCCCGAGAAGAAGTGCTGCAGTTTTATTCCCGCGCAGCTGAAGTAGATATCTGATGGCATCTGCTCCTGCATAAGTATCAGAACCTGCAATCACATAGAGCTGCTTAGCGCATTGCTCGCGGGTTAGATTAAAGGGCTGTAAATCTGCGCCTTGAAATGCAATGGCATCCACAACTACCTTTTGCTGAAGCCAGATCAGAGATTGCTGACAAAATTCGCAGAGCCCGTCATAAATGACCACTATCTCCCTGTCGCTATTCACGAGGATAAGGGTAGGCTTTATTTAAAGAACTTTCTTGTTGCTTTGATTTGGAGGCCTGCACAATGCCTATTTGGATGTGGCTTGCTGCTTCGGGTGCACTGCTAGTAATCGAGATTTTGACCGTCGATTTACTGTTTGCGTCTCTAGCATTTTCCGCGCTACTAGCCGCCGGCGCAAATGCTCTTGGATTTAGTGTTGTAGTCCAAGGGGTTGTCTTTGGTGTTGGAGCGATTGGCTCCTTAATGTTTCTTCGACCAATTGCATTGCGACACTTAAAAAAGAAGCCGGCAGATCATGCGACAAATATTGAAGCCTTAATTGGTGCACCTGCCATGACTTTATCTGCGATTACAGAGCACGATGGTTTGGTAAAGCTCAGCGGCGAAACGTGGAGTGCTCGCAGCAATACGGGTGAAATTGAAGTTGGTTCACAGGTTGAAGTTGTAGCTATCGAAGGCGCAACTGCAGTTGTTAAGCGAAAGGGGTAGGTAAAGATGGTTTCGTATGGGGTCCTAGTTTTACTCATTGCTATTTTTGGAGTAGTTCTCTCCAGAGCAATAAGAATTATCCCGCAAGCAAGTGCGGGAATTGTGGAGCGCCTAGGCAGATATCACCGTACTTTGGGTGCTGGGCTCGTCCTGATTATTCCATTTATTGATCGTTTGCGGCCTTTGTTGGATATGCGCGAGAGAGTGGTTTCCTTTCCACCACAGCCAGTTATCACCGAGGACAACCTAGTTGTTTCAATCGATACGGTGATCTATTTTCAAGTAACTGATCCAAAGTCTGCTATCTATGAAATTGAAAACTTTATTCAAGGAATTGAGCAGTTAACTGTCACAACCCTTCGAAATGTTGTCGGAGGTCTTGATTTAGAGGCCGCCCTTACATCTCGTGATTCAATCAATGCTGCACTTCGCGGTGTTCTAGATGATGCAACCGGCAAGTGGGGCGTGCGCGTTAATCGTGTGGAGATCAAGGCAATTGATCCACCACCAAGTGTTCAGGAGTCCATGGAAAAGCAGATGCGAGCAGAGCGCGATAAGCGTGCTGCAATTTTGACCGCAGAAGGTGAGAAGCAAAGTCAGATTCTTACCGCTGAAGGTGCGCGGCAGGCAGAGATTTTGCGTGCTGAAGGTGATGCACAAGCCTCTGTTTTGCGCGCCGATGGTGAAGCTGCAGCAATCAAGTTAGTTTTTGATGCAGTACATGCGGCAAATCCTGATGAGAAGGTTTTGGCTTATCAGTACTTGCAACAGCTTCCTGCAATTGCAAATGGAACTGCAAGCAAGATTTGGGTAATTCCTGCTGAGTTAAGTGGCGGAGTTGAACAAATCATGAAGGCCTTCAAACCTAAGTAAAAAGTTATTGAAGTTAACCCTAATGTAAGTCAATCCGACTTAGGTAAGGGTTAACTTTATTTCATCTCCATCTACTAACTGTCGATCAGGCAGACCCTTTAATACATGCACCTTGGCCTCACCCACTACGACCCAGTGGTCATTCCCGCTGCGCTTAACAATGGCTGTTAATTCATCAACGCCAATGAGTATTGAGTCATCAGGGACATGTAGTAAAACCTTGGCCGCACTTTCTGGAATCCACCTAAAGAACTTATTAAAGTGAGGAATCACGCGGATTTCTGGAAGCAGGTTTAAACCTGGAGATGGTGCTTTTTTCAGTATTCGAAAGTTTGGAATATGAGAACTTAAAACCATCGCACCTGCGCTGCAGCCAGCAAGTGATGTCCCTGTGCGCCAGTTGTCTTGCATAGCACTCCAAAGTGGTGTGTCCACAAGAGTCTCTGCCAAATAGTGCGGGTCTCCCCCAGACATATACATCAGCGCACAATCATTAATGAGCGTTGCATACTCGAGATTGTTCGCATCTTCGCGTGTGAAAATTGGTAAGAAAATAGAATCAACACCTAATCGATCTGCTTGGCTCTTTCCTAATTGTTTCCAGTACTCAAGGCGATCTGGAGTTTCTTGACCGGCAGCTGTTGGTATTTGAATATAGATAGCTCTTTTGCCGTTTTTAACTCCATCATCCAGAAGAGATTTTTCAAAACTTGCCATTGCAGGCAAATACTCACCTGAACCAACGAGGGCAAGTGATCCATGCATGCGATGAAGTCTAGGTGTTAAAGGCTTAGCCGGCGGTGCTCACATAATCTTTAAGCGCCTGTCGCTCAGAATCAATTTCACTCACGTAGTTCTTGACCACATCACCAATAGAAACAATTGAAATGAGGTTGCCTGCGGCATCTACAACTGGCACGTGGCGGATACGAAGTTGGGTCATCATCGACATGAGCTCTGCAATCGTTGAATCTGCTGTGCAGGTATGGACATCCACAGTCATGATGTCTCGAACATGCATGCCCACTAGTTGATCTAGCTTGCCTGGCATAGCCCGCACAACATCTCGCTCAGAGACAATGCCATCAATTCTCTTGCCATCTCCTGAAACAACGAGTGCCCCCACGTGGTGGGTGTTAAGTGAGTTCACTAAATCATGAACAGATGCACTTGCCGAAATTGTTTCAACTTTCTTACCCGCAATGATGCTACTTACTTTCATAATCTCCCCCTGCACTAGTAGGTGATGCAATAGTGCGCTTGTGGCAGGTGGAAATCAATAGGTAGGAGGTGAATTACTTGAGCAGGATCAGCATGCCAGCGGTGATGAGCGCAATCGCGGCGATAATCGAATTCCTGGTGCCAAAGCGCTGCGGCAGACCTTGAATGCCACTTTTCTGATCTTGTTCCATATCTTTAATAACGTTAATAAAGTGCGCTGCCATTCCAAAGAGGGCTCCGCCCAACCACATCCAAAGTGGTGGGTTTATCTCCTTTGAAATTGCAATAGACGATGGCAAGGCGGCAAATGCAATGGCGTAGGGCAATGGAGAAAGAGCAGAAAATTTAAAATAAAAGTTATAGGCAACTCCACAAGCGATACCGAGCATATAGACAAGGCCACCTTTGATTCCAAGTGGACCAAGTAGGTTTATAATAAAGGAGAATGGAACCATGAAGGCCAACCACTTCATTAGGTATTGCGGTGTGATTAAACCTGAAACAAGTGGTTTGTTGGTGCGATTATGTGCCAAGTCATCTTTGTAGTCATAGAGGTCATTGCTCCAACCAACAACTAACTGACCACATGCCACGGTAAAGGCAATGACATAGGCTGGGCCTTCCCACCAGTAATAGGTGCCGAAACCAAAGGCAATTGCAGTAACGATCAGAGTTGGCCCAAAGTGAGATGCTTGAATTAAACCTCTAAACTTCAACATCTAGTGAATGTACCATTACCTTTGGATTTAACTTTCTTTGCTTCCTGAAGAACTTCAAGATGTTTATGTATCGAACCTAAAGTCAATTTAGTCATTTTAACCAACTCTTCGAGAGATTTTGGTCCGCCCTCTAAAGCTTCAAGAATTCGACGACATTGCTCTGATTTGAGCTTCTCTGCCAAAGTTTTCATTGTGCAATCTTTCCAGAGCTTAGAAATCAAAATCAAGTTCGACTTTGACCTTGTCACCCACTGCTACTTCAAGAGGCAATCGAACTGCATTTTTTAGTGGGACTAGGTATGTGCCTTGTTTTGGAAATAAAGCAGTCTTAAAGGTTTGGTTCTTAATTGTCACCATTGCGTGAAGGACTCCCCAGCCATAACTTTTGTCGGCTGCAATTGCTTTGATTTCCGGTGCGCACTTAGCGGGGGTTTCAATAAAGTAGAAAGGAGCAGGGCCACGCCATTCGATTACCTCACCTGTGAAGCTGAAATCCATGCCTACATTTTAAGCGCACTTTTCGCAATACAGGTGAGGGCGGTTAGAATTGGCCCCATGGATCTAGACAAAGTAATTCTGTACTACGGCTTCACGCCAATTACAGATACTGCTGCTGTGAAGCTGTGGCAGAAGACTTTGTGCGAGTCCCTCGATATCAAAGGTCGCATCATTGTTTCACCCCACGGTATTAACGGAACGTTGGGTGGCAAGATGGAAGACCTTAAGAAGTATGTGAAAGCAACTAAGGCTTATCCAGGGTTTAAGAAGATAGATTTCAAGTGGTCTGATGGTTCAGGGCAAGATTTTCCAAAGCTTAAGATCAAGATTCGTCCAGAGCTTGTTGCTTTTGGCAATCCCGATGAAATCAAGGTTGATGAAAACGGTGTTATTGGCGGCGGCGTGCATTTGCGCCCTGAAGAGGTCAACAAGCTTGTTGAAGAACGTGGCGATGATGTCTTCTTCTTTGATGGCCGTAATGCTTTTGAAGCCAAGGTTGGTAAATTCAAAGATGCTGTTGTGCCAAATATTGAAACATCTCATGATTTTGTTTCAGAAATTGAAAGTGGCAAGTATGACCACATGAAGGATAAGCCGGTGGTTACCTACTGCACCGGTGGTATTCGCTGTGAGATCTTGTCTGTTGTTATGAAAAATCGTGGTTTCAAAGAGGTCTACCAAATCAAGGGTGGCATCGTTCGTTACGGCAACAAGTTTGGCGATGATGGATTATGGGAAGGCTCCTTATATACCTTTGATGATCGCCTAACTATTGATTTTAGTGATCACACTAAGTTGATTGGCGAATGCGCTGAATGCAAAAGTGCGACAAAGCAGTTTAGAAACTGTCAGAAGCCAGAATGCCACCAGTTAGTACTGCTGTGTGATCCTTGCTATGACACCCACACAGAGCGCCCTTGTAATCATGAGCGTGAAGTAAAGCGCAACCGCGAGCTGATTGGTTAGCCGTTAGTCTTTCGTACCCAGCGCCAGTGATACAGATACAACGGTAAAGCTATCGCGACCGTTGAAAATGAAGTGAAGATACTCTTTATGGCACGAATTTGATTAGCTTCTTCTTGCTGAGCCAATAATTCTGCAGATGGTGCATTTTCTGGCTTTGTGTAAACATCAATATAAGCAGGATCTGGGAACACTGCATTCATGATCGAGTTGATGAGTGCAACTGTAGAGAACAAGACAACTAACAAAGTAATCAAACAAACTGCGTACAAATACAGCGAACGCCAATCAACGCGATCATTGCGACTTTCAACAACTGGTGCCGCTGCACGCTTTACAGGCGCTTTCTTTGCAACGGCTTTCTTTGCTGTAGCCATCGTTGTCTCCTTAAAGAGATTGTGGTGGTAGCCCCGAAGGGATTCGAACCCTCGTAGCTGACTTGAGAAGCCAGAGTCCTAGGCCGCTAGACGACGGGGCCACGATCCCATTGATGGGAAAGATTTCCTAGAACGATATTAAATTGTACTGCGGTACTGCGCTGGGGTACCAGGACTCGAACCTAGACTTACTGAACCAGAATCAGCAGGGCTGCCAATTACCCCATACCCCAAGGACCACCCAATGCTGGATTGGGAGACCTTGTACTGCAATGGCAAAGAATACCAGCGCTTTTACAGCGCCAATCCCGCGTTGATACGCAGTAAACAGGCCTCTTTACCGAGCAATTCCATTGATTCAAACAGTGGCGGAGAAATCGTGCTGCCGGTCGTTGCAATGCGCAAGGCGGTAAATGCAATACGTGGCTTTAGTGCCATCTCTTCAATCAAAGATGCACGTAGCACCGCTTCGATATTTTCATGGTTCCATTCAGAGACAGTTTCTAACTCTTTGAGTGAGCGCTTTAAGATCTCCTTTGATCCATCATCTGTAATCTTTGCAACAGATTCAGTATCTACGGCAAACTTTTTAGTAAACAAGAACTTAAGCATCTTTGGTACTTCATTGAGCATAATGATGCGCTCTTGGATCAAAGGTAGAGCTTTCTTGACTAACTCAATTTCAGCATCTGTACCTGTGATTACATCAGCTTTCGTCAAAAATGGTAAGGACCGCTTAAGGAACTCGTCCAATGTCAAAGCACGGATCTTATCCCCGTTAATTGCCTCAAGCTTTTTCATATCAAAGCGCGCAGGAGATGAATGAACCTTCTCAACTGTAAACATCTCTGTTAACTGCTTCATGGTGATGTTTTCAACATCATCGCCCGGTGACCAACCAAGCAATGCTAGATAATTACAAATCGCCTCTGGCAAAAAGCCCATCTCACGATACCAAGCAATAGATACTTCACCGTTTCGCTTTGAAAGCTTTGCATTGTCTTGGCCCATAACAAAGGGAAGGTGAGCAAATACTGGGTAATCAGCCAGGTCAACGCCCATTGCCTGATACACACGAATCTGGCGTGGGGTTGATGAGAGTAAATCTTCTCCGCGTAGTACGTGTGTCACCTTCATCAGGATGTCATCTACTGCCACTGCTAATGTGTAGAGCGGTGAACCATCGGCTCGAACCAACACAAAGTCTGGAACAAAGTTGTGGTCAAATGAAACATCTCCGCGGATTAAATCATTAAAAGTTGTACTGCCATCTGGCATGCGCATGCGGACTACCGCCCCGCGACCCTCGGCTTTGTAACCCGCGATTTGCTCTGCAGTGAGCTCGCGGCAATGTCCGTTGTAACCAGGTGCGACATT
>JAIOWZ010000019.1 GCA_021741905.1 Candidatus Planktophila sp. | reverse complement strand
CGAGGGATCTGGCGTAATCATAGTTACAGCCACCGATAGAGTTCACCTCCTCGGGAGGATTCGCATAGCGGCCGAGTGCGCACGCTTGGAAAGCGTGTATAGGGCAACCTATCGAGGGTTCAAATCCCTCATCCTCCGCCAGATTGTGGGTGATTCTCCAAAAGGTTCCAGTCCAGCAACTCGGAAATTCTAAATGCGACTATTCATTCATGAACAGGGGCTTGAATCCAGGGAATCTGGTGATTCAATAGCGGTATGAAGGTCAAATGCATCTGGTGCGGTTCCAATTTGGAACCTACCGCAGGGTTTTGCGGTGAGTGCGTTTCAAGTGAGGATGTTGCCGAGAGACTCGGGTGCGGTACAAGGCCAGAAAAAAACGAGTTAGTTTGTAATGGATGTCGAATCAAACTTTCCTCAAACGAGAGAATTTATCATCTCAGTGAAAGTTCTGGTTGCCTGGTTTATAGCCTTGAATACTGCAAAGAATGTTACGAAGCAAAATTGATTGAACAAGCAAAATGGAAACAAATTTACAAAGAGGAAGAAAAAGCTGCAAGGGCACAGTGCAAAGAGTGCAGAAAACCTTTCCCAGGAATCTTTAGGAAAAAGAGATACCAGGCAAATTCACTAGGAGATCTAACTAGAGATTACTATTGCGAGGATTGTTTCTTAGCTTTACCAAAAAATGAGAAACTGGATGATCCAAATAACTTTGATCCTTGGGCATAGGCCCTTTAATCGTTACATCATGACTTTACGAGTAACGCGAGATGGCTCAATGCAAATATCCTCAACCCAACATTAGAACTTTTAGAAGATCAACATCACGGCAGCATCATGGTTGAAAAACGTGAAGAAATTCTAAATGCTGCTACTGCCGGTTAAACTCTCTAAAAAGTAACATCTTCTAACTGATTAAATCTCAACCCCAATGAACTTGGTCTGCAAGAACTCGTGGATTCCGTCAAAGCCACCTTCGCGGCCCAGGCCTGATTGCTTCACGCCACCAAATGGTGCGGCAGGATCTGAGATAACACCCTTATTGATCGCAACCATTCCAGATTCCATCGCCTCTGCTGTGCGCAGTGCGCGGGTCAGATTTGATGAGAAGACATAACTAATAAGTCCGAATTCGGTGTCATTAGCCAATTGGATTCCTTCTTCATCAGTATCAAAAATCACGATCGGTGCAACTGGTCCAAAGATTTCATGAAGCAAGATTGGATTGTCTTGTTTAACCACTAAAACCGTTGCTGGATAGAAAGCGCCAACACCTTCTGGCTTTACTCCACCAACTTCAACCTTTGCCCCAGCTGCGATTGATTCCTCGACTATGTCGGCGATCTTGTTGCGCTCTTTCATTGAAACATAGGCACCAAGTGTTGTTGTTGCATCTGTTCCGCGGCCCATAACAAAGCTGCTCATAGACTTAGTCATTTCAGCAATAAATTTATCTGCAATTCCGCGTTGAACATAAATACGGTTTGCTGATGTGCAGGCAGCGCCACCGTTGCGCATCTTTGCAAGAGAAAGCTGCGGAATAGTTACGGCTAAATCTGCATCATCATGGATAACAACTTGGGCATTTCCACCTAACTCCATTGAACAGCGAATAACGCGGTCTGCAGCCTCTTTGAGAAGAACTCGACCAACTTCAGTTGAACCAGTAAAGGAAAGATTCTTAACGCGTGGATCATGCAACATTTTTGAAATTGCTGGTCCAGTTTTTTCTGGAAGAACCAGATTAAGAACTCCCTTTGGCAATCCGGCACGTTCCATTACATCAACGATATACATCGCGGTTAGTGGGGTTTCAGTTGCTGGTTTTAAAATCATTGTGCACCCAGCAGCAACTGCTGGGCCGATCTTGCGGGTTGCCATTCCTGCCGGAAAGTTCCACGGGGTAATGAGAATAGAAAGCCCAATAGGTTCGTGCGTTACAAGGATTCTTTTATCCCCGGATGGAGATTTACGGAAATCTCCTGGTGTGCGTACTGCTTCTTCTGCAAACCAACGGAAAAATTCAGCAGCATAAGCCGCTTCGCCTCGAGCATCTGGCATTGCTTTTCCATTTTCACGCGAAATCAATGTTGCAATTGCTTCAATTTCGGCTGTCATTAATTCAAAAGCTTTGCGCAATATCTCTGAGCGATATCTTGGAGCAGTCTTCGCCCACGCCTTTGCTGCGCCGTCGGCAGCTGCAATTGCAGCCTCACAGTGCGCATCTCCGGCAAGGGCCACTTCAGCAATAACTGACCCATCGCTTGGATCGTAAACAGGAATCTTTCCGATTCCATCAACCCATTGGCCATCGATATATAACTGTGTGCGCATGGTCTGAAGCATACGCTTTACGCTTAAAACAGTGAAGACTGAGGGCTTTCAGGTAGAGTGATGCTTATTAAATTGCAGTAAATGCAATAAAAGAGGAGTTTTGAGTGCCTAAGTCGTGGACCGATGATGCGCCAGTCCCAGAAGTTTTAAAGGACCACGCACATCTTAAAGACTCTTTCTTCTACACAATTAAACGTCGCTTACTAGGTAATCCACTTAACCGACATTCACTGGGGCATCAGCGCCTCAGTAAGCGTTATGGCTTAGGCATCCTCTCTTCTGACTGTATTTCATCATCGGCATACGGTTCGGAACAGATTTTGATTGCGTTGCTTCCTGCCTTTGGCTTAGCTGCCTTTGCAATCTTGATGCCAATGACAGCCGTTGTGTTAACCATTTTGGTCATCATTACCTTGTCGTATCGAGATGTAATTAATGTTTATACAAAAGTTGGTGGGGCATATATTGTCTCGCGCGATAACTTTGGCCCTGTAGTTGCACAAATTGCAGCAGTTGCATTGATGCTTGATTACATCGTAACTGTCGCAATTCAATCAGCAGCTGGTGTCGCGGCAATCATTTCGACCTTCCCTTCACTGTCAACTTACAAAATCCCAATGATCTTGCTGGTGATTTTTCTACTTACCTATGGAAATCTGCGAGGCGTTAAAGAGGCGGGTAAAGTCTTTGCCCTTCCAACCTATTTCTTCGTCGGTTGTATGTTTATTGTTTTCTCTGTTGGTTTATACAAACAGTTCAATGGAACCTTAATCCAGTTAAGTGTTGAGCAGCCTGGCGCTATTGAAATTGGTCAAGAACAAGGACTCTTGACATTTGCTGCAATCTTCATCTTGCTTCGTGCATTTGCTAACGGTGGTTCATCGCTTACTGGACTAGAAGCAATTTCTGATGGAGTGGCTTTGTTTAAGACTCCTGAGCATGTAAATGCCCGTAGAACTTTGTACATCATGAGCGCATTGCTCGGAACCTTGGTTCTGGGTGTCTCCTGGTTTGCTCATAAAATCTATGCAGTCCCTTACGAATCCGGCACACCAACGGTTATTTCGCAGATAGCTAAGGCAATCATGGGCGATGGTGTTGTTGGCTCAATCATGTTCGTAATGGTTCAGCTAGCCACAATGCTTATTTTGTTTGCTGGTGCAAACACTACATACAGCGCTTTCCCTATATTGGTGAACTTTGTTGCCGCAGATGGATATTTGCCGCGCCAGTTAACAAAGCGTGGGCACCGTCTGGCATTTTCTAACGGAATTCTGCTCCTAGCTGGTGGTGGAATCTTCTTGGTGTTGATCACTGCTGGTTCCGTTGAACACTTAGTTGCCTTTTACGCACTTGGTGTTTTTACAGGATTTACTTTGGCTGGCTTTGGAATGACTCGTCATGCATTGCGTAATAAAACGGGACAATGGAGAGCAAAGGTATTTATCAACGGCCTTGCTGGAACTATCTCGCTTATAGTTGTGATTATATTTTCAGTTGTTAAATTCACACAGGGTGCGTGGTTAGTCTTGGTTACAGCACCAATACTAGTGATGGCTTTTCTGCGTCTGCGTCGCCAATACACCCGTGAGCAAAATGCCTTAGAAGTTAAGCAACATCAAGAACGCGCAACATCAATCGCGCGCCACGATGTAACAGTTCTAGTTGATAACGTTGATATTGCAACTGTTGGTGCAATTCGATATGCACGCAGTTTGAAGCCTCGTAATTTAGCAGCCGTTCACTTTGTAATTGATGATCGTCGAGCTGATGAGATTCAGAAAGCATGGGCGGCATCGGACGCCCTAGATGATGTGACACTTGAATTAATTGACTGTCCAGACCGTCGTCTTGCTAACTCTGCGTTGGATTATGCAATTCGAATGACTGAAAAGCCAGATGTTGAGCTAACTCTACTACTCCCACGTCGTGCCTACTCTGGCTTCTTAGGCAGACTGCTGCACGATCAAACTGCTGAAGAAATCGCAGCACCGATTTCACAATTGCCACGAGTTGTTGCAACGATTGTTCCATTTGACGTGGACCGTATCGCTTCTGGAAAAACATTATTCACTGCACCTGCTGCATCCGTTCCACGAGTTGCACCCAAGCCAGTTCAAAAGGCTGCGCCGGTAAATCTTGAACCAGTAGGTCACTATGCAGAAAATGTGACACCAATCGGCAAGATTGAGTGGCGCAAGCGTGCTCAGGTGCAGGGTCGAGTGACATCAATTAAAACCGCTCCTCGTGGAGCAGCACCAACTCTTGAAGTTGAAATCTGGGATGAAACAGGTGGAGTTTCACTGCACTTCTTAGGTCGCCGTGAAATCGCAGGACTTGAGATTGGTTCTCAACTGCGCGCAGAAGGTATGGTTGGTGAAGAAGAAGGATCTATGGTGATTCTTAATCCTTCGTACGAACTTCTTGTATAAAAGATTTAATCAATTCTCCGCATTCTTCAGCTAAAACACCTGCACGGACCTCGGTTCTAAAGGTGCTGCGAGGGTCACGTAGTAAATCCCACATCGATCCCACCGCGCCTGCTTTTTCATCCCACGCGCCAAATACAACAGTCTGCAAACGAGATTGTGCGATTGCACCTGCGCACATCGCACAGGGTTCTAATGTCACAACCAAGGTGTGATCTGTTAAATGCCAATCTCCCAATATCTCAGCTGCTCTTCGCATCGCAACAATTTCGGCATGCGCTGTGGGATCTTTATGTAACTCGCGTTCATTGTGGCCGGTTGCAATTAAGTCACCCGCATTATTAAATATGGCTGCACCAACTGGAATATCTTGGCTTGCCACAGCTTTGCGTGCTGCATCGAGTGCAACGCGCATCATTTCAATATCGTTCACAGATCCAATAGCTCCGAGAATTGATCGCCGAATCCTAATCGCGCAGCAATTGCTTCAAGCTGCTCATCTGGAAATAATTCTTCGTCATCACATAACGCAGTAATCTCCATGCCGCTCATTCCGAGATCGGTAAGAATTTCTAGATGCCCTACCGGCCCAGACTCTTCATCATCTTCAGGAATTGGAAGATCTGCAATCTCCATTAACTCTTCTGCAACTGGATAATCAAGGGCTGCCGTTGCATCACTTAAAAACAATGAAATGTGCGCACCTAAAACGCGAATTAAAATAAAGAACTCTTCATCAATTGAAATCAGAGCGATGGAGCCACCATTTGTTTGTTGTGATTTCAAACGGGTAATTATCTGTGCAATGTCATAAGGGTCTGGCAATGTGCCTAATGTCCAACGACCGTCCTCGTGCCAAGCCGCGACTGCAAAATCCATTTCACTTGTGAGGTCGGTTACTACATCGTCAATTGCGTCGAAGGATTCAATCTCCTCAACGAGCTCCTCTTCGAAATCGGACATGTGCGCATACTTTCACTCATTGGAAAGGAATGAAACCCCTGTAAGGTAATACCCATGAAAGTACATGTCGCCAATCACCCTTTGATCAATCACAAATTGACAGTTTTGCGCGACGAAGGGACCGATTCACCAACATTTAGACGCTTGGTGGAAGAGCTTGTAACCCTCTTGGCATATGAGGCAACCCGTGATGTACGCACTCATGAGGTGGAAATTACAACCCCGGTAACAAAGACCAAGGGTCAAAAATTAGCTGAGCCCCGTCCAGTAGTTGTACCAATCTTGCGCGCCGGATTGGGAATGCTTGAAGGAATGAGCAAATTAATACCAACCGCCGAAGTTGGGTTCTTAGGAATGGTTCGCGATGAAAAGACTTTAGAAGCAAGCACATATGCAAACCGTCTGCCTGATGATCTCTCTGGCCGCCAAGTCTTTGTTTTAGATCCAATGCTGGCAACTGGTGGAACTTTGATCATGGCTTTTCACTATTTAATTGATCTTGGTGCAACAGACATCACTGCGGTGTGCATCTTGTCTGCTCCTGAAGGAATTGCAGCGGTTGAAAAAGAGTTTGCAAACAGTCGAGTACCGATCACAATTGTCACAGGTGCACTTGATGAAAAGTTAAATGAGCACGGTTACATTGTTCCGGGCTTGGGCGACGCCGGCGATCGCTTATATGGAGTTGTATAAATGGCATCAACATCACCTGGATACGGAATCACAATTCGTGTCGAAGGCTCTCCTCAGACAAATCCAGTAGCACTAGCAACAACAGTTATTACTGGCGCAGGTGCAACTATTACCGCACTTGATGTTGTGGAATCTCTCCTTGATAAAGTTGTAATCGATATAACATGCGACACCATAGATTCACAGCATGCAGATGAAATCACTGCAGCAATCTCACTTAACTCTGCTTTGACTGTTCGCAAGGTAAGTGACCGAACATTCCTATTACACCTTGGTGGAAAGATTGAGATTGCTTCAAAGGTTCCCTTAAAAACTCGTGATGATTTATCTCGTGCATACACACCTGGTGTCGCTCGTATTTGCCAAGCAATTGTTGCTGACCCTTCAGATGCTCGACGCCTTACTATTAAGCGCAATACCGTCGCTGTAGTCACCGATGGATCAGCTGTTTTGGGGCTTGGAAACATTGGCCCAGCCGCTGCGCTGCCCGTAATGGAAGGTAAGGCAGCATTATTCAAGCGCTTTGCCGATGTTGATGCCTGGCCTGTTTGTTTAGACACCCAAGATGTTGATGAAATCGTGCGCACAGTGCAGTTGATCGCACCTGTTTACGGTGGAATTAACCTAGAAGACATTTCAGCCCCTCGTTGCTTTGAGGTTGAAGCTCGTCTTCGTGAACTCTTAGACATTCCAGTTTTCCATGATGATCAGCACGGAACCGCGATTGTGGTTCTTGCCGCTCTTCGTAACGCCCTTAAATTAGTGAAGAAAGATTTGAAATCTGTAAAGATCGTGCTTAGTGGTGTTGGCGCGGCAGGTAATGCAATTGCACGACTACTAACGCTTAATGGTGCCAGTAACATCATCGGTTTTAATCACCATGGAGTAATCCACAACGATATGAAGTCTGAAGATTCAATGCAGCAGTGGTTTATTAACAACAGTAATCCAACTAATTTCACTGGCAAGATTTCAGAAGCAATGGTTGGTGCTGATGTATTTATTGGTGTTAGTGCACCGAACGTTCTTACTGAAGCTGATGTTGCTTCTATGGCTAAGGGTTCAATTGTCTTTGCTCTTGCCAATCCAGATCCTGAAATTGATCCCGCAATAGCCCGCAACTACGCAGCGGTCGTGGCAACAGGTCGTAGCGATCAACCAAACCAAATTAACAATGTTTTGGCTTTCCCAGGAATCTTCCGCGGCTTACTTGATGCAAATGCTCACAAAATTTCAGATCAGATGCTTGTAGCAGCAGCAGAGGCAATTGCAGATTGCGTTTCACCTGATCAACTCAACACTTCATTTATTGTGCCGAGTGTCTTTGATCCCAACGTAGTTAAGGCTGTAGCTGCGGCGGTTAAGAAGTCAGTGTGATCGAACTCGCTGCATCTTTTGATGAACAATTTGCATCAATAGCACCCTTTGTTCTCTACCTACTTATTGGGTCAATCGTCTTTGTTGAAACAGGCATCCTGCTTGGCTTTTTCCTGCCTGGCGACTCAATACTTTTCAGCGCAGGATTAGTTGCCGCAGCCCATGGCGAAGTAAATATTGTCATTCTTGTGACAGTCATCTTTATTGCAGCATTCTTTGGTGATCAGGTTGGATTTGTTTTAGGTCGATTAGTGGGTCGTCCCTACCTTGAACGTCACACCTCACCTCGCATACAACAGATGATTGCAAGATCAGAGCGTTTTTACGAGCAGACTGGGTGGTGGGCAGTAGTTGCTGCCAGATTCTTTCCATGGGTCCGCACCTTTGTTCCACCTATAGCTGGTGCCTCAAAGATGAATTACTACAAGTTTTTATCAGCAAATGCCTTAGGTGCCTTGCTGTGGGGTGTTGGAATCACATTGGCTGGATATTACGCAGCTTCGTTGCCATGGGTTAAGAATTGGTCCTATGCAATTGCAGCTTTCTTTATTACTGCCTCTTTGGTTTCTGCACTCGTGAATTACTTACGCCACCGACGATAACTCCTACATAAGTCATTGCAAGTCCTGTGACTAAATAGGCACTAACACTCACGCCATCTGTTGGTGACACTAAGTCAATGACAAGTGACGCAGCAAGCTGCCCACCAACGCTAAATAGTGTGAAGGTTAGAACGCCTAGGTGTTGAACAACGGTCGAAGTGAAAGCGATATAGATGACGCCGATTACTCCACCCGTGTATATCCACCACGGTCCTGCCGGTAGTGGTGACAAGTCATTCTTACCAAGTACAACACTTGCAAGTATTAGAATTACCAAGAATGTAGTTCCGGTGATGAAGTTGAGCAGAGAAGTTGTGAAACTTTGGTGTGAGTGCTCGTTTATCTGACCATTTAACGCCCGCTGCACGCCAACCACGGCTCCTGCAATACATCCTGCGGTAACTGCAATCATTGAAAGATTGTCTGCATCTATTCGATCCCAGACTGACACAAGCACCGCAATAACAGTTAGCACCGCAGCCATTACGCGACGGGGTGAGATCAACTTTTTCCCGCCCCCAGTTAAACCAATTCGATCGACAACTAATGACATTGCAGTTTGGCCTGCAATTGATGCCACTGAATAGATTGCAACACCAATCAAAGGAACGATCTGGGTCTGGATAGCGACAAAACTTCCGCCCAAAGCGCCAGCAAATAACTTCCACCGAGCTATCTCTTTTTGGGCTATTGCAGCCTTTAGGTTTCTTATTCCCTCTTTAATGTGTGAGCTAAAGGGTGTGATGATCAGAATAATTAGTAACCCCGAACCAAATGAAACCAGCGCGGCTTGAAGTCCGTTATCTAAGCGATGTGAAAGCTCTCCGTTAGCACGGGCTTGTAGGGCAATCATCACTCCAGATAATGCCGCCAGTAGGTCTAAACGCATTGTGCGAGGTTATCTGAGAAAAGCAAAAGCCGGGCGAGACCCTCGTAGCCCGCCCGGCTTTAGCTTATTTATATTTATCCGTTAAACACTGTGTCCCAGTTTGAGATTGTCATTACGTAGAACTGACCACCTTCAACTGTTGCGGTATTGATCTCTGCCTTCCTAGCAGCACTACGGCCTGCTAGATCTGGACGTGCAATAATCGCACCTGGTGCATGAATCTGTGCGTTGAAGAAGAAGTAAGAGTTTGTATCTCCTGGCTTAGCGAGCAACTTAGTTGCATCGATAATTCCAGATGACTCTTCATCTTCAGTTATGAATTCAGACCCACCCTTGATGAACTTGTTTGCAGCAAACTGTGCAACTACAGCAAGTTTTGAATCAGAAACTCGGTAAGCAACGATACGCGCTAGTAATGCGTTGTTGCCTGGATCTTCCTGAATCAAGATGTACTTGCCATCTTCTGTAACAGTGATGTTGTCAGGCTTTGACATGTAGACAGACTCTCCACCGTTTAGAAGCATTTCAATCTCTGCACCTAGTGCTGGGTTCTGTGCATCCTTGAAAGTTAAGCGCCATAGAGCGCCACCATCACGAGTAACAGTTGGTGTAGTTGGGTTTGGAGCTGTCGCAATTGGATCCTTGTTTGACTCTGTTGTTACAAAGTAGAAAACATTTGGATTGCTTGGGTCCCAGTGGCCATCTTCAACGCGTGCCATCGATGTTCCCTTTTCGCGGGATTCCGCAGCAAATGCTGAAGTTGTTGTGTTCCAGTTAACCTTTACAAACTCTGCTGGCATTTTCTTGTTCTTGCCTACTGTTGTGCGGAATAGGTTGTCACTCTTGATTGTTGGGATATTCATAACATGAAGATCACCATTTGTAAGACCTGCCTGATCGATAGCAGTGCCTGTTGCCTGCTTCTTGCCGGCATAAACATAGAGCTGGCTATCTGTTGCTGATCCATCTTCTGATGCGATCGCGACAGTGTTAGCACCTGGCTTGAGTGAAGGCATGATGTTTTCAAATGACAACATTCCCATACGTGGAAGCTGGTATCCAGTTCCTTCTTCATCAAATGCAAATCCACGAGACTCATCGCCTGTTTCCTCGCCAGACAAGAATAATCCACCTGCATAACCAATTCCGTTATGGATGAATGTTCCTGCTGCAGCATATGTTGCTGAACAGAAACGGCTGATACCCCAGTCAAAGAATCCAGCTGTTGCTCCTGCTGGCGCTGCGCCTGCTGGAGTCTCTTGGTACTTGCCTGTTGTGTAATTGTAGAAGTTAACCTTCTGCATAAAGCTTTCAACTTTAGTGACAGCCTTTGAAGTCTTGCTCACTGTGAACTTTGTGATTGAAGTTCCCCATGGTGATGTTGCTGACTTACTCTTTAGAGCAAAAGCGTTTGAAGTTGATACTTCGTGAACTGATAGAAGTGAGATTCCACCACGACCGTTGTCGTATGCACCCATTCCATCTGGAATTCCGCGGACCATTGTGCCTGTGACGGCGTCGCCCACAGTTGCAATGACTTTGATGTCAACTGCTGCGTTCTTTGAAAGAACATAAACTGGCTTTCCGCCCAAAGCAAATGCTGAGGCTGCGAATGCAACAGCTGTTACAACCGCTGCGCCAGCCAAAATTGGCTTAGTTAGTTTCATTTTTCCCATTCCTATGTAGAGGTTTGGGAGAATTGTTGTTTACCATCCCCTAACGGTTAGGGGATGCAGAGAAAAGCTTTGGTTAACCTAGAGTGAATAGTTACATATGAGTTCCAGGGAACTCCCGCTTGTCGGCAATCCAATCCATCAGTGCGAATAGAACACCGGAGGCAACAAAGGTAAGGTGAATAATTATTCGCCATATTGTTCCCTCTCCTACTTCGGCTTTTCCAGAAAGTTCAATAAAATCTTTTAGCAGCTCAATTACCGAAATCGCTACAAGTGAACCAATTAATTTGATTTTAAGTCCACTAAAATCAATTGTTCCCATCCAATGCGGGCGATCTTTTGATTCCGTCGCCACGTCAATGCGTGAAACAAAGTTCTCATACCCGGCGAAAATAACCATCAGAATTAAATTAGCTAGAAGTGTTAGGTCCAACAACGCTAATAAGTCCAGCGTAAAGCTTTGTGGGGTTGCCTCCCCGATGTGCATAGCTACGTGATAAAACTCAATTAAAAACCGATAGGCAAGCAGGGCTAAGGCGCCGACTAGACCTAAATACAACGGTGCTAGTAAAAAGCGAGAGCGAAAAAGAATGGACTCAATTGTGTTGGCAATCTGACTCATACCTAGATTTTATCTTAACCCTCTAATGAAAGCGTGACTTGTAGCCAATCTTCCTCAAGTTTCACTGCCTCTGCGCTCAAAACCACAAGCTCTGAGGCGATTGCCACTAAGCGAGCGGCGTCAAAGGCGGCGGTTTCTTGCTCAGCGGTTAAGGATGCAATAGCCGAAGCACATTTTTCCATCTGTCGCTCAAGGCGAGTTAGATCCTTCTTTAACTGTCGTTGTTCTGCAGCACTTGATGTTTTCTTTTCTTTAAGAACGGCCGTAACAGAGTTCAAGGCCTGGGCACGTTGTTCAAGATACTCATCGACTCCACGAGGTAAATCGCGCACCTTCTTATCACCTAGCAATCCTACAAATCGATCGCAAACTCGTTCGAGGAAGTAACGATCGTGAGAAATCACAATCAAAGTGCCCCCATAGCTATCTAGTAAATCTTCAAGCTCAGTTAATGTCTCGATATCAAAGTCATTGGTTGGTTCATCAAGAAGCAAAACATTCGGGCTGTCCATTAATAGGCGTGTTAATTGTAGACGACGTTTTTCACCACCTGATAAATCACCAACAGGGGTCCACTGCGACTCTCGATCAAATCCTAATCGCTCGCACAACTGCGATGCAGATAACTCTCGTCCGCCACCTAATTCAACACGGTTGGCAATTTTTTCAACAGCCTCTAGAACACGCCATGTTGGATCTAACTCATCTAAATGCTGAGTTAGAAATGCTGCCTTCACAGTTACACCCGTTACCAACTTACCTGCAGTTGGTTGAATCTCTCCAGTAAGGGTGCGCATCAATGTTGTTTTACCAGCACCGTTAACACCAACGATTCCAATTCGATCGCCCGGACCAATATTCCAATACAAGTCATCAATCAGCTCATTATCACCAAGTTTTACCTGCACATGGTGTGCTTCATAAACAGTCTTACCTAAACGATTAAGTGCAAACTTCAATAATTCCCCTTGATCACGTGGTGCTGGCTCATCTGCAATCAAAACATTTGCAGCATCAATTCGAAACTTTGGTTTTGATGTTCTAGCCGGCGCCCCGCGGCGAAGCCAGGCAAGCTCTTTCTTAATCAACATATTACGGCGCTGATCCATAACAGAGGCTTGGCGGGAGCGCTCTGCTTTGGATAATACAAATGCGCTATATCCACCCTCGTACTCTTCGACTTTACCTTCGACAACTTCCCAGGTGCGCTCTGTTACCGCATCTAAAAACCAACGATCGTGAGTCACAACAACAACTGCTAATCCTCGTCGATTGTTAATGTAGGAAGCAAGCCAGGCAACACCCTCAACATCTAGATGGTTGGTTGGCTCATCAAGCAAAATTAAATCGAGTTCATTGATAAGGAGTTTCGCCAAACCAACTCGGCGGCGTTCTCCGCCAGATAACTGTCCAAATTTGCGATCGAAGATGTGATCATCAAAACTTCCAAATAATCCTGTAAACACTTCCCGGATATTTGGGTCACTTGCCCACTCGTGTTTTTCAGTATCACCTAAAACTACTTCGCCAACCGTGCTTTCTGGATCAGCTAAATCAACTTGGGATAACAATCCAATTTTTGCAGCATTTGATTTAGTGACTCGCCCCGAATCTGGTGGCTCGATCCCAGCCATTACTTTCATTAATGTGCTTTTACCTGAACCATTTCGGCCAACAATTCCAATGCGATCACCTTCGGAAACACCAAGAGAGACGCCTACTAAGAGCTCTTTGATATCAAAGGCTTTAGAGACATCTTCGATGTTTACAACATTGCGCGCCACGGTAGGAGAGCGTACCTTTCCCTTATGAAGGTAACTGACCGTCAATACGCGCTAGAGCTAGATAAAAACGATCCTTTAGCCCATTTCAAATCTCAATTTGTCATTTCAGACCCAGAAATGTGTTACCTCGATGGCAATTCACTAGGACGGTTACCAAAGGCAACAGTTACCGCCATCAATGATTTCATGACCAAAGAATGGGGTCCTGAAGTTGTGACTGGCTGGAGCCACTGGGTTGATGAAGCACAGCCAACAGGGGATTTATTAGGCGAGGCAGCACTAGGTGCTGGGCCAGGACAAGTATTGGTCTGTGACACAACTTCAGTAAATTTCTATCAACTTTGCCTGGCTGCAATTCAAGCACGACCTGGCAGAAAAACAATTATTACTGATGCCGCAAACTTTCCAACTGATCGATACATCCTTGATGGAATTGCACAGCAGTTCGGTTTAAATCTTATCTTAATTGACAATGAAGATCCTTCTATTGCACATCACGAGCGAATTACAACTGAAGTCCTTGCACCATATCTCAATGATGATGTTGCCTTAGTAACTCTGGAAGTCATCCAATACCGATCAGGTGCCCGCACAGATTTGAAATCAATAACAGATCAAGTGCGGGCTATCGGTGCACTTGTAGTCTGGGATGCAAGCCATGCCGTAGGTGCAATCGAATTAAATCTAGATGCAAACGGTGTCGACCTTTGTGTCGGATGCACATACAAGTACGGAAACTCTGGCCCTGGTTCACCTGCCTGGCTCTATGTTTCAAAAAGAGTTCAAAGCGAACTACAAGTTCCGATTCAAGGTTGGTTCGCTCAAGATGCACAATTTGAAATGGGACCAGTTTTTGAGCGGTCGCAAACTATCCGTGGTTTTCAGATTGCCAGCCCATCGTTGATGGGAATCCGTTGCGTGCAAACCGCCTTTTCAATGATTAAAGAAGCTGGCATCGATGCAATTGCTCATAAGGCCGCAGTTGGAACCCAAATGATGATCGAGCTCTATGACGCTTGGTTGGCACCACTTGGCCTTGAATTAAACACTTCACGTGATGCCAAAGAACGTGGTGGTCACATTTCACTCGTTCATCCAGATGCCGCGCAAATATGCCTTGCAATGCGCACAATTTCAAATGTCATCCCTGATTACAGAACGCCAAATTCAATTCGATTAGCAATTTCTCCTCTGCCAACTTCATTTGTTGAAGTTTGGGATGGATTAGAACGAATGCGAGATTTAGTGGCATCTGGCCGCTATAAAGAGGTACGAGAAGGTGGGTCTCGCGTCACATGAGCGAAAACTTCGATTCAGCACTTACATATACCTCTTACTTAGCAGTTGATGAACTTCTTAAACTACAACGTCCACTATCTACTGGGCCAGAACATGATGAGATGCTTTTCATCATCATCCACCAAACATATGAATTGTGGTTCAAACAATTAATTCATGAATTCAAAGAGGCCCAAGTTGCCATGGAATCTGGCGATTCCCATTACTCACTCGCTATTTTGGGACGGATAAGAACAATCCTTAAAGTCTGTGTCACCCAGATCGATATTTTGGAAACAATGACTCCACTGCAGTTCAATGCATTCCGTTCATATCTTTCATCATCAAGTGGTTTTCAGTCTGCGCAATTTAGAATGGTTGAAGCGTTGTTGGGTCGGCGTGACAGCAAGATGGCTGGACATTTACCTTTAGATATTCAAGAGCAGATCAAGGAAATCACAGTGCGTAACAGTGTGTGGGATTCAGCTCTGGTTTATATCTCAAAGCGTGGTCACACAATTCCAACAGGTGTTTTGAATCGTGATAAATCAACTGCTTATGCCGCAAACACAGCTGTGCAAGAGGTATTACTAGAAGTGCATCGCAATGATCCAGAGTCTGCAATGGTGTGTGAGCGGCTAGTTGATATCGATGAAGGTATGCAGGAATGGCGATATCGCCACGTAAAGATGGTTGAAAGAACTATTGGTCATAAAATTGGCACTGGCGGATCAAGCGGAGTTGCTTACTTAAGTACCACCTTATTTAACCCGACTTTTCCAGATCTATGGGAGATCCGTTCTAGTTTTTAGTTAGGCAATCCCTTAAGAACGATCTCTGACAGCTCTTTGCGTGTTCGAGGTGCAACCTCACGATCATATGCAGGACCTTCTAGTTGTTCTGCAGGTGCTTGCTTGCCAACAGCCATAATCACAATAGGAACAGCGCCATCAAATAAGGCTGCTGCTTTTTCATGATCAAAGCCAGCCATCTGGTGAATAACATAGCCACGGTGATGGGCTTCGATAGTTAATTGTGCTGCTGCTAATCCGCAGTCATACATAAATGTTGGTATTGCAGTTCCATCTGCCTGCGCAGGAGTTCCAGCAATGGCCACAAAAGCAGCTGCCCGCTTTGACCAGCTTTGATTAAAGGGCACTAGGCATTCAAGAAGTGCCGTGAAATTTGAATCATCTCTCTTGCCTGCGATCAATCGCCATGGTTGAAGATTGTTGGCAGATGGTGCCCAACGAGCAGCTTCAAGCAATGCTAATAAATCTTGGTTTTCAATTGTTGCTGTTGCATCAAGTGAACGTGGACTACGACGCTCTGCAATGAGATCGTGAATTTCTACTGAAGTATCTGCTCTGGTCATCCCAGAATCCTATCTATGAACTACCGACTGAGATAAATGAAAATCGTGATGATTGACACCACTGCACCACCAGAAATCAAAAAATACTTAACCCACGGTTTCATTCCGGTTCGTTCTGCGGCCTTTGCTGCAATTTTCTTGGTGCTCATCATAACTCTGCCAGCCCACGCAAACTCAGTTGCCAAAATACCTAAACCTGCCAAAACGATAAGAATTCCTGGGCCAGGGCCAATTAATGCAACAGCACCTGCCACAGTTAGTCCACCACCGATGATCCCAATGATTACGCGCCACACTATGCGACCTACTGTGGTCTTCTTAATCCACGAGCGAAGATTCATTTTGTTTTAGTCACAATCATTTCTTTTCCATAGGCTGCAAATGCTATCTCTTCGCGGCGCTTTCGATAATTTACCGATGCTCCTTGGATCATATGTTCAAACCGTGTTGCAGATTTAATGAGTGGGTGTAACTCTGCCGCAGTAATTTGATCACCAAATACGGGTGGTGCTTGATCGATTTCCTGGACTTTAATGTGTGGATTTAAGAATCGATATACCAAGGCAACACGTCTCAATCCAAGGTTTGCGACATGGCGCAAACCACGATTGATGTGATCTTGAGCCATTAGGCGCATGAAGGTTAACGTCTTTGCTCGAGCTGGCTTTTGTTCAACAGCTAGCTGATACAACATTCCAGCAATCTCTTGCCCGCCAGTTGTGTTTGGTAACTCTGCACACTTGTCCGATAAACCCTTGCGCACAACAGGATCCTGCAACATCTTTACCTTTTCGGTGATATCAGCCAAATCTGCTTGATCGGCGCGAAGTGCAAAGCCAAAGTCATTGCACCACTTAGCTCGAGCCTCTTGATCGTCGGTTCCGCGAATATTAGAGACAAAAACTGTAGGTACTTGGGCGGGTAATAATTCGTGAACACCGTTATATCCGGTGGCACATATACCTGCATCAAAGGCATGTAACACATTAGCAAGCGGGAAGTAGCGAACAACCTTGAGATCAAGACCTTCCGGTGCAAGTGAATTACCATCTTTGTCTACAGGCGCTTTAGTCAAGATAACCTGCAAATCTTTCCATCCCAGCAAACCAGACAACGCCGCTGTCATCTTTTCATTAACATCACTATCACCTGTGCCAAGTTGAACAAGTGCCGTTGGGCGATTGAGATCTAGTCCCAGTGCGCGGCGCGCCTCATCTCGTGACAGAGCAGCTTCTTTGCGAAATAGTGAAACAGGAGATGTTAAAACAGAGTCTTTGCGGTTTGCCGTTGGTCCAAAATCATAAGCACGCGCGATGTCACCCGGTTCAATAATTCTGTCCATCATCTTTGATTGAAGGCCCAAGATGAAGCGCTGAGGCTTCTTTTGCCATAATCCACGGCGTACCCAGACCAACTTTAAATTTGGATTTGCGTTCTTCGTCGCGATTACACCTGGGTAAGGAACAACGCCATCAAAAGACAAAACTTTTGCGCCGGTTTCTTCTACTAGCGCTAATAATCGATCACGAAGATAGATGTCCCACTTTTCACGGCTCATCCACATTCGATCTCGGCCTGGAATGTATTCGCAACGAATACCCATAAACGCCGGAACTTCAGCAATACCACCTGCCATTGAAACAATTATTGGGTTTGCAACCTCTTTAAGAGCAATAGCAACAGCACTTGCCCTTGCCAGGTGTCCCATTCCAACTCCATTGCTTGTAGCAAGGATGATTGTTGGTTTTTCCATTTGTTCTAATTACTCCAAGATGAATGTAGTGGTCGTCCCTCAGCGTAACCTGCTGATGATTGAACGCCAACGGTTGCCTTCTCTGCAAACTCTTCAATGTTCTTTGCCCCAGCATATGTGAAAGAGGAACGCACTCCGGCAATTATTTCATCCAGTAAATCCTCAACACCAGGACGAGTAGGGTTCAAATACATTCGGGATGTGGAAATTCCTTCTTCAAATAGTGCTTTGCGAGCGCGATCAAAGGCATCTTCCTGTGAAGTTCTAGCTGCAACTGCTCGAGCTGATGCCATTCCAAAGGATTCCTTGAACAATCGTCCGTTTGCATCACTTTGAAGATCTCCGGGAGACTCATACGTTCCTGCAAACCAGGATCCAATCATTACCTGTGATGCACCTGCCGCTAGAGCGAGCGCAACATCTCGCGGATGTCGAACTCCACCATCTGCCCACACATGAGCACCAAGTTTTTTGGACTCTGTTGCGCATTCAAGGACAGCTGAAAATTGTGGACGTCCCACGCCTGTTTGCATGCGAGTTGTGCACATCGCACCTGGTCCAACACCGACCTTGATGATGTTTGCGCCTGCCTGGACTAAATCATGTGTGCCTTGGGCGGTGACCACATTGCCAGCAACGATTGGGATTGATGGATTTACAGAACGAATCGCTGCTAATGCTTCTAACATCTTCTTCTGATGTCCGTGTGCGGTATCTACAACTAATACATCTGCGCCAGATTCAATAAGTGCCGCAGCCTTTGCTGCAACATCACCATTAATACCAACAGCTGCCGCAATTCGCAATCGTCCCTTTGCATCAAGTGCTGGTGAATACAATGTTCCGCGCAATGCACCTAGCCTGGTCATGATTCCAACCAGATCTCCATTACTTGCAACAACTGGTGCCAGTTTGTGGCGGTGTTGATTTAAGAAATCAAACGCTTCGCGAGCACCAAGTGCATCTGACATTGTGATTAAATCTTTGCTCATAACTTGGTGTAGCTGCGTGAAGCGATCAACACTCTTGCAATCATCTTCAGTGATTATTCCTACAGGTTTTCCGCCTTCAACAACAACTACCGCGCCATGGGCACGCTTATGTAACAAGCTAACCGCATCAGCAACTGTTGATTGGGGTGACAAAGTAATTGGTGTATCAAAGAAGGGGTGACGCTCTTTCACCCATTTGATTACAGAATCAACAACTGCGTGTGGAATATCTTGCGGAATAACTGTTAGGCCGCCTCGGCGAGCCATTGTTTCTGCCATACGTCGTCCAGCAATAGCTGTCATGTTCGCAACAACTAAAGGAATTGTTGTTCCTGTTCCATCTATCGATGAAAGATCCACATCCATTCTGGATGAAAGTTCTGATCTAGATGGCACCATGAAAACATCGTCATAGGTGAGGTCGTGGGTTGGTTCATTTATGAATCGCACGTGGGTAAACAATACTCAGGTAGGATAGAACAATGTCCAAACCACTCATTTCTGTACGTGGGTTGACCAAGGTTTTCGGGGATTTCACCGCTGTAGACGGCATTGATTTTGATGTTGCTAAGGGTGAGTCCTTCGGATTACTGGGTCCCAACGGTGCCGGTAAATCGACGACAATGCGCATCTTGGCCGCTACCTCTACCCGAACTTCAGGCACAGTTGAAATCTTGGATAAAGATCCTGAAAAATTCGGTCCACTTGTGCGAGCTCACTTAGGCATCGTCCCGCAGGAAGATAATTTGGATGGCGAATTAACAGTTACTGAAAACTTGTATATCTATGGCCGTTACTTTGGTCTTTCAAAGAAGTTCATTAAGGCAAAAATAGAAGAACTTCTTGAATTCGCACAGCTTGAAGAAAAGCGTGATGTAAAGGTTCAAGCACTCAGTGGTGGAATGAAGCGCCGCTTAACAATTGCGCGGGGGCTTGTTAGTGAACCAGATATTTTGTTATTGGATGAACCCACAACTGGTCTTGATCCACAAGCACGACATATTTTGTGGGATCGCTTGTTCCGTTTGAAGGAACAAGGTGTGACCTTAGTTTTAACAACACACTTTATGGATGAAGCAGAACAATTATGTGATCGCCTTGTTGTGATGGATAAAGGTGCGATCATGGCTGAAGGATCACCTCAAGGTTTGATTAAAGAGTATTCAAGCAAGGAAGTTCTTGAAGTTCGCTTTGGTAGCGATCGAAATAAAGAAGTTGCTCCACAATTGGCACAAATGTGCGAGCGTATGGAAACCTTGCCTGACCGTCTGTTGATGTACACCGAAGATGGTGAGAAACTTCTAGAACAAATCGCTGCTGCCAAGATGCATCCAACTACTTCTTTGGTTCGACGTTCTTCATTGGAAGATGTGTTCTTGCGCTTAACTGGAAGAACATTGATTGAATGAACACTGGTATCGATGTTGTTCAGATTCAACGTTTTGGGGCTTTATATATAGCCGCTGCTCGTTTGCGATCTATGGCTAAATGGAAGTCGATTATTGCTGCCGTAGACATCGGAAACCCCTTGTTTTATTTGATTGCAGTGGGTGTAGGAATTGGCGTTTTGGTAGAAAAAGGATCGGGAACAAGCGGCACAAGCGGCATTAAATACATTGCTTTTATTGCCCCTGCCCTACTGGCTAACTCAGCAATTGCAGCCGTTATGGATGAAACAGTATTTCCAACTATTGAAGGCTTTAAATGGCGCAAACTGTTCTTTGCACAAAATGCAACACCTATCACTGGGCGCCAAATTGCATTAGGTGTTTATCTCTCTGCACTTTGCCGTGCGCTATTTAGTGTTTCAATTTATTACGTCCTGCTGCTTGCATTTAATGTTGTCGATTTTGGTCCAAGCGTTTTGCTTATAGTGGTCGCAGTTTTGGGTGGCGCAGCCTTTGGAGCCATTATTTTATTTGCCGCAGCAATAATTGAAAATCACGATCAATTTTTTAATATTCTAGGTCGTTTAGTAATCATGCCAATGTTCTTATTTTCTGGAACATTCTTTCCTTTATCGTCAATGCCAATTTATCTGCAACCCATCGGTTGGGTTTCTCCGTTATGGCATGCGACAGAGCTAGGACGTGAAGCGGCGTTTGATTACGGAGTCAGCACCTTGATGGTGTCGGTTCACATAATATTTTTATCCGTCTTGGTAGTCATTGGACTATTACTTTCAATGCGCCAGTTTGAACGGAGGTTGGCAAAGTGAGTGCTGCTGTCGATATTGCAGAGAAGAACAAGTC
Source organism: Candidatus Planktophila sp. (assembly GCA_021741905.1). GTDB lineage: Bacteria > Actinomycetota > Actinomycetes > Nanopelagicales > Nanopelagicaceae > Planktophila. The sequence continues at coordinate 1,458 of JAIOWZ010000019.1, read as the reverse complement.
CAGTGCCATGTATGCCGGCCGTCCTCAGGTGTTGCTGGAAAGAGGTTGGCTAGCTTTTAGATCTTCAAACTGGGTTCCTGTCATTACAGGTTTTGTTGAGCCAGTTCTTTTCTTGTTGGCATTTGGGTATGGAATGGGAACTCTTGTTGGAGATGTAACAACTGGAAGTACGACTATTGATTACACCTTGTTTATTGCCCCTGGTTTACTTGCTAATAGCGCTATGAATGGTGCTATTTATGACTCAACCTGGAATGTTTTTTGGAAACTCAATGAATCCAAGCTCTATAAGACCATGCTCTCAACCCCTTTGGGGCCGCTAGATATCGCACTCGGTGAAATCACATGGGCGCTCATTCGTGGCTTGGTGTACTCACTTGGCTTCCTCACTGTGGTGACCGCTCTGGGTCTTACGCCTAGCTTCTGGGCGATCTTGGCAATTCCTGCAGCATCATTAGTGGCATTTGGTTTTGCCTCATTTGGTATGGCGATTACATCGTTCTTCAAGACCTACCAACAAATGGGTTTTATTAACATCGTTCTTTTGCCGATGACATTGTTCTCGGGATCTCTATATCCAATCTCTGTTTATCCAGATTGGCTAGAGAAAGTGATTATGGCTTTGCCACTTTGGCATGCGATCGAAATGGTAAGAGCTTTCTGGTTTGGAAATCTCACTTCAGGCGTGCTTGTCCATATCGGATACTTTCTTGTGATGATCGCTCTTGGACTTTATGTTACTTCTCGTAGATTGCGTGCACTGTTCCTTCGTTAATCAACAGTAAAGGTTGCATCTTTAACTAACGGTGGGCATTTCCAGCCTGGAGCAATAACTGGTTCAAAATGCCACCACTCGTTTTCATAAACACGACATAGCCCAAACTTTGGTCCATTCACTTCTAACCAACCCGCACCAACTGGTTCATCTGGGTAATTCACATCTATCGCAATTCCCCATGGATGATGTGAAACAAGAGGTGGTGCGACCCATTTACTGGCTTCTGCTTCAGATCCATATTTCTTTACAGCTTTTGCGAATAAACTTTTTTGATAAGCCAGACTTCTATACCCTGAAGCAATATAGATCGCTTGGCCATCTTTTTTTGCCGCAGCTTGCGCCGCCTTAAATCTGTATATAAGTTGTTTATCAATAGTGTTGGGGCGAGTCATTGATCGCGGTATCGCACCTGCACCTAATGAATACTCTGTTTTTTCACAGCCTTTAATAACGTTAGAAATACGAATTGTGTAATCTTTTTTATTCGCACAACTTAAGGGAATAGTGTCGGAGGCAAAAGAAACCCCATTTATTGAGGAAAAAGCCAGAAAAAGGGCTAGAAACGCCCGACTTTTACGCATGCCCTGAGTCTAGCGGGGTTGCTTTTTAATTAAAGAGTGAGAGAATTACGGCTAGTTAAGAAATTAACTAAAAACGAACCGGGAGAGTACTTCTCAAAC
>JAIOWZ010000004.1 GCA_021741905.1 Candidatus Planktophila sp. | reverse complement strand
TAGATCCTGAATCATTGGTTGCACGTCCACCAGTTGTAACTGTCATGGGTCACGTTGACCACGGTAAGACATCTCTTCTTGATGCGATTCGTAAATCAGAGGTTATGAAGAGTGAAGCAGGCGGTATTACACAGCACATTGGTGCATACCAAATTCACCATGATCATGATGGCACCAACCGAGCGATTACATTTATTGATACACCAGGTCACGAGGCGTTTACCGCTATGCGTGCTCGCGGTGCCAAGGTGACTGATATCGCTGTATTAGTTGTGGCTGCAGATGATGGAATCATGCCTCAGACAATTGAAGCGTTAAACCACGCTCAGGCTGCAGATGTTCCAATTGTGGTTGCGGTTAACAAGGTTGATAAAGAGGGTGCTAACCCAGACAAGGTTCGTCAACAGTTAACTGAGTACAACTTGATCGCAGAGGAGTACGGCGGAGACACAATCTTCGTAAACGTTTCTGCAAAGGCTGGAATCGGTATTGATCAACTAATTGAATCAATTTTGCTAACGGCAGATGCTGCAATTGATCTTCGTGCAGTAGCAGATGACGATGCTCGCGGTGTTGCTATTGAAGCCCACCTTGATCGCGGTCGTGGACCAGTTGCTACAGTTCTAGTTCAACGCGGAACGCTAAAGGTAGGCGATGCAATCGTTGCCGGAAGTGCATTTGGTCGTGTTCGTGCGATGTTGGATGAAAACGGCGACAATGTTGCAACAGCAGGACCATCTCGTCCAGTTCAGGTTCTTGGGTTTACATCTGTTCCAAGTGCTGGCGATACATTCCTAGTTGCTGATGAAGACCGCACTGCTCGTCAGATTGCTGAAAAGCGTCAGGCTGCAGAACGTAACGCACAGCTTGCTAAGGCTCGTAAGAAGGTTTCACTAGAAGACTTCATGGAGCAATCCAAGATTTCTACACTTAACCTAATCCTTAAGGGTGACGTTTCTGGTTCTGTGGAAGCGCTAGAAGATGCATTGATGCAGTTGGATGTTGGCGCAGAGGTTGATCTTCGCGTTATTCACCGCGGCGTTGGCGCAATCACCAAGAGCGATATCACTTTGGCATCTGCCTCAACCGCAGTTGTGATCGGCTTTAACGTTAAGCCAGAACCACAAACTGCAATTTATGCAGATCAAGAAGGCGTTGAAGTTCGTTTCTACTCAGTTATCTACAATGCAATTGAAGAGATTGAGCTTTCCCTTAAGGGCATGCTCAAGCCTGAGTACGAAGAATCAATCATCGGTAGCGCCGAAGTTCGTGAAATCTTCAAGTCGTCAAAGGCTGGAAATATCGCAGGTTCTGTTGTTAAGGATGGAGTTATCCGTCGTAATGCAAAAGCACGTATTGTGCGCAATGGAGCTGTCTTGGTTGATAACCTCACAATTGATTCGCTCAAGCGATTTAAGGACGATGCCACTGAAGTCCGTGAAGGATTTGAGTGCGGTATTGGACTTGGCAATATGAAGGAAATCGCACAAGGCGACATCATTCAGTGCTTTGAGATGGTTGAGAAAAAGCGAGCATAAGTAATGGGTCAATCACATCGCACACTGAAGGTCGCCGACCGTATCAAGGTAGTAGTTGCAAACCTGCTTGAGACAAAGATTAAAGATCCGCGTCTTGGTTTTGTAACTGTTACCGATGCGCGAGTTACTGGCGATCTTCAGCAAGCCTCTGTTTTCTACACAGTCCTTGGTGGGTTAGAGGAGCGCGCAGCAACTGCTGCAGCGCTAGATAGTGCAAAGGGTGCAATTCGTTCAGCACTTGGACGCGAATTAGGGCTTCGAATAACACCTAGTATTGAATTCTTTGAAGATGGTTTGCCAGAGAGTGCACTTGCACTTGATTCTTTGCTTGCAAAGGTTCATGAGCAAGATGCGCAGGTAGCAGAGCTTCGCAAGAATGCACAGTATGCCGGGGGAGAAGATCCTTACAAAGCTCCTCGTGTAATCGACGAAGAGTAGCGGCGCAAAATAGTGCATGAGCATGGATTTCTGGTTGTAGATAAAGAACCAGGTATGACAAGCCATGATGTGGTTGCAATTGCGCGAAGCGCATTAGGTACACGCAAAGTCGGACACGCAGGAACTCTTGATCCAATGGCTACAGGAATATTGGTTCTTGGCTTTAACAACGGAACACGTTTGCTCCAATACATCACCGATGGCGACAAGTGCTATCAGGCAACTGTTGTTCTAGGTGCTGCAACAGTTACCGATGATGTTGAGGGTGAAGTAATTAATACCGCTGATACCTCTGCAATTACAGACACTCAGATTCATGATGAGCTTTCAAAGATGCGCGGAACAATCATGCAACGACCAAGTTCGGTCTCTGCAGTCAAAATTGATGGTGAACGTGCCTATGATCGAGTTCGATCAGGTGAAGAGGTTGTGCTGCCTTCCCGCGAGGTCACAATTACCCAGCTTGATGTTCTAGCAATCCGCAGGCTTGAAAAAGGTATCGAAATCGATATTGAAGTGACCTGCTCGTCAGGAACTTTTATTCGCGCAATTGCCCGAGATTGTGGTGATGCATTGGGTGTTGGGGGACACCTGAATTCACTTCGACGTTCACGCGTTGTGGGCTTTGGCTTAGACAGGGCAGTTACTTTGGCGCAGTTAAAAAGTGGTGAGTTTTCAACCTTGGATTTAGCTGATGTGGCGCGCGCAACATTTGCGGTGCGGGAGATTGCAATGGATGAAAAGCTGGAGCTCTCATTTGGTCGTACATTGCTGGCTAATCCAGATGATCAAATTTATGCAGGAATTTCTGCGACAAATGAATTAATTGCCCTACTACAAAATGTAGGTGGTAAGGCTAAGCCGATCGCTGTATTCGCGGCGGCGCAGTAACTCTGAGACAATGAACTTATGAGCATCGTCGTTATAGGTAACTTTGATGGAGTCCATAAGGGGCACCAGCAAATCCTTAATCGTGCCAAAGAAATAGCAGGCGATGAAAAGATTGTTGCTCTAACCTTTGATCCACATCCAGTATCTATTTTTGCACCAGAGCGAACACCAACTTTGCTGACTATCTTGAGTGACAAGATTGAGCTTTTAAAGATCCATAACGCCGATCAGGTGGCGGTAATCAAGTTCACCAAGGAGTTTGCAGCAATGGCTCCCGAAGAATTCGTCAACAAGGTATTAGTTGAACAATTGAAGGCGACCACAGTTATTGTTGGCCAGAACTTTACCTATGGCTTCAAGGCTGCAGGTAATGTTCAATCTCTGGCTCAGCACACTGAATTTGAAACTATCGTGTTGGATTTGCAATCAAATGCTGAAGAAGCAATCTCTTCAACACGAATTCGCACAGCAATCACAAATGGTGATGTTGAAAGTGCCAGAGAAATGCTGACTCGTCCGCACCGCCTAGATGGCATTGTTGTACATGGCGAAAAGCGTGGTCGCGAAATTGGATATCCAACTGCAAACCTTGGAAACATAGATAGCCAAACAATCCCTGCAGACGGTGTTTATGCAGGATGGCTAACAGTTGGAATTGATAGATGGCCAGCGGCAATTTCAATCGGCACTAATCCAACCTTTGAAGGTGTTCGAGGTCGCCAGGTGGAGGCATACGCACTTGATCAAGTGGGACTTGATCTCTATACAAAATCTGCAACTATCGAATTTGGCTGGAGACTTCGAGATACATTGAAATTTGATGGTCTTGAGCCATTGCTAGAACAAATGGCAAAGGATTGTGCTGAAGCCCGCAGGTTGACCGAGCTCTAAGCGGGCAAATTCACCCGATTTCACCTATTCGTAGGCGCGCTGGTAACCTAGTCCTTCAGTCGAGATAGCGAATCTTTCGTGAATCAAACCGAAAGAGCCTCGTGCTCAGTAAACAAGGAGAACAAGAAATGGCATTAACACCAGAACTAACGAAACAAATCATTGCTCAGTACGGTTCTACCCCTACTGACACAGGATCACCTGAAGCTCAGGTCGCTCTACTGTCAAAGCGTATAGAACAAATCACAGATCACTTGAAAACTAATCCACATGATCACCACAACCGTCGTGGTCTTTTGTTGCTAGTTGGACGTCGTCGTCGCATTCTTCAGTACTTAGCTAAGACAGACATCAATCGTTACCGCGCAATTATCGAGAAGCTCGGTATTCGCCGCTAATTAAGTAAACACAATCTGCCGCAGAGCAATGGTCCTCGGTAGTGGTTTCCGCGCTAGAGATATAGAGCGCGTGAACTTCGATCGAAGATTCATTCTCTTGGCAGATAACAAGGTTCGATAATTTTGTCGCGCCTTTCAATCTACAAAGAGGAGGACCCATGGAGGGTCAAGAGGTTCAGTCAGCCGTTGCAGTTATTGATAACGGAAAATTCGGAAAACGAGAAATTCGTTTTGAAACAGGACGCCTAGCGCGCCAAGCAGCAGGAGCTGCAGCAGTTTATCTAGATGATCAAACAATGATCTTCTCAGCAACAACTGCATCAAAGACACCAAAGGATCAATTTGATTTCTTTCCTTTAACAGTTGATGTTGAAGAGAAGATGTATGCAGTTGGTCGTATTCCAGGATCATTCTTCCGTCGTGAAGGTCGTCCATCAGAAGATGCGATTCTTACTTGCCGTTTGATCGACCGTCCATTGCGTCCATCATTTGTTAAGGGACTTCGTAACGAAGTTCAGATCGTTGTGACAGTAATGGCACTAGATCCAGATCATATGTATGACGTTATTGCGATTAACGCTGCGTCAATATCTACACAACTCGCAGGTCTGCCATTCTCTGGTCCAATCGGTGGCGTTCGCGTTGCTTTGATTGATGGTCAGTGGGTTGCATTCCCTAACCACTCACAGGTTGCTAACGCAGTCTTTGACATGGTTGTTGCTGGTCGCATTAGCGATGATGGTGATGTTGCAATTATGATGGTTGAAGCAGAAGCAACATCTCGCACAATTGAATTAATCAAGGGTGGCGCACCAACTCCTAACGAAGAAGTTGTTGCACAAGGCCTAGATGCTGCAAAGCCATTCATCAAGATTCTCTGTGATGCTCAGGCAAAGCTTGCAAAGGTTGCCGCAAAGCCAACTGCAGATTTCCCAGTCTTCTTGGATTACCAGGATGATGTATTTGCAGCTGTTGAAAAGGCTGCTGGTGCAGATCTTGCAAAGGCGCTAACTATTGTTGGCAAGCAAGAGCGCGAAACAAAGATCGATGAAATTAGTGCAGCAACAAAGGAATCTGTAAGCGCCGCATTTGAAGGTCGCGAAAAGGAAGTTCCTGCAGCATTTCGTTCATTGACAAAGAAGCTTGTTCGTCAGCGCGTATTGCGCGACAAGATTCGTATTGATGGTCGCGGACTTCGCGATATCCGTGCGCTATCTGCAGAGGTAGAAGTTATTCCTCGCGTACACGGTTCAGCAATCTTCGAGCGTGGAGAGACACAGATTCTTGGAATCACAACTCTCAACATGCTAAAGATGGAACAACAGCTAGATACGTTGAATCCTGAAAATCACAAGCGTTACATGCACAACTACAACTTCCCACCATATTCAACTGGTGAAACAGGTCGTGTTGGTACACCAAAGCGTCGCGAAATCGGCCACGGTGCACTAGCTGAGCGTGCATTGATTCCAGTACTTCCATCACGTGAAGAGTTCCCTTACGCAATCCGTCAGGTTTCTGAAGCACTTGGTTCAAATGGTTCAACATCAATGGGTTCAGTATGTGCATCAACACTTGCACTATTTAACGCAGGTGTTCCACTACGCGCACCAGTTGCAGGTATTGCAATGGGTCTTATCTCAGATGATGTAGATGGCACAGTTGAATACGTTGCCTTGACTGACATCTTGGGTGCAGAAGATGCATTCGGCGACATGGACTTTAAGGTTGCGGGAACAAAGGACTTTGTTACAGCTTTGCAGCTAGATACAAAGCTTGACGGAATTCCAGCATCTGTTCTTGCAGGAGCTCTATTGCAGGCTAAGGAAGCGCGTCTTGCGATTCTAGATGTCATGAATGAAGCAATTGATGCTCCAGATGAGATGAGCCCATTTGCTCCTCGCATCATTTCTGTGAAGATTCCAGTTGATCAGATCGGTGCAGTTATCGGGCCTAAGGGCAAGATTATTAACCAGATCCAAGAAGAAACTGGCGCAGATATCTCAATTGAAGATGATGGAACCATCTACATCGGTGCAACCGATGGACCTTCAGCTGAAGCTGCTCGCGCACAGATCAATGCGATTGCAAACCCACAGATGCCAGAGGTTGGCGAGCGTTACTTAGGTACCGTTGTGAAACTTGCTGCATTTGGTGCATTCATTTCATTGATGCCAGGTAAAGATGGCTTGCTCCACGTATCTCAGATTCGCAAGATGCATGGCGGAAAGCGCATTGAAAACCTTGAAGAGGTTATGAAGGTTGGCGACAAGATCCAGGTTGAAATCGGCGAGATCGATCCAAAGGGTAAGTTGTCTTTGGTTCCAGTACTTGAAGATGGAACAACTGGTTCAGCTGAATAAATGAGCGTTCGCCGTTCAGTTTTACCTAGCGGTCTGCGTATCGTTACTGAAGAAGTTCCTTCGGTACGCAGCGCCGCGATTGGTATTTGGGTAAATGTTGGTTCTCGTGATGAAACCCCGGCTGTTGCTGGGGCTTCTCACTTTCTAGAGCATTTACTATTCAAAGGAACTAAACGACGTAATGCATTAGAAATTTCTGCCTCTATTGAATCTGTTGGTGGCGAGATGAACGCTTTTACTAGCAAGGAGTACACCTGCTTTTATGCTCGTGTAATTGACACAGATTTGCCGATGGCAATTGATGTGGTTTCTGATCTGATTACATCTTCGATAGTTGCAGCACTAGATGTTGATGCTGAACGCAAGGTTGTGCTTGAAGAAATCGCAATGCGAGATGATGATCCCAGCGATTTAGTCCATGATTTATATGCCGAGACCTATTACGGAGATACACCACTAGGACGTCCTATTTTGGGCACAATAGATTCAATTAACTCTATGTCTAGAAACGCAGTCTTTAATTACTACAAGAAGCGCTATTTGCCACAGGATTTAGTTGTTGCCGTTGCAGGAAATATTAAGCACAAAAAAGTTGTCGCAATGGTTGAAGCCGCACTTTCTAAGGATGGCTTCTTGGATGTGACTGGTGCACCGGTCATTCGCCCTAGTACTCCTGTTAGGAAGAGTGCGCAGCAATCAGTTGGTTTAATTACCCGCTCAACTGAGCAAGCCCACATGTTTTATGGGATGGAAGGCGTTGCACGCCACGATGATCGACGCTTTGCAATGGGGATATTGGCTTCAGCTCTTGGTGGTGGCATGTCATCACGCTTGTTCCAAGAGATTCGCGAAAAGCGAGGGCTTGCTTATTCTGTGTATGCATACGCCCAGCAGTTTGCAGGCAGTGGTCAAATGGGATTTTATGCAGGATGTAATCCATCGAAGGCGATCGAAGTTGTCGAAATCATTCGCGAAGTGTTAGCAGATGTCGCCAGCAACGGAATGACTCATGAAGAAATCGAGCGGGCAAAAGGTGCTGTTCGAGGCTCACTTGTTTTGAGCCAGGAAGATTCAGGCTCTCGCATGAGCCGCATCGGGAAAAACGAGATTGTCTACGGCCACATCATGGGCTTTGATGAAATTTTGAAGGCGATTTCAGCGGTCAATTCCACAGACATCAAGGAAATTGCCAGCGACTTTTTAACAAAAACGCCTACGCTTGCTCTCGTAGGCCCATTTAAGTCTGAGTCAAAATTCGAGAAGGTGTTAAGCACATGATCAATGTTGCAGTGTTAGGTGCTCGGGGTCGAATGGGCTCTGAAGTCGTTAAGGCTGTCGAAGATGCTGATGGCTTAGCGTTAGTTGCCGCTCTAGATCTGGGTGATTCGATTGATCAGTTAAAGGATTCTGGTGCTCAAGTAGTTGTTGATTTCACCACTCCAGATAGCGTGATGAAGAATCTAGAATTTTTGATTAATAATGGAATGAATGTCGTTGTCGGTACAACTGGGTTTGATGATTCTAAACTTGCAACAGTGAAGGGCTGGTTGGCCGCAAATCCATCAGTGGGCGTACTAATTGCTCCTAACTTTGCAATTGGCGCAGTTTTGATGATGGAATTTGCAGAAAAAGCTGCCAAGTACTTTGAATCTGCAGAAATTATTGAACTGCATCACCCAGCAAAGGTCGATGCACCATCCGGAACCGCCGCCCGCACTGCAGAGTTAATGAGTGCAGCGCGCAAAGCGGCAGGTCTTGGACCAATGCCAGATGCCACCACAACCTCACTTGATGGTGCTCGTGGCTCACTTGTGGGAGATATTCCAGTGCACTCAGTTCGCGCTCGTGGATTGGTCGCACATCAAGAAGTCCTTTTTGGTGGACTAGGGGAGACCCTAACAATTCGTCATGATTCACTTGACCGTGCAGGATTTATGCCAGGAGTTATTCTTGGTGTGAGAAAAATTATTAACAACCCAGGCCTAACCCATGGCCTAGATAAGTTCATGTAAGGAGCAACCCATGTCAAAAGATCAAATCACTATGTATGGCGCTGATTGGTGCGGAGACTGTCGTCGGTCAAAGCGCTTATTTGAAGAGCTAAATGTTGAATACACGCTAATTGATACCGATTCAGATTTAACCGCTGCCGACAAAGTTATCGAGATTAATGGTGGAGCTAAGTCAATTCCAGTAATTGTTTTCTCTGACGGAACACACTTAACCGAGCCATCAGATAATGATCTGAAAGCAAAGCTTCAATCTTTGGGGATTATCTAAAGCCAGCGGTATACGGCAGCGGATGAAACTGCTGCCGAAAGTACAACGACTGGAAATGGCGCTTTAAGAAAGAGCGCAATCATTGCAACCGATAAGCCAACTAAGCGTTGATCAATCATGAGCTTTGATTTTTCAGAAAAAGACTGGACAGCAACTAATGCGCTGAGTAATGCAATCGGTATGAGTGCATTGATCCTTTGAATCTTTGGGTGAGAAAGCCAGCGTTCTGGCACGGAGTGGCCGGAGTACTTCAATGCGAAAGCAATAATGCTAGTTCCGATCGTTGCAATCCAGAATGCACTCATCGCTTGAGACCAATCACTATTGCAATAAATGCAGTTGCAATGATGGGCAAGCCCGCAGGCAAGATCGGGGTCATAGCGATCGCAAATAGAGCGCAACCAACGGCTAGAATACGCTCAAACTTTCCGGTTAATCGCGGCCACACTAATCCCAAGAATGCAGCAGGAACGGCTGAATCAAGACCAAATGCGCGAATATCGCCCATTGCTTGTGCACCTAACGCACCTGCAAGCGTAAACAGATTCCAAAATACAAAAACACCGATGCCGGTGTACCAAAAACCTTTTCGCATGGCATCTTCGCCTTGAGTTTCCTGTCCAAGTGCAACGGCAGTTGATTCATCGATAGTTATTTGTGCAGCAACTACTCGAGTTAAACCCTTTACTTTTAGTCGGGGAGCTATGATGACTCCATACAGTGCGTTTCGAACTCCGAGTAAGGATGCAGTTGCGATTCCACTTAATGCAGATCCTCCGGCTCCTAAAACACCGATTACCGCAAATTGAGATGCACCCGAAAAAGTAAGTAGTGATAGTAAGCAGCTTTGCAGAACAGTAAAACCATTAGCCACGGCCGCTGCGCCAAAAGCGACGCCATAAGCACCGACGGTGAGTGAAACACTGAGCGAATCGCGCAATGTGGTGGAGGCAACCTTGGACACGCGGACATTGTGCCGTATAAATCCGAGGGCCGATAGGGGCAACTAGATAGGGTGCCTCCATGAGTGAAGAGATTATTTTTCGTGATGACATGACCGTTGAATTGGTCAAAGCCAGTGCTAGTGATGCAGATGTTATTTGGGCTGCTCGTGTGTCAACAGCTGGTGAGCAATCGATGGAGGAAATTGGCGAGGATCCAGCGCGATCTGCTGGATTGATTAATTATTTGGCTCGCGAACGTCATGGTTCTCCATTTGAACATACATCGATGACTTTTTTTGTCTCTGCTCCAATATTTGTATTTCGTGAGTTCATGCGCCACCGCATCGCTTCATACAATGAAGAAAGTGGTCGTTACCGCGAACTAAGACCTGTTTTCTATATTCCCTCTGCCGAACGCAAACTTCTTCAAGTTGGTAAGACTGGTGCATACACCTTTGAAGATGGCACAAAAGAGCAGTTTGATATAACTGTTTCTGCCATGAAGGATGCCTACGTTGTTGCATATGAGAGTTATCAAAAGATGTTAGAAGCAGGCGTTGCTCGTGAAGTTGCTCGCGTGGTTTTGCCCGTAGCAACATATTCATCCATGTATGTATCCATGAACGCCCGCGCATTGATGAACTTCTTGTCCTTGCGTACCGCCCGTGAAGGTTCACATTTTCCTAGCTATCCTCAACGGGAAATTGAGATGGTGGCCGAGAAAATGGAAGCAGAATTTGCGAAATTGATGCCGCTTACATACGCAGCCTTTGAAAAGTCTGGACGAGTCGCCCCTTAAAACGGGTAGAGTTCACCGCATGACCATTACACCTCCTTTCGGACGGCTATTGACCGCAATGGTCACGCCTTTCACAAAAGATGGTGCGATCGATTGGGCAGCGGTTGAAACTCTTGCAGCTCACCTTGTAGCAAATGGCCACGAAGGAATTGTGGTGAATGGAACAACAGGTGAAGCCCCAACTACCAAATCCTCTGAAAAAGAGGAGATCATCCGCGTTGTTAGAAGCACAGTGGGATCTTCGATCAAAGTTTTATCTGGTGCGGGAGACAATGAAACTGAGTACTCCATCAATCAAGCCAAACGCACCGAAAAAGCAGGAGCAGATGGCTTGCTTGTAGTTACTCCGTATTACAACAAGCCGCCACAGGCTGGAATCGAAGCTCACTTCCGCGCAGTTGCAGATGCAACCGACCTTCCCATGATGATGTATGACATTCCTGGTCGCACAGGAGTTCCAATCGAACCAGACACAATTGTTCGGTTAGCCGAGCACCCACGCATCGTTGCTCTCAAGGATGCAAAGGGAGATGTTGCATCTACTTCATGGGTGATCAAGCGTTGCGGAATTCCTGTTTATTCAGGAGATGACATTCTCAACTTGCCTCTTCTCTCTGTTGGGGCAGTTGGATTTGTATCTGTCTGCGGTCATACAGTTGGAAGAGATTTACGCGAACTCCTAGATACCTGGTTTGCCGGAAATCAGAAGCGCGCTTTGGAAATTCATCAAAAACTATTACCTGTCTACACCGGAACTTTCCGTACACAAGGTGCAATTCTTACAAAAGCTGCTTTGACATTAATGGGCCTACCTGGTGGCCATACTCGTCTTCCTCTAGTCGATGCTACAGAGGCACAGATTGCGCAGCTGCGTGAAGATCTACGTGCTGGTGGCGTTGCAGTTAACTAATGAATCATCCACATCCCAATTTAAGTACACCGCCCAAGTTAGTTGATGGCGGCTTGCGCATTGTCGCACTCGGTGGTCTGACTGAAATTGGCCGCAACATGACTGTCTTTGAATACAAATCAAAGCTGCTCATCGTTGATTGTGGTGTTTTATTCCCGGAAGATACCCAACCCGGCATTGATTTAATTCTTCCTGATTTTTCTTACATCCGCGATCGCCTTGATGATGTTGTGGCCATCTTTTTAACACATGGGCATGAAGATCACATTGGCGCAGTTCCTTTTCTATTACGCGAACGCGGCGATATTGCGATTTATGGCTCGGCATTGACCCTTGCCTTGATTACTGCCAAGCTAAAAGAGCATCGCATAACACCACTTACTCGAGAAGTAAGAGAAGGTGGTACTGAGGACATTGGTCCTTTCACCCTGGAGTTTGTTGCTGTTAACCACTCAATTCCTGATGCGTTAGCTGTCGTCATCAATACAGGTGCTGGCCGCGTCTTAGCAACCGGTGACTTTAAAATGGACCAACTTCCTTTAGATGGTCGCATTACAGACTTAAGAACTTTTGCCCGATTAGGCGAACAAGGTGTTGATCTATTTATGGTGGATTCAACTAACGCCGATGTTCCTGGATTTACTCCATCAGAGCGTGAAATTATGCCCGCACTCAATCGTGTGATCTCATCGACTAAGCGACGTGTCATCGTTGCCTCATTCTCCTCGCATGTTCACCGAGTGCAACAAGTAATTGATATCGCAGCACAGCATGGACGCAAGGTGGTGTTTATTGGTCGATCAATGGTGCGTAACATGAAGATTGCAGAAGACATGGGATATCTCAACGTTCCTGCAGATTTAGTGATCGATGCCAAAGATCTTGATCAATATGATGACAATGTAGTTTTAATTTGTACTGGTTCTCAAGGTGAACCAATGGCTGCGCTATCTCGGATGGCTAACGGAGATCATCAGATTCGCGTGGGCGAAGGTGACACAGTAATTTTGGCTTCATCACTGATTCCAGGAAATGAAAACTCAGTCTTTCGAATCATCAATGAATTGACTCGATTTGGTGCCAAAGTGGTGCATAAAGCAAATGCCATGGTGCATGTCTCTGGCCATGCTGCCGCAGGAGAGTTGCTGTACTGCTACAACATTGTTAAACCTAAGTATGTTTTGCCAATTCATGGAGAATGGAGACACCTCAAGGCTAATGCAGAGCTAGCAATTCAATCGGGTGTTCCACGAGAAAATACATTTATCATTGATAATGGTGTTGTGATTGATTTAGTTAATCATGAGGCAGAAGTAGTTGGCGCAATTCCCGTGGGCTTTGTATTTGTAGATGGCCAGAGTATTGGGGATATCACTGAAAGTTCATTGAAGGATCGACGAATTTTGGGGGAAGAAGGATTTATTTCTTGTGTTGTGGTCATTGATTCTCAAAGCGGAAAAATAGTTGCAGGGCCAGATATCCACGCACGTGGATTTAATGAGGATGCTGCAATGTTTGATGAAGTAAAGTTGCGAATTGAAAAAGCCCTTGCAACGGCGGTAGTCGATGGGATCAACGGAACCCATCAGCTATCTCAAATAGTGCGCAAGACAATCGGAGGATGGGTTGGGGGAGAGCATCGTCGAAAGCCGATGATTGTCCCTGTGGTTATTGAAGTTTAAAGCGCGGCGCGCCTAGTAGGTTCCAAATTGTTCACCCTTTACGATCGACCGTGTGGCTAAAAGAAAAAAAGCTAAATCTAAGTCAGGTGCGGTAACAGCAGCACTTGGTCGTGGCATCGCTGCTACGTGGCGGTTTATCGCCAAGTCACTCGGAAAGAGTGTTCGCCTTATTGCTCGTGGTGCCAGAGATTTAGATCCAGCACATCAACGAGATGGAATTGCCTTTCTAATTTTAATTGCAGCCTTACTTGCATCTGCCGGAACGTGGTTTCACTCCGACAATCTTCTTGGCCGAGCAGTCTATTCAGTCATATACGGTGGGTTTGGTCGCGTTGGATTTGTTGCGCCATTGGTACTTATTTATTTTGCATTTAGATTATTTCGCGTTCCCGAAGATTCAAAGGCCACGGGCCGAATAATTATTGGAACACTGGCTTTGCTGCTCTCATCAACTGGGTTAGCCCACCGATTCAATGCCTCAACTGGAACGGGTGCAACTGCAATGCGCGAGGGCGGGGGATGGCTGGGATACGCAGTAACTAAGCCACTAGTCGGATTAACGACAGTGTTGGCGGAACCAATTCTCTATATTGTTTTTATCTTTGGATTATTAGTAATTACTGCGACTCCAGTTTCTGAGGTTATTGCTCGTATCTCAAATTCAGGTAAATGGCTGTGGTCTAAACGTCCTGAAAGAGCAGAACGAGTTGAAGAAGAGTTTGAAATTACAGACACCCCGCCCTTTGATACACCAGTTGTTGGGGTATGGAATGATCCTGAAGAGGAAGAAGAGCTTGACGAGGAAAGTTTTGATGAAGAGTTCACAATCCCAGTACCCGTTTCTCCGCTTGCTCATAATGTTGAAAATACTGTTGTAGCAAAGCGACCAGAACAATTGTTGTTAACAGCAGATGTTGTGTACGAACTTCCAGCATCTGATATTTTGCGAGCTGGACCTGCTGCTAAGGCAAAGAGCAAAGCAAACGAAGTCGTCGTTGCTGCTTTAACTGAGGTCTTTTTGCAGTTTGAAATTGACGCACAAGTTACTGGTTTTATGCGTGGTCCAACAGTTACCCGATATGAAGTTGAACTTGGAAATGCGGTGAAGGTAGAGCGCATAACTGCGCTTGCAAAGAATATTTCTTACGCTGTTGCTAGTAGTGATGTTCGCATCCTGTCGCCAATTCCGGGTAAGTCTGCCGTCGGAATTGAAATTCCAAATGCTGATCGCGAAATTGTGGCGTTAGGCGATGTTTTGCGCTCAACTGTGGCAGGTCAAGATCTACATCCAATGCTGGTTGCCTTAGGTAAGGATGTTGAGGGCAACTATGTTTGCGCAAATCTTGCCAAGATGCCTCACCTTTTAGTTGCTGGTGCAACTGGTGCAGGTAAGTCTTCAATGATTAACGCCATGATTACCTCGATACTAATGCGCTCAACTCCTGATGATGTGCGCCTAGTTCTCATTGATCCTAAGCGGGTAGAACTAAATGCATATGAAGGTATTCCACACCTTATAACTCCAATTATCACCAACCCTAAAAAAGCTGCAGATGCTCTCACGTGGGTCGTGCGCGAAATGGATCTTCGCTATGAGGATCTATCAACATTTGGCTTTAGGCACATCGATGACTTCAATAAGGCGGTTCGTGCTGGAAAGGTAGTTCCACCACCAGGAAGTGATCGCACTATTGAGCCATATCCGTACCTACTTGTAATTATCGATGAACTAGCAGATTTGATGATGGTTGCAGCAAAAGAGGTTGAAGAATCTGTTGTGCGCATTACTCAGTTAGCGCGCTCTGCAGGTATCCACCTGGTATTGGCAACACAGCGACCATCAGTAGATGTCGTTACTGGTTTGATTAAAGCAAATGTTCCATCGCGCCTTTCTTTTGCAACAAGTTCACTTGCCGATAGTCGAGTTATTTTGGATACGCCGGGTGCTGAAAAGCTAGTAGGACAAGGCGATGCTTTGTTTATTCCAATGGGTTCTAGCAGGGCGATAAGAATTCAAGGAGCATATGTTTCGGAGCGTGAAATTGAAGCGGTCACAACCCATGTTAAGAAGCAGTTAAAACCGCGATATCGCGATGATGTGACTGCACCCGCTAACCAGATGAAAATGGTTGATAAGGAAATTGGCGATGATCTAGATGAACTGTGTCAGGCAGTTGAACTTGTAGTGGGAACTCAATTTGGTTCAACATCCATGTTGCAAAGAAAATTACGAATTGGTTTTGCCAAAGCTGGACGCCTGATGGACTTGATGGAGTCTCGAGGAATTGTTGGTCCTTCAGAGGGTTCTAAGGCGCGCACCGTGATGGTCAAGCCTGATGAACTTGATTCTGTGCTTGCAACCCTTCGCGATTATTAATAGAAGGTAAACATGGAGGGAAGTAACCCTCTTTCACCCCTATTTCTCACGCTTGTATCTATTCACCCTCACCTGTTCTGCTTTAAGATTATGACTCACCCCATAGCAAGTTTGAGGATTAGTTCATGTCTCTTGGTTCTTTGATTACTCAAGCACGAAAGAGTGCTGGGCTGAGTATTGAAGATCTTTCTGCAGCCACAAATATTCGTGGTTCATTGTTGCGTGAAATGGAGGCAGATTCGTTTAGTAATTGCGGTGGTGAAACATATGCACGTGGTCACATACGAAATATTGCAACAAAGTTAGGTGTCGACCCACTTATATTCATCGCTGCATTTGAAGAAGAACAGATGCAGGTAGATCGATCCATGCAAGATTTGCTGGTAGAAAAAGGCGTTATGAAAGAACCCCAAGAAGCTCGTAAAGTTTCTTGGAAAGTATTGGCAACAATTTCTGTTTCATCCTTGTTTGTAGTTGGGCTTGCTCAAATAATTATTTCAAACACATCATCTCTGGATATACCTGAACCGATTGCAACTGCTTCAGAATCAGCAAGTCCGACTCCTTCTACTTCAGCAAGTGAAGCGACCCCCACTGAGGAAGCAACTGTTTCAACGGGGACTGGTGTAGAGCTTGTGATTTTTGCAGCACGAGGCAAAAGCTGGCTCTTTGTATCTGATGCATCAGGACGAACACTCTTTAGTGGCCAAATTGCACGCGGCACTACCAAAACCTTTAGCACTGAAGTTTCCCTCAACATAAAAGTTGGCAATGCCGGTGGCGTTGATCTAACTGTGAACGGTAAATCGGTCGATCCAATCGGTGCCGATGGCGAAGTTGTTAGCGTGTCGTATGGGGTAGATTCTTAATAGCCTTAAACAGGGTAAGATTGCGCAAATGAAGCGCACCGTTGCAGTAGTCACACTTGGATGCGCCCGAAACGAAGTAGATTCTGAAGAATTAGCTGGCCGCTTAGCAGCCGATGGCTGGACCCTTGTTGATGATGTTGAGTCAGCTGAGGTCGCACTTGTGAACACATGTGGTTTTATTGAGTCTGCTAAGAAAGATTCTGTAGATGCCCTTTTAGAGGCTAATTCGCTCAAGGGTCATGGGGTTACTCGGGCCGTTGTTGCAGTCGGTTGTATGGCAGAACGCTATGGAAATGAATTAGCAGCTGCACTTCCTGAAGCAGATGCAATCCTAGGATTTGATGACTACAAAGATATTTCTGCGCGCCTGCAATCAATTATCGCCGGTGAATCCCATAAGTCGCACGTGCCGAGAGATCGCCGGGCATTGCTGCCGATTGCTCCAGTTGATCGCGCAGATGCCCGCGAGAGTGAAGAGTTTTCTAGAAAGCGTTTAGGCAATGCGCCTTGGGCTCCGCTAAAGATTGCTTCAGGCTGTGATCGACGTTGTTCATTTTGTGCGATTCCATATTTCCGTGGATCCTTTATTTCAAGGCGTCCCACCGACATCATCAAAGAGGCGCGTTGGCTGGCTGAAAATGGCGTCACAGAACTTTTCTTAGTCAGTGAAAACACAACCTCCTATGGAAAAGATTTAGGCGATCTCCAATTGATGGAAAAGATCTTGCCGGATATCGCAGCCCTACCTGGTGTGGAGCGCGTGCGATTGTCTTACTTGCAGCCAGCTGAAATGCGCCCGACACTGATTCAAGCCATGATCGCAACAGATAAAACTGCGCCGTACTTCGATTTATCCTTTCAACACACCAGTCCAACGGTACTTCGAAGGATGCGCCGCTTTGGAGATAGCGAAAAGTTTTTACATCTGATCAGCCAAGTTCGCGCGGTGTCACCAGAGGCCGGAATTCGTTCAAACTTTATAGTTGGTTTTCCAGGTGAAACCCAAGAAGATTTTGATGATCTGGCCGACTTTATTACTAAGGCAAAGTTAGATGCTGTTGGAGTATTTGGGTATTCAGATGAAGACAATACTGAAGCCCTCAATCTGGTAGACAAAGTTGATGCAGATATAATTGCCCAGCGAGTTGAAACATTATCCTCACTAGCCGATGAAATGGTTTCATTGCGAGCACAGGCGCGAATTGGTGAAAATGTGCGGGTTCTGATTGAAGATGAGGAGCTGCAGGAAGGTCGCGCAGCTCACCAAGGACCTGAAGTAGATGGCACAACTTCTTTTATTGGAACAGATTACAAAGTCGGACAGTATGTTGATGCGGTGGTTATTGATTCAATGGGGGCAGATTTGGTGGCTAAGCCGCTATGAACCTGCCAGCTTTCATAACACCCAATTTCATCACTGTAATGCGGGTGCTATTTGTCCCAGTTGGCGCCTATACCCTTTTTAAGAATGGTGGCGATGATCCAACTTGGCAATACATTTCTTGGTGCGTTTTCTTTGTGCTTGGCTTATCAGATGTTCTAGATGGAAAGTTGGCTAGAAGTCGAGGGACTGTTACCAAGTTTGGGGAGTTCTTAGATCCAGTTGCCGATAAATTCATGATCGGTACGGCGATGGTTTCACTATCGATTTTAGGAACAATGCCATGGTGGATTACAGGTGTGATTTTGTTCCGTGAAATTGGAATCACCTTATTTCGAGTCTCTGTCATAAAGCGGGGAGTTATCCCAGCTAACAAGGGCGGAAAGATCAAGGCGACGATGCAGAACTTTGGCGTTGGCTTCTATGTGTTGCCACTGAGTGCCAATCTTTACTGGTTCCGTGATGGCTTTATGTATATCGCAGTGGTACTGACTATCGTTACCGGTGTGTATTATGTGAAATCAGCCTTCACACACAAAGAGTGAATTAAGAAAGGTTAGGCAGATGACGTTAGCAAACGAGATCCTTGGCTTTTCTGCCGAGATCGTTGAACATCTGCGCCAACGCGGAGAAACAATTAGTACCGCAGAGTCTTTAACTGCAGGATCTGTAAGTGCTGGAATTGTCACTGTTGCAGGAGCATCTGATGTCTTTGTAGGTGGAGTAACGGCATATCGCGATGAAATTAAAATTTCCCACTTAAATGTTGACCCAGCGCTGATTCAAAAGCACACCGTGATCAGTGAAGAGGTCGCAATTGCTATGGCAAAAGGTGCGATCAACTCCTTTGGCACAACCTGGGCGATTTCTACAACAGGTGTTGCTGGACCTACTCCGTCGGATGGGTATCCGATAGGCGTCGTGTGGGTTGCCATTGAAGGCCCAATCAGCCACACAATCGAGTTAGCCTTGTCAGGAGATCGTGATTCTGTGAGAAACGCTGCCACATCAAGCGCGATTGCCACCTTTGCGCGTATCCTTAGACATCGCGTTTAAGGATCGACAATTGAAGGGAGTATGACAATGGTTCTAGTCCGTGAAGCTATTGGCCAAACCCTTCGTTCTGCGCGCACCGCCCAAGGTCGCACATTGCGCGATGTCGCACGTGATGCCCGTGTTTCTCTTGGATATCTCTCTGAGGTCGAGCGCGGACAAAAAGAAGCATCCTCTGAATTACTTAATGCAATTTGCGTTGCATTAGGACTTTCTCTTTCCGGCGTTTTCAGTGATGTTTCTGCAGAGCTCAAGAGCCGTGAGGGCGTAACTCTCACTGTTGTCGATGCCGCTTAATAAGTACGCGCCACAAGTAGCAACTCACCGCCGTACGCAATACGCAATTCTTGAGGCGACAAAACAATTAATTGCAACAACTGGTTTAAAAAAAATGTCCATGATCGAAATTGCAGATGTATCCGAAGTTTCTCGCGCTACTTTATACAACCATTACCGAGACAAAGAGAGCGTTATTCGTAGTCTGTGTGAATCAGAAATGCAACGGCTAGTTGTAATTGCCCAAGCAGCCCCTGATGCAACCTCTGCTCTGGAGCTGATCTCAATTGAAATTTCCCAAGACAAAGCCCTAGCTGCGATGCGCTCGCAGGATCCTGACCTTTTGACCACTGCCTTATCTGCTCAGACAGATGTTTTATGGAAAGCTTTTGCAATTGCTATGACTCACTTGTTGGGAAGCGGAAAAAGTGAGCTCGCAACACGCTGGTTGATCGGACAGGCTTTGCATCCAATTACTCCTGCACAATCGCGTGCACAAGCAGAAGCAATTACCGCAATTGCGAATCTCTGATCTTCGGGAGCGCATCACCTTGTCATTTGGTGATGCCTGGGCACCTTCATTCTCTTCAGATATCGCACTTTCAGAATTAGGTAGCAAAAGCGTGAATGAGGCATTAGCTGCTGGGTTTGAGCCAGATGTTATTTGGAGGGCTGTATGTAAAGCTCATCCGACTGAGACAGAAAAGTACAAGTACTAAAATGCCAGTTAGCGCTCATCGTTACACACAAGACTTGAATAACCCCGCACTTGTCCTTGTGCATGGATTGGGTTCTGCTGGAAATATTTGGAAAACTCTGGTGCCACAACTAATTGAAAGTTTCACGGTCTATGCAATTGACCTTCCAGGACATGGTGATGCACCACTTAGCCAGAATGAAGAAATGGATCCACGTTCCCTTGCTCAGGCGATAGTTGATTACATGGTTTCTGAGATGGATGTTAAAACTATGCACGTTGCCGGAAACTCCCTTGGAGGATGGATCGCATTAGAGATGGCAGCGGTAGCACCAGATCATATTTTAAGTGTTACCGCATTAGCCCCGGCTGGTTTATGGCATGAACAACCACCACGAAAGTTCCCACCAAGTCTTGTTGCTCGAATCCTTGCGAAAATATCCCAGCACTTTATGAAGACTGCATATCGAATTCCAGTTTTAAAAGCTATTGGATATAAGAAGATCACACACTTGTGGCGGGAATTAAGTTTTGAATCCTGCCGTGATTCAGTTATTGCGATGGCAAAGTCAAAGGGATATATGCCGATGTGGCATGGCGCAAATGGGCGTAGATTTGAATCTGTCGTCCCTGAAAAGGTAAAGCTCTCTGTAGTTTTTGGAGATGAAGATCTAACATTGCCAGAAAAGATTGCTCAAGAAAAAAGTGTTGCACCTGCGCATTCGCGGTGGATCGTTGTTGATAACTGTGCGCATGTGATTATGTGGAACTATCCTGCATTAACCGTTGAGCTGATTAAGAAAACTGCTCTTCTTGCCTCGTAGAAAAGCTTTAGCAATACACCTCTAGCACCCAAGGACTTTTCTTACCTCCTTGAATTAATTCGCATTCAAACTCCTGCGAAACTATTGCTTCCAGTTCATATGGATTAGCAGGAACTTTTGCACTCTTTAGGATGTGATGTGTAACTTCACCACGGGTCTTTTTGGACATGTGGGTAATGACCTTTTTCTCGCCATCAATTTTGGTAAAGACCTTGATTTCAACGGTTATCGCGACGGGGGATTGCCAGACTGTTTGATATGTTGATGAGCGACAATCAATAATTAATTCAGATTCAATGCCAGCAAGAGATTTCTCCACACGTGGTGCCATCTTTTTATTGTTGATCTTTTCCTTGTATGGCTTTATTGGATCTAAGGGGCGCACCACCGCGTATTTGGCTGAAATGATTGCGATTGATTTTCCACCCAGCTTTTGTTGCGCCTTGGTCAGGCGATCCCATCCCAAGGCGGCGTAGAGAACCCCTGTGTAGACCTGGATTGCCGGCCCAGGGGAGGCAGATTTCTTCTCAGAGGGTGGGAGCAAGATCAGCACGGGGGTAAGTATGCCCGTGGCGACACGCCTGAGCTTGTCAGTGCCACCTGTTACCTTTCGAACAGATGTTCGGATAAACTTTCCGAGTACAACCAGAGCGGTTCCAACCTCCGCCTGCAGCACTTCTCCACACCAGTTGTGGAGCTTCTGCAGACCGTCGTTGGGTCTCCGTACCTTCTGGGCCGCACACCAAACGAACTGCATAGCGCAGGACGTTCTATCGAAAGGAATGTACGTGGCTACTGAAAAAAGTAATAAAGCAAACGATGCAGCACAAGACAAAGCCAACATTGAACGCCACAAGGCGTTGGATACAGCCCTAGCCCAGATCGAACGTCAATTTGGTAAAGGCGCAGTAATGAAGATGTCAGAGCGACAGAACACAGTGATCGAAGTTATTCCAACTGGTTCAATCGCACTCGACATCGCACTTGGTATTGGTGGACTTCCACGAGGTCGCGTTGTTGAAATTTACGGACCAGAATCTTCCGGTAAGACAACTCTTACCTTGCATGCAATTGCAAATGCTCAAAAGGCTGGCGGCATCTGTGCATTTATCGATGCAGAGCATGCATTTGATTCAGAGTATGCAAAGAAGCTCGGTGTTGATATTGATGCACTCTTGGTCTCACAACCAGATACTGGTGAGCAAGCGCTAGAGATCATGGACATGCTTATCCGATCAGGTGCACTTGATCTTGTTGTAGTTGACTCAGTTGCAGCACTTGTTCCTCGCGCAGAAATCGAAGGCGAGATGGGTGATTCACACATGGGTCTACAAGCTCGTTTGATGTCTCAGGCACTTCGTAAGATCACAGGCGCGCTGCACCAATCAAAGACAACAGCAATCTTTATTAACCAGTTGCGTGACAAGATCGGTGTTTTGTTTGGTTCTCCAGAGGCAACAACAGGTGGAAAGGCACTTAAGATCTACGCCTCCATACGCCATGGTATCCGTCGAATTGGAAGATTTAAGGATGGACAACAATCTGTTGGGGACCGTACCCGCGTAAAGGTAGTTAAGAACAAGATGGCTCCACCGTTTAAGCAGGCAGAGTTTGACATTATTTACGGCACAGGAATTTCACGCGAAGGCTCATTGATCGACATGGGTGTTGAAATTGGAGTTGTTAAGAAGTCTGGTGCTTGGTACACATACGAGGCAGATCAGCTGGGTCAGGGTAAGGAAAATGCTCGCGCATTCCTGATTGATAACCCAGATCTAGCAAATGAGATTGAAAACAAGATCCGCGCTCACTTTGTTCCAGTTGAGGTCGATCCAGCACTTGTTGCTGCTATTGATGAGGCTGCCGCAGAGGTGGATTTCTAAGCTCCAATGCTTGAGTACCTAAAGGTTGACCAGGAGGCTGACCCTTACTCAATCGCAAACACCATCGCGCTTAATGCTTTGGTTGCACGCGCCAAGAGTAAGGGTGAGCTTCTGGCTCACTTAAAAAAGCGTGGGGTAGAAGATGATGTTGCTCAGGCAACGATTTTTCGTCTTCAAGAAAGTGGCTTGATTAACGACGAAGAGTTTGCAAAGGCCTGGACTCAATCTCGTCATACCTCTAAGAAGTTATCTAAGCGCATTATTGCTGGTGAGCTTCGCACTAGGGGAGTAGATCAATCCAGTATTGATCAAGCGTTGGATGAGATTGATGATGAATCTGAGTATCGATCCGCTTTTTCGCTCGGAATGAAGAAGTACAACACAATGAGTCGACTTGAGCCAGAGGTTCAGATTCGCAGAATTCAATCCCTGCTACAAAGAAAAGGTTTTTCCTTTTCTACAATTTCTCGCGTTATTCGCGAGCTAGATGTTCAGTCAGACGAGCTGCAGTAGCAACGACAGCAGCGGCATGAATGCGGCCAGGTTGACGTCCTAGACGTTCGATCGGGCCGCTTATGCTGACAGCAGCTATTACTTTGCCATTAGGAGCACGCACAGGTGCTGAAACAGAAGCTACTCCGGCTTCACGTTCCCCAACTGATTGCGCCCAACCGCGACGACGATCTGCAGATAGTTGTGCCGCAGTAAATCGTGCGTTAGTTAAACCACGATGAATCTTTTCGGACTCTTCCCAAGCAAGAAGAATTTGCGCGGCAGATCCAGCCTGCATAGTTAAGGCAGCACCAACTGGAACAGAATCGCGCAACCCTGATAAACGTTCAGCCACAGCAACGCAGATGCGCAGATCCCCTTGGCGGCGATACAACTGCGCACTTTCCCCTGTTGCATCGCGCAAAGCGGCCAGAGCGGGCGCAGCAGCGGCTAATAAGCGATCCTCACCTGCAGCTGCACCTAGTTCAGCCGAACGCGGTCCTAGAACAAATCGTCCCGTTAAATCACGAGCTACTAAACGGTGGAACTCAAGTGCAACAGCGAGGCGGTGGGCTGTAGGACGAGCAATGCCTGTAGCAGCAACTAATTCAGCAAGTGAATGCGGGCCGGCCTCTAAGGTGCTTAAAATGGCTACGGCTTTATCTAATACGCCAACTCCGCTATTATTCTTGTTCATAGGGTGATATTAACATCTCAAGATGTGATACGCAAACTAGTTGAGCAAGGAGGCAATGACTGTGGGTATAACGCTAGCGGAGAAAATTTGGGCAGAGCATGTTGTTCGTGCTGCACAAGGTGAACCAGATCTGATTTACATCGATCTACATTTAATCCATGAAGTAACTAGCCCACAAGCATTTGATGGTCTGCGCCTTGCAGGACGCCCAGTTCGTCGTCCGGATCTAACAATTGCAACAGAAGATCACAATGTTCCAACACTAAATATTGATAAACCAATTGCAGATCCAGTCTCGAAGTTGCAGGTCGATACTTTGCGGGCAAACTGTAAAGAGTTTGGCCTTCGCATCCACTCGCTGGGAGATAAGGACCAGGGCGTTGTGCACGTCGTTGGACCCCAGCTAGGAGTTACGCAACCCGGCATGACAATTGTGTGCGGAGATTCGCACACTTCTACTCATGGAGCATTTGGTGCACTTGCCTTTGGTATTGGCACCTCTGAAGTTGAACATGTTTTGGCAACACAGACTTTGCCGCTGCAGCGACCAAAGACCATGGCGATAAATGTTGAGGGATCCTTGCAGCCAGGTGTGACATCAAAAGACATAATTCTTGCGATCATTGCAAAAATTGGTACGGGCGGTGGCCAGGGATATGTCATTGAATACCGAGGCACTGCAATCCGCGCCCTGTCAATGGAATCACGCATGACAGTTTGTAACATGTCTATTGAAGCAGGAGCTAGAGCCGGATTAATCGCCCCCGATCAAATAACTTTTGATTACATCAAGGGTAAGCCACACGCACCTGAAGATTTTGAGGCAGCGCTTGCTTACTGGTCAACACTATTTACAGATCCAGATGCGAAATTTGACGTTGAAGTAAATCTCAATGCCAATGAGCTAGAGCCCTTTGTCACATGGGGAACTAACCCAGGACAGGGTTTGCCGCTCAATTCTGTGGTTCCAAACCCTGCAGATATCGCAGACACGGAAGCACGCACCGCAGCAGAACGTGCACTTGTTTATATGGGTCTTGAGGCTGGAATGCCCCTTAAAAAGATAGCCATTGACACTGTTTTCTTGGGGTCATGCACAAATGGTCGAATTGAAGATTTGCGAGCAGCAGCAGATGTGTTGAAGGGGAAGAAAATCGCATCAACGTTGCGTATGTTGGTAGTTCCTGGCTCTGCCCGTGTTCGCCTAGAAGCAGAAGCAGAAGGCCTGGATAAGGTATTTCTTGATGCAGGTGCTGAATGGCGCAATGCAGGATGTTCCATGTGTCTTGGAATGAACCCAGATCAACTTGCAGTCGGAGAGCGTTCTGCATCTACTTCTAACCGTAACTTTGAAGGTCGACAGGGCAAGGGTGGTCGCACACACCTTGTGAGTCCACTAGTTGCAGCTGCAACGGCGCTGCGTGGAACTCTCTCATCACCTGCGGATCTATAGGGAGCCAACACCATGGAAAAATTTATTAAGCACACTGGCACCGGAGTCCCGCTTCGCCGCAGCAATGTTGATACAGATCAAATTATTCCTGCTGTTTATTTAAAGCGAGTAACCCGCAGTGGTTTTGAGGATGGTCTATTTGCTGCTTGGCGCAATGATCCAGAGTTTGTTTTGAACAAGGATGCATACAAGCACGGCACAGTTCTTATTGCAGGAGCTGATTTTGGAACAGGCTCATCTCGTGAGCACGCCGTATGGGCGTTGCAGAACTATGGCTTTAAAGTAGTTATATCCAGCCGCTTTGCAGACATCTTCCGAGGCAATTCCCTCAAGGGTGGTTTGCTGACAATCATTTTGGAACAAGATGAGGTGGAAGCGATGTGGACGGCTGTGGAAGCAGACCCAACAACTTCAATTACGGTAGATCTTGAAACTCGCACAGTTAACTATGGTTCAAAAAGCTTAGGGTTTGAAATCGATGATTACACCCGCTGGCGTTTAATGGAAGGATTGGATGACATCGGTTTGACCCTAAAGCAGACTGATTCCATTGATTCTTTCGAGAAAAACCGCGCTGAATACAAGCCAACTACTCTTCCAATTCGTTCATAAGGGTTAAAAACAAGCGTAAAACGCAGGTTTTGAGCAGGGGTGAATGAGAGTGCTCTTAACCCTCAATCTCGTATTTAGAGTTTTCTACGCATAAA
The DNA here is from genome assembly GCA_021741905.1 of Candidatus Planktophila sp. Taxonomy (GTDB): domain Bacteria; phylum Actinomycetota; class Actinomycetes; order Nanopelagicales; family Nanopelagicaceae; genus Planktophila. The sequence goes on along the minus strand of JAIOWZ010000004.1, from coordinate 52,459 downwards.
AAATGCGATTTTTGATAATTCTCGTGAAAATAAAAACTGCGACACGCGCATATCAATAACCTCATCACCCCTTGTATGCGCGTAAGTTTATGAACATGTTAAGCAGTTGCCTAACATTTACGCGTAAATAAGGGGAATTCAATGAATAAGGCCCAATTCATTGCGGCGTTGGCACCACACTTCAACGACAGCAAGAAGGAAGCAGCACACGCTGTAGATATCGTTTTTGACACAATCATTCGTAACCTTTCAAAGGGCGAAGATGTAATGATCAACGATTTCGGTAAGTTCAAGAAGGTTGATCGCAAGGCACGTATGGGACGTAACCCATTTACTGGCGAGACAATCAAGATCAAGGCCTCAAAGAAGGCTCGCTTCCTACCTGCAAAGGCGCTTAAGGAAGTTATTGCCGGAGATCGCAAGCTTGCTCCAGCACCAAAGCCAGAGCCAAAGGTAGTTGCTAAGCCAGCTGCTAAGAAGGCGGCACCAAAGAAGGCAGCAAAGAAGGTTGTCAAGAAGACAACTAAGAAGGTTGCTAAGAAGTCTCCTGCAAAGAAGAAGCCAGCAGCGAAGAAGGTTGTAAAGAAGGCTAAGAAGAAGTAATTCTTGTGCTTTAAAGAGCGGGGCTGGCTAAGGCTAGCCCCGCTTTTGCATGTAACGGACTATTATTGAGCACATGACGGAGTTCAAGATTTCATTTGCTCCGCCCCAAGGGAGTCCGCTGGGCACCAATCTTGCTTTTAAGATTGGGACCAAGGTAGTTATTCCACTAATGAACCTCGTGGCTAAAAAAGTATGGCGTGGCGGAGAAAATATCCCTAAGAGTGGCAAGGTTATAGTCGCCAGCAACCATGTTTCATATTTAGATGTCTTATTTCTTACCCACTTTTTATATAGAAATGGCCGCGCTCCTCGTTACATAGGTAAAGAAGGAGTTTTCAAAGTTCCAGTCATTGGAAGATTTGTCCTTGCGGCGGGCATGGTTCCAGTTGCCCGCGAAAGCAAGGATGCATCTAAAGCCTTGGATCATGCGGTTCGACTGTTAGAGCTTGGGCATTGTGTTGGTGTTTATCCGGAGGGAACATTGACCAGAGATGCACATGGCTGGCCCATGGTTGCAAAAACCGGACTGGCGAGATTGGCAATTGCTACACGCACTCCGATCGTTCCTATCGCCCAATGGGGTTCACAGATTGTCATGCCAACATATGAGAAGAAAATAAAAGTTTTTCCCCGTACTCCCATCAAACTGTTAGTTGGACAGCCGCTGGATTTATCACCCTGGTATGGAAAAGAAAATGATCCTGAGGCTTTAAGAGAAGCTACAGCTTTCATAATGCGTGAGTTGACGAATCTTTTGGAAGAACTTCGTGGAGAAAAGCGGCCCGTGGAAATATTTGATCCGCACACATCAAATTTACCGCGCATCGGTAATTTCAAGAAGGAAAAGAAAAAGTGAGCAAAGTAGTAGTTCTAGGTGCAGGGCAATGGGGAAGCACCCTTGCGCAGGTTTTGTGCGATGCCGGTAACCATGTGCTGATTTGGGGCCGCAATCAAGAAGTCGTCGATGAGATCAACACTAAACACACCAATAGATACTATTTAGATGACAACGCGCTTCCAGTTGGGCTGAAAGCAACTAGTGATATTCAAGAGGCATTTGATTATTCAAATATTTATGTATTGGCCGTTCCAGCACAGACTTTGCGTCAGAATTTAATGAGTTGGAAGCCTTTAGTCCAACCAGGTGCAATCTATGTGAGTTCATTGAAGGGCATTGAAGTAAGCACGATGTCTCGAATGACGGAAATTATCCATGATGTAATGGAGACGGAAAATATCGCGATAATTACTGGCCCCAACCTTGCTTATGAGCTCATCAAGCGCCAGCCTGCAGGTGCGGTCGCTGCTGCGTCAACAAGTGCTTTAGCTGAAAAGGTGCAACAACTCTTTGCGACACCGTATTACCGTGTCTACACATCAGTTGATGTTTTGGGATGTGAATTAGCTGGTTCTATCAAGAGTGTGATTGCACTTGCAGTTGGTATTTCTATCGGTCTCGGTTTTGGTGAAAACACGCAGGCGATGTTGATTACACGTGGACTCAATGAGGTGGCACGGTTGTGTGCAGCTCATAACGCAGATCCATTGAGTGCTGCAGGTTTGGCCGGTATGGGAGATCTTGTTGCTAGCTGTGGTTCTGCCTTGTCTCGCAATCGAACTTTTGGAGAAGTACTTGGGCGGAGTGGCTCAATGGATGTTGCTCGCACAGAGGTCGCAAAAACCGTTGAAGGCGTGGCTTCATCTAGCGCAATTCTGGAAATAGCTCACCGTGTAGGCGTTGAAGTGCCAGTCATTGAAGCTGTGGCAGATGTTGTTACCGGGTCAATTACTCCAACACAGGCCTTAGATCGGTTGATGGAGATAACTACTAAAGCAGAAAACTTTATTAGGTGAGTAAGCAAACAATCGCAATTATTTGCGGTGGCCCCAGCAGCGAGCACGAGGTGTCGTGTGTGTCAGCAGGAGGTGTTCTCAAAGGCTTGGACAAAGAACGCTTTGATCCCGTATTAATTGGAATTACTAAATCAGGCACATGGGTGGCTCTGCCCAGTGATTATCAATTAGAGATCATCAATAAAAAAATGCCTGTCATCGAAGATAACGGGCAGCACATCGAATTGAGTTCGGCAGGACTTTCAATTGATGGAGAATTCTTAGACATTGATTGCGTTTTTCCTGTTTTACACGGTGAATATGGTGAGGATGGAAAGATCCAAAATTTATTAGATGAAGCAGAGCTTGCCTATGTTGGCAGTGGTGTGAGTGCCTCAGTACAAGCAATGGATAAGGCGGTTGCAAAGCTGCTCTTTGCCTCTAGTGGAATGAAAGTTGCAGATGGAGTTGCAGTTACACAGCAGGATTGGCAAAGCGCAACGGATTCATTGAGTTATCCAGTATTTGTAAAACCTTCTAGCGGAGGCTCAAGCCGGGGAACTCATAAAGTAAAAAGTGCCACAGGTTTGGAGTCAGCGCTTAACGATGCATTTCTCTTTGATACCAAGGTCTTGATTGAAACTGCCATTAATGGCCGAGAAATTGAATGCGCAGTTTTAGAGCGAGATGGCAAAGTTGACGCTTCTACTGTTGGCGAGATCGTTGTTGATCCAAAATTTGAGTTTTATGATTTTGAGGCCAAATACCTCGATGACGCTACAACCGTAAAAATACCTGCAGATATTCCAGACGCTGCTTCAGATGAAATTCGGCGCTTGGCTGTCGCGGCATTTCATGTCTTGGGATGTTCTGGTCTAGCTCGTTGTGATTTCTTTTATACACATGACGGGGAAATTATTATCAATGAAGTTAACACTATGCCTGGATTTACAGGCACATCGGTATATCCAAAATTATGGCAAGCTTCAGGCGTAACCTATACAGAATTGATTTCAGCGCTTATAGATACTGCGCTGTCCTCTTAGACCTCTTGTATTAGCTGAGGTGTGTTACGGGGCAGGTCAATGTGCGAGTAATACCTGGAACGCCTTGAACCTTTGATAGTACAAGTCGACCAAAATCTTCCATGCTTGAAGCTTCAGCGCGCATGATTACATCATATGGACCTGTGACACCTTCAGAGAGTGTGACCCCAGGAATCTTTGCAACTGCATCGGCTACTCCTGTTGCTTTGCCAACTTCAGTTTGAATCAGAATGAAAGCTTGTACTGACATGTGAGGTCCTTTCGCTTCGAGGTTCAAACGCTACCGTAGAACCTGCCCTACTCTCTAGTCGATTAGGCTAGGTGGTATGAACTTCGATGAGGCGGGCGTAATTTCTGCTTTGGCACGCATTTTTGGCCTGACGCATCGAGGGGTCGAAGTAGGAATCGGTGATGATGCGGCAGTAGTTGCGACAACTGATCAAACTGTTATCACAACCGATATGGCGGTAGAAGGTACACATTTTTCAACCAAGTGGAGTAGCGCCTTTGATATTGGTCGCAAGATAGCAGCTGCAAACTTGGCAGATGTCTATGCGATGGGCGGTACACCAAAATACCTAGTAGCTGCAGTAACTCTTACCGGTCAAGAGAGCATGGAGTGGATTGAAGAGCTCGCAGAAGGCATTGCACATGAAGCAAGAAGTTGTGGGGCATTTGTCGTAGGTGGTGATTTAGCCAAGGGGCCATGCATTGTTATTTCAATGACAGCAATTGGAGAAGTTGATACTCCAATAACTCGTTCAGGCGCCCAGGTAGGAGATTCAATCTATATTTCAACTTTGCCGGGGTGGTCTGCAGCTGGGCTTTTAATAATTGAAAAAGATTTAGATGATGATCTGGCTGTTCATGCTGTTTCTGAATACAGCGCACCCACACTTGATTATGCTTCGGCGATTCAATTTTCAAATAAAAAAGCGCATTCGATGTGTGATGTGAGTGATGCACTGATTATTCAAGCTGAACAATTAGCACAGGCATCTGGTGTTGCTCTAAAATTTGACCAAGAGTTACTTGCCCAACATCCTGAGTTTGTTACATTAAAGGAATTAGCCGATAGCCAGGATGTAGATGTGTGGCAGTGGATTTTTGCTGGTGGCGAGGATCATGTATTTCTAGCAACAGGAAATGACTTAGATGGTTTCTGCGTTGGGGAGGTAATTGCCGGCTCTGGAGTTCTGGGAGCAGAAATGAAAAAAGCGCCAGATACCTGGCGCCATTTCAATTAACAAATATTAACGAATTACTTTTCCGGCCTTGAGGCATGAGGTACACACGTTCTGGCGCTTTGGTGTTCCCGCAACAAGTGTGCGAACGCGCTGAATGTTTGGATTCCAACGGCGACGGGTCTTAACCTGTGAGTGAGAAACATTGTTTCCGAAGCTGGGCCCTTTGCCACAGATATCGCATGTTGATGCCACAGCGGTACTCCTTTTAACTTTTCTATAGATCTGGTTCCAATGGGAACAGAGCGTAAGGGTACCCCGTAGGCGGGGTTCAATGCCAATTCCCGCTTGTTGCCCGGATTTCAATGGATTTAGGGAGAGAATGCCCGTGTGGCACAACTAGAGAACAAGGTTTCGGCGGTCGTAGGTGACCGCACCGCCAAAGTACTTGAAACCACTTTTGGGATTAAGAGCATTGGGGATCTCATGCGCCATTACCCACGCCGGTACATGGTGCGTGGTGAGCTTTCAGATATTTCCGCTCTGCATGAGGGCGATGAGACAACAATTCTGGCGCAGGTGTACTCAGCATCAACTAGGCCCATGCGTGGACGCAAGGGAAGCATGCTTGAAGTTGTTGTCACAGATGGAACTGACAAGTTATCGCTAACATTTTTTAATCAAGCCTGGCGAGAAAAAGACTTGAAGGTTGGACGACAAGGATTGTTTGCAGGAAAAGTTGGGGTGTTTAATAATAAGAAACAGTTATCTCACCCAGATTACGAAATGATTCCTGATGGTTCAGATGTTGATAGCGCTGTCGAAGGTTTTGCCGGCAAGTATCTTCCTGTGTATCCCGCTTCAGCCAAAATGCCATCGTGGAAGATTTCCCAATGCGCACAACTTGCAATTGGCTCACTTGAGGAAATTCAAGATTTCTTACCGTCTTCAATTCGCGAGAAACATAATTATCCTTCGCTACATCAAGCGTTAGTCCAGTTGCATCAACCAGCAGATTTAGATCATGCCGAACTCGCACGAGAGCGTTTGACCTTTGATGAAGCCTTCCTTCTTCAATCTTTGTTGGTCATGCGTAGAATTGAATTGAAGAAGTTGAATTCAACCTCTAGAAAGCGCATCAGCGGCGGTTTACTAGATGCATTTGACGTAACTCTGCCCTTTGAATTAACAGCAGGTCAGAAAGCGGTATGTAAAGAGATTGAATCAGATCTTGCCCAACCACACCCAATGCACCGCTTATTACAGGGCGAAGTTGGTTCGGGTAAAACTATTGTTGCTGTGCGAGCGATGTTGGCAGTTGTCGATAGTGGTGGACAGGCGGCCCTGCTTGCACCAACTGAAGTTTTGGCTGCTCAGCATCTGCGGACTATTCAGAAATTACTGGGCGAATTAGGTCAAGGTGGAATGCTCGGTGGTTCTGAAAAAGCGACACAAGTAACTTTGATTACAGGTTCACAAAGTGCTGCGGCTCGAAAAGAAGCATTGGCTCTGGCTGCAACTGGCGCTGCCGGGATCGTAATTGGTACGCACGCATTGCTTGGTGAAAAAGTTGAGTTTAAAGATTTGGGTTTAATTGTTGTCGATGAGCAACATCGCTTCGGTGTTGAACAGCGCGATGCCTTGAAAGAAAAAGCAGTGCTGCCTCCACACCTACTTGTTATGACAGCAACTCCGATTCCGCGAACAGTTGCTATGACTGTCTTTGGCGATCTAGATGTTTCAACATTGCGCGAGCTACCTTTAGGTCGACAACCGATTACTACCCATGTTGTACCGGTAAAAGAGAAGCCAGGCTTTTTAGACAGAGCCTGGCAAAGGATCAGTGAAGAGGTTGCGCAAGGTCATCAGGCATACATCGTGGCACCTCGCATTAGCGCTGATTCTGATGCAAACGCTGACATTGATTTCTTATTTGGAGAAGAGTCATCTGAGATTACATCTGTCGAAGAGTTAGCACCTTCACTACATGCGGGTCCCTTAAAAGGGTTAAAACTGGCTATTCTGCACGGACGCCTATCTGCTGATGAAAAAGACACAACAATGCAAGCTTTTACCAAGGGTGATATCGATGTCTTGGTTTCAACAACGGTTATTGAAGTTGGTGTTGATGTCGCCAATGCAACGATCATGGTGATTATGGATGCGGATCGTTTTGGTGTTTCACAACTTCATCAGTTGCGCGGTCGTGTCGGTCGCGGAACCTCACCTGGGCTCTGTCTGCTGGTGACTCAGTGCGAAGAAGAAACACCTGCTCGTGAGAGATTAAATGCTGTTGCCGGCACGGTAGATGGATTCGAGTTGTCTCGAATAGATCTTGAGCAACGCAGAGAAGGAGATGTGCTTGGAGCCAGTCAATCTGGAACTCAATCTCATTTGCGATTGCTCCGAGTTTTACGGGATGAAGGGTTAATTGAGCAGGCCCGTGAGGATGCGGAATCATTGATTGCTACAGATAATGATTTATCAGACTATCCTGCACTCAGGGCTGAACTTGCACAGCTACAGCGCGATCAAGCCGTTGACTATTTGGATAAGGGTTAATCAATTGAGAATTATTGCCGGGGTTGCAAAAGGCCGAACACTTGGCGCGGTTGCAGGAGCCACTAGACCAACATCTGATCGAGCCCGCGAAGGACTCTTCTCTTCATTGACATCTGAGTTTGGAACCTTTGAAGGCCTACATGTTTTAGATCTATTTGGTGGATCTGGTGCAATTGGATTGGAATCATTGTCTAGAGGGGCAACATCTGTTCACGTAGTTGAAAAAGATGATGAAGCACAAAAAACTATTGAAACCAACTTTGAAATAGTCAAGAAATCCAATCCAACGGGAAGTTTTCATGTGTATGGGATGAGCGCTGAGCGGTTTCTAAAGGATGCACCTAAAGATAAATATCATCTTGTTTATATTGATCCGCCGTATGACTTTTCTAATCAAGCTGTTGAAGATGTTTTGAGTGCTTTGCATGACTACGAATTTCTAAGCCCTGATGCATTTATTGCAGTAGAGCGCACAGCGCGCGCGGCTCAATTTATATGGCCAGATGCTTTTATCCCTGCGCGTGAGCGAAAATATGGTCAGGCGACCATTTATTACGCCAATTACCAGCCGTAAGAATGGATAACTGGGCTCAGTATTGCTAGCGTTTGACACATGAAGCGCGCCGTATGCCCAGGATCCTTTGATCCCATCACATATGGGCACTTAGACATCATTGAGCGTGCGGCCCAGCAGTTTGAATACGTAGTTGTGGCTGTTCTTGAAAATCGCACCAAATCAAGTCTTTTCACCGTTGCTGAACGTATTGGGATGATTCAAGAAGTGACAACAAAGTTTCCTAATGTTTCAGTGGATTCATGGAGCGGACTACTTGTTGATTATTGCAAGAGCAATTCAATCCAAGCCATCGTTAAAGGTTTGAGAGCGGTTACTGACTTTGACTACGAATTGCAGATGGCTCAAGTAAATCTGCAGGGATCAGGTGTTGAAACAATGTTTATGGCAACATCGCCTGCCCATTCATTCTTGTCATCATCTCTTGTAAAAGAGCTTGCTCATTACAACGGTGACGTTTCAACAATGGTTCCACCATCGGTTAATGAAGCACTTAAAGATCGAGTAGCGGGGAAATAAAAATGGATTCAGTAGATAAGTTAACATCAGCAATCACTTTAGTTGAAGAAGCACGTGGAGTTCCTTTGTCTGCAAGTTGCGTGGTTCATCGTGCCGAGATGCTCGAGATTCTAGATGATGCCCGTGAAGCTCTTCCAACAGATTTTGAGTCTGCGCGAAAGATTATTGAAACGCGTGATGCCATTATCGAAGAAGCGCGCGTTAGCGCAGAGCAGATGATCACTATTGCTCGTGAAGATGTTGCTCAAATGGTGGAACAGACATCAATCGTTCAAATCGCGCGAGACGAAGCTCGTAAGATTTTAGATGATGCTCGCGAGACCGCTGAGATAGAAAAACAAGAGGTTGAGGACTACATTGATGGACGCCTTGCGACCCTAGAGGTCATTCTTAATAAGACGATGGATGCGGTTTCTCGTGGGCGTGATCGACTAGCCGGCGCAAATGACAAGGATGTCTTGTCGCAACTAGCTGACGAGTAAAGGCTAATGAGCAAAGCTCCAGATTCTTTCAAGCTCAATACCTACGAATTACCTCGTCGTGCAGGTGAGATGAAAGAGTATGAATTAGATATTGTTGTTAAGGAAAAATTTGGTGTTGACTTAATTTCAGTCCCATCAGGAGAAGTTATTGAAGTTGATGCCCGCCTGGAATCTGTTACTGAGGGTGTATTGCTCAGCGCTGATGTCTATGCCGTTGCCCAGGGAGAGTGCATTCGTTGCTTAGATCCCGTTGAAATTGTGATTGAGCGCAAGATTCAAGAGCTCTATAACTATGAACCAACAAATGAGCGGGGCAAGAAAAAGAGAAAGAGTTCGACGGAGGACTTAACCAGTGAAGATTTAGATGTGGCTGATGAGTTCATGATGGAGGGGGACATCCTTGATCTGGAGACCCCCATACGAGATGCGATTGTCCTGTCATTACCCAGCAACCCTCTATGCAGCGAAGATTGTCTGGGTCTATGCCCTGAATGTGGCGGCAAGTGGGCCGAACTGCCGGAAGACCACGCCCACGAAATTATTGATGCCCGCTGGGCCAGTCTTGATGGTCTAAAACTTGGGGACTTAACCCCCGATGACCCCGATTTCAAGATTTAGGCTTTTTAAGGGATACTTACCCTCTGCAGCCCAGTGGCTGCTCAAGGATTGAGAAGAGGTTCGAACAGTGCCAGTACCAAAGCGAAAAATGTCGCGTTCAAAGACGCGCTCACGACGTAGCCAGTGGAAAACTACTGCAGCCTCTCTATCAACATGCGGGCAATGCCAGCAGCCTAAATTGCAGCACACAGCATGCCCAACGTGCGGTACTTACAACCGTCGCCAGGTATTAGAGGTCTGATCTGAGTTCAATGCTCAGTGAGCAGCTGGGAGTAACACTCGATCCAGCTTTGCTCGAATTAGCCTTTACCCATCGTTCATATGCCTATGAATCCGGAAGTAAAGAAACTAATGAGCGCCTTGAATTTCTTGGTGATTCAGTTCTTGGTTTAATTGTTACTGAAGAACTCTACAAACGCTATCCTGATTTTGATGAAAGTCGCCTCTCACCATTGCGTTCAGGCGTTGTCAACATGCGTGCGCTCGCAGATATCGCGCGCGGATTGCAACTTGGGCAATACATCCGTCTTGGAAAAGGCGAAGAGGTAACGAATGGACGCGACAAAAACTCACTGCTTGCTGATGCTCTCGAAGCATTGATTGGCGCTATTTATATGCAATTTGGTTTTGATCAATGCACTGAAATAGTTCGTAAGTTGATTACACCGACAATGGATTCTGCTGTTGCACGAGGTGCTGGTCTTGATGGGAAAACAGCGTTACAAGAATTAGCGGCTTCACTTGGCAAAGGTGCACCTGAATATATTGTCAGCGAAGATGGCCCAGACCATGACAAAAATTTCACCGCTGTTGCAATGTTAAGTGGTCAAGCATTGAGCGAAGGCACTGGAAAGAGCAAGCGAGAGGCTGAACAAGTAGCCGCACGCGCAGCCTATGAAGCGTTAAAAACCACCTTTCCGCAAGCCTAAATTCACTAAAAACACGCTCCAGAGACGATAGGTTTACGGGGTGTATTTGAAGAGTATGACGCTCAAGGGCTTTAAGTCCTTTGCTTCCGCGACCACTCTTCGTCTCGAACCCGGAATCACCTGCGTGGTTGGTCCGAATGGTTCAGGTAAATCAAATGTTGTAGATGCCCTCACCTGGGTTATGGGTGAACAGGGCGCAAAATCACTGCGTGGCGGCAAAATGGAAGATGTCATCTTTGCTGGAACAAGTGGGCGCGCTCCACTTGGACGTGCTGAAGTTTCATTAACGATCGATAACTCAGATGGCGCTCTACCGATCGATTACACGGAAGTGACTATTTCTAGAATTCTTTTCCGTAATGGTCAAAGTGAATATCAAATCAACGGTGAAGCATCTCGATTACTAGATATTCAAGAGCTTTTGAGCGATTCAGGAATTGGTCGTGAGATGCACGTCATTGTTGGTCAAGGCCAACTTGATGCAATTTTGATGGCTACTCCAGAAGAGCGCCGGGGATTTATTGAAGAAGCTGCCGGCGTACTCAAGCACCGCAAGCGAAAAGAAAAAGCACTACGCAAATTAGATTCGATGCAGGCAAATCTTGCACGTATTCAAGATCTAACGGTGGAACTTCGCCGTCAACTACGTCCACTTGGGAAGCAAGCAGAAGTTGCCAAGAAAGCAGCAACAATTCAAGCAGATTTGCGTGATGCAAAACTTCGATTGTTAGCTGATGACTTTATTTCTATGTCAAAAACTCTTGAACTAGAAGTTGCTGATGAAACTGCGTTGCGCGAGAAGCGTTCAGCAGTTGAAGCTGAAGTTGATTCAGTTCGCCGTCGTGAAGAAGCACTCGATGCACAAGCTGCACATGAGGGCCCTCTTTTGGTTGCCGCCCAAGAAACCTATTACAGCCTGAACTCTTTGCGTGAAAAATTCCGTGGAACACAAAGCCTGGCCCAAGAGCGTTCTCGCTTTCTCAATGAAGAAGCAGAAGAAGCCCGCACATCTGGTCGCGATCCAGAAAGTTTAGATAAAGAGGCTGCGTCTCTGCGTCTTGAAGAAAGCGAACTTCGAGCAAGTGTTATTTCCGCCCAGCAAGCATTAGTTCAGGCAACATCGGTTCTCGCAGCGGCAGAGAGTGCGTTGAAAAGTGATGAAGACACAATCGCTGCTGCCATGCGAGCCATCGCCGATGCACGCGAAGGAACTGCGCGACAAGAAGGCCACATTAAGTCTTTGCAGGCCCGACTTGAAGCTATTGCAGGAGAGATCGAACGTCTTACTAAATCTCGCGATGATGCCCAGTCCCGCGTCGATAATGCACAACGTGAATATTCTTCACATGAGTTAGAAATTGCTAGTGCCGACTCTGGCGAGCTTGGACTTGATTCACAGTTTGAGGGTGCTAAGTCTCAACTTGAAACCGCTAAAGCTACAGTCAATGAATTAGTAGATGCTGAGCGTGCAGCAGATCGTGAGCGAAACGCGATAGAGGCAAAGCTTGAGGCCATGAAGTTAACCTCACAAAATCGCGATGGCGCATCGGCGCTACTGCGCGATTCACGTGGTGTTTCAATTCTGGGCAGCATTGCAGGCTTGATCGAAATTGATAACGGTTGGGAATCTGCAGCTGCGGCCGCACTTGGAACCTTGGCTGATGCCGTTGTTGTGCAGGATCTTTCATCTGCTGTGACAGCACTGACAACTTTGCGCAATGAAAACCTAGGACAAGCAGATGTCTTGGTTTTTGAACCAGGCCAGACTGGCAATGGAAATATTCCAGTGGGCTTGACCCCGCTTTCAGCCCATATTCGTTCAAGCACAATTAGCGACCTATTGGCTTCGCTGCTTGCATCTACTGTCGTTGCAGAAAATGCCAATGCAGCTGAAGTGATTTTGAGATCTCATCCAGGTGTAACAGTTGTTACCCGAGATGGAGATGTAATTTCTCGTGGTCGAGCACGCGGTGGTTCAAAATCTTCTTCCTCGCTCATTGAAATTAAAGCCCTAATTGAAGGCCTTGAAAGCAAGTTGCAGGAAGTTACACATAACTGTGATCGCTTAAAGTTTGAAATCTCAACCGGAACAACAGAACTTGCTTCACGCCAAAGCGAATTTGATGTTGCTTTGTCAAAGCTCAATGAATCAGACGCACGAATTGCAGCCCTGACTGAGCAGTTGGCCGTTTCTGGTCAAAACATGAAATCTGCCATGGCAGAAGTTGAGCGTCTTAATATTTCAATTAATGAAGCATCTGCAGCAAAATCTCGCGATGAAGGCGAGATCCTCATCGCGCAAAATCAATTGCAACAACGCGGTGAAGTGGCAGAGCCTGATCACTCGCATGCAGAAGATTTGCGTAATCAAGTTTCAGTGGCTCGAACAACTGAGGTTGAGGCGCGCTTGGCCGTTCGAACCATTGAAGAGCGCGTTGATTCAGTAGGTGCGCGAGCTTTGGCATTGGAGCAATCTGCACAAGCAGAGCGTGATGCATCGGAGCGCGCAATTATTCGCCGAAGTGCACGTGCACGAGCTGCCGTTATTTCACAAGCAGTGGCAGAGGCTGCATATGAAGCACTGATTCATATCGAACGTTCAATTTCAAAAGCTGCAGTAGATCGTGGACGCCTTGAGGAATCTCGTTCAGCACGCGAGGGCGAAACATTGACGGTTCGTACGCGAGGACGCCAATTAACATCTGAACTTGAACAGTTGACAACTAGTGTTCACAAAGATGAGATTGCTCGAGCAGAACAAAGACTTCGCATTGAAACACTTGAAACAAAGACCGTTGAAGAGTTTGGAATCGATACAACCACTTTGGTCAATGAATACGGACCAGATAAAGATGTTCCTACATTCCACGAAACAGATGAAGGCGAAATAATTGCAACAGAACTTGTTCCATACCGTCGCGATCAGCAAGAGAAGCGTCTTGCCTCGGCCGAACGGTCACTGAATTTATTGGGCAAGATCAATCCACTTGCACTCGAAGAGTTCAGCTCACTGGAAGAGCGCTTGAAGTTCTTGGCTGAGCAGCTTGAGGATCTTAAAAACACTAAAAAGGATTTATTGGATATTATTAAAGAGGTTGATGATCGAGTTCAATCGATCTTCATGGAGGCGTTCACAGAAACTGCTAAGCACTTTGAGGACATTTTTGCCCGCTTGTTCCCAGGCGGAGATGGACGTTTGATCCTTACCGATCCAGATAATCCATTAACAACCGGCGTTGATGTCGAAGCGCGCCCTCCAGGAAAGCGAATTAAGCGTCTTTCACTGTTGTCAGGTGGAGAAAAGTCACTAACGGCCGTGGCTATGTTGATTGCAATCTTTAAGGCTCGTCCAAGTCCTTTCTATGTTCTAGATGAGGTTGAAGCAGCCCTGGATGATGTCAACCTTGGTCGCTTACTTGTTGTTTTAGAAGAACTTCGCGCTAGCTCACAGCTGATCATCATTACTCACCAAAAGCGCACTATGGAAATTGCAGATGCGCTCTATGGCGTGACAATGCGTGGTGATGGTGTTACTGAAGTTATTTCACAGCGCCTGCGCGAATCTGACGCTAGCTAAGGTTTAGTTCGATGGGTCTTTTTAGTAAGTTCATCGCCAAAATAAAGGGCACAAATGATTTTTCACCTGCCGATTGGGCAGAGCTCGAGCAAGAACTTTTAGCATCTGATCTAGGCCCAACTCTGACGAATAATTTCCTAGAGGCTGCAAAGAAGGTCAAGAGCGATAACGCAGAGCTGGCCTTGATTGAGATATTGACATCGAATCTTTCAAAAAATTCTCACGAACCTGTGTTGGTTGCTGGAACGACCACAATTATGGTCGTTGGTGTTAATGGCACAGGAAAAACCACATCTGTTGCAAAGCTAGCCTCGTATTATAAAAAAAGTGGAAAAAGTGTTGTGCTCGCTGCAGGTGACACATTTCGTGCCGCTGCCGTTGATCAGTTAAAAACCTGGGGGAGCCAAATCGGGGTATTAGTTGTTTCGGGGAAAGATAATGGCGACCCCGCCTCCGTTGCATTTGACGGCGCAAAAAACGCCCATGAATCTGCAAGTGATATTTTTATTATTGATACCGCGGGGCGCTTGCATAACAAAAATGATTTAATGGCAGAGCTGAGTAAGGTTAAGCGAGTGGTTGAAAAAGTCTCACCCATTAATGAAGTTCTTTTAGTTATCGATGCAACAACCGGTCAAAATGGATTACAACAGGCAAAGATATTTACCCAATGCGTTGAGGTCACAGGAATTGTCCTAACAAAGCTAGATGGAAGTGCCAAGGGTGGGGTGGCCCTAGCAATCGAGGCAGAGTTGGGAATCCCGATCAAATGGGTGGGTACGGGCGAATCTGAGTCCGATTTTGCCCTCTTTGATGCTCAGAGCTATATCAAGGGGTTGTTGTCGTAACTCAGATTTAACAAAGGAGGGGTTTTTGTCACGCTCCTGAAACCGTATGAGCGATATTTCGTAACTGTGCTGCTAGAAGGTTTGGGCATCTCAAAGGCGAGAGTTTTCTAAACCTTTATGAAAGCAGATGCGACTATGGAAGAGACAGTTTTAAATTCTGGCGACACAGCCTGGATGTTAATAAGTACGGGCTTAGTTGTTTTAATGATTCCGGGACTAGCACTGTTTTATGGTGGCATGGTTCGCGTGAAAAGCGTACTCAATATGATGATGATGTCATTTGGTGCTCTCGCAATTGTTTTTGTCTTGTGGATTGCATTCGGATTTTCAATGGTATTTGGAGATTCTGTAGGTGGCCAAGGTCTAATCGGAGATATCGGTCAATTTACTTTTTTAAAGGGTTTGGATAATTCAACTGCTCTGATTGGAACTATCCCAGCGGCAGTCTTTGTTGCATTCCAAGGAATCTTCGCAGCAATCACAGTTGCACTAATTTCGGGTTCAATTGCAGATCGTGCAAAATTTGGTGCATGGATGGTGTTTGCAGGAATCTGGGCAACCCTTGTCTACTTCCCAGTTGCGCATTGGGTTTTTGCTTTCGATGATTTTGTTGCCACAACAGGTGGATGGATCACAAATGATCTAGGCGCACTCGACTTTGCAGGCGGAACTGCTGTTCACATTAACGCGGGCGCTGCTGGATTAGCACTTGCTTTCATTCTTGGAAAACGTGTTGGCTTTGGAAAAGTTCCGATGCGACCACACAGCTTGCCTTTGGTGATGCTAGGTGCAGCACTTCTATGGTTTGGTTGGTTTGGATTCAATGCTGGATCAGCCATTGCATCAAATGGAACCGCTGGTTTGGCTCTGCTCAATACGATTGGTGCCACCACAGCGGCAGTACTTGCCTGGCTTCTAGTTGAAAAGATTCGCGATGGTCATGCAACAAGTCTTGGCGCAGCATCAGGTGTGGTTGCAGGACTAGTTGCAATCACGCCAGCTTGTGCTTTTGTTGGTGCAAGTGGCGCGCTCTTAATAGGTGCGATCGCCGGCGGCCTATGCGCACTTTCAGTAGGGCTCAAATTTATGCTGGGGTATGACG
Organism: Candidatus Planktophila sp.; assembly: GCA_021741905.1. GTDB lineage: Bacteria > Actinomycetota > Actinomycetes > Nanopelagicales > Nanopelagicaceae > Planktophila. The sequence continues at coordinate 36,582 of JAIOWZ010000004.1, read as the reverse complement.
ATTCACTCGATGTTGTTGCGGTTCACCTTGTGGGTGGAATCGTTGGAACAATAATGATCGGCTTTGTTGGTGTGGAGGTTGGCTTATTCAATGGCGGCGGAACAGAACAACTTGTGAAGCAAACTGTTGGCGCAGCAGCCGTGCTTTTCTACTCATTTTTAGCGACTTTGATTATTGGAAAAATTGTAGATCTGACAATTGGTTTCAGAATCACAGAAAATCAGGAGCTCACGGGTATCGACATCGCAATACATGCCGAGCCCGCATATGAGTTGTCAGACAATAGCCAGGGTAGTATTTTTGAATTTTCGAGAGGGGCATAATAATGAAACTTATTACCGCGATAATTAAGCCATACAAATTAGAAGATGTTAAAAATGCGCTTCAAGGTGCCGGGATAACGGGAATGACAGTTTCTGAAGCAAGCGGATTTGGTCGTCAAGGCGGACACACAGAGGTGTTTCGGGGTGCTGAATACACCGTTGATCTAATTCCAAAGGTACGCATTGAGGTGCTAGTCAATGACAGCGATGCAGAAGCTATAGTCGATGTGATTGTAAAGGTAGCTTCAACTGGCTCAATAGGTGATGGAAAGGTTTGGACATCACCAGTTGACCAAGTGATTCGTGTTCGCACTGGAGAACGAGGCTCTGAAGCAATTTAGTAGGGGTTGAAGTACTCTTCAGTCCTTATGTTTGAGTCACTGACATCCCGCTTTGGCGGAGCATTTTCCTCACTTCGCTCACGCGGAAAGATTTCATCCTCAGATATCGAAACGACCTGCGAAGAAATCCGCCAAGCGCTGTTGGAATCTGATGTGGCCTTATCTGTTGTCGAGGAGTTCATCGAAGACATCCGCAAGAAATCTCTAGATGCACTCCCAACATTGCAGTCAGGGTCTAACCAAGCAAATGCGATATTTGAAATCGTTAATGCGAGCCTGATTGCAATTCTTGGGGGACAGGCACGCAGAGTTCGCTTTGCTAAGAATCCTCCAACAGTGATCATGCTTGCTGGTTTACAGGGGGCCGGTAAAACTACTTTGGCCGGAAAGCTTGCCAAGTTCTATGCCGATCAAGGAAACACCCCGCTTTTAATTGCATCAGATTTACAACGCCCAAACGCCGTGACGCAGTTGCAGGTAGTGGGTGAATCCGTAAATGTCCCTGTCTTTGCACCTGAACTCGGTAATGGCCAAGGCGATCCTGTCAAGGTTGCAAAGGCTGGTATTGAGTTTGCAAAATCTAAGCAGTACAACATGGTCATTGTTGATACGGCAGGCCGGCTAGGCGTTGATAAAGAATTAATGAAACAGGCATCTGATATTCGTGATGCTGTGAATCCTGATGAAATTTTATTTGTTGTCGATGCAATGATGGGCCAAGATGCCGTTAGAACTTCACAGGCGTTCTTAGATGGCGTTGGTTTTGATGGAGTAGTGCTAACAAAGCTTGATGGTGATGCACGAGGCGGTGCAGCACTTTCTATCGCATCCATGACAAAGCGTCCAATCATGTTTGCATCAACTGGTGAGAAGTTGCATGAGTTTGATATTTTCTATCCAGAACGTATGGCTTCTCGAATCTTGGGACTTGGCGATGTTGCAACATTGGCTGAGCAGGCCAAGAAAGCCTTTGATACAGATACATCTGCCAAGTTAGAGGCAAAGTTTGCAAGTGGAGAAGATTTCACTTTAGAAGACTTTCTAGAACAATTGCAGGCCATGTCAAAAATGGGAAACATGTCCAAAATTCTTGGAATGTTGCCGGGTGCTGGCCAGATGAAAAAGCAGATTGAAAACTTTGATGAGGGCGAGATCATTCGCACAAAAGCAATTGTTCAATCCATGACACCTGCAGAACGCCGGGAACCAAAGCTGCTCAATGGCTCCCGTCGTGCACGAATTGCTATGGGCTCAGGCCGAAAGGTTTCGGATGTGAATAATCTGGTGGACAGGTTCTCTGCGGCGCAAAAGATGATGAAGCAGGTTCGAAATGGTGGGATGCCAGCGGGGATGCCGCCAGGGATGGCAATGCCAGCGATGCCAAAGGTGACAAAACCAAATAACAAGAAGAAGTCCAAATCAGGCAATCCAGCTAAGCGAGCGCTAGAACAGGGTCTATAACCCTCGATTTCGCATCTGGCCCCTTGAATGGCAGAATTGGGAACCTGTTGAAGGGGCCCTCTACCCCCAGCAACATCCACAATTCGATAGTCATATGAATTGGTCGCGCACCCCGCTGCGATTGATGCGCATGACACACAAATACAGGAGTACAAATTTCTTGGCTACAAAAATTCGTTTAATGCGCATGGGCAAAATTCGCACACCATTTTTCCGCGTTGTCGTAACAGATGCGCGTAAGGCACGTAATGGTCTATCAATTGAAGAGATTGGTCGCTACGTTCCAGGACAAGAGCCATCACTGATCGAAATCAACTCAGAGCGTGCTCTGTACTGGCTCGGCGTTGGTGCACAACCATCTGAAGCTGTAGAGGCTTTACTAAAGGTGACTGGTGATTGGCAGAAGTTCAAGGGTCTTCCAGGAACTGAAGGAACTCTTCGCGTTGCAGCACCAAAGCCATCAAAGGTTGTTGCATACGAGGCAGCGATGAAGGCTGCTGCTAACGAACCTGCAGAAGGTGCAACAACATTGAAGAAGAAGGCACAGGAGAAGCTTGCAGCTAAGGCAAACCCTGTTGTTGATGAAGCAGTTGTCGAAACTCCAGTAGTTGAAGAAGTTCCAGCAGTTGAAGCGGTTGTAGAAGAGACTGTTGAAGCGGTTGTAGAAACTCCAGCTGAAGCTGTTGTTGAAACACCAGCAGCGGATGCGGCTGCAGAGTAATCATGATGGATGAAGCCCTAGAGCATTTGGTCAAGGGAATTGTTGATAATCCTGATGATGTTGTGGTCTCTGAAAAGAGTGGACGTCGCGGAACAACTTTAGAGGTGCGCGTTAACCCTGAAGATATCGGCAAGGTTATTGGTCGTAATGGTCGTACCGCAAAGGCACTTCGTACCGTTGTAAGTGCGCTCGCAGGACGCACAGTACGCGTCGATCTCATCGAGACCGACGAAGCTCGATAACAATGCGCTTGCTCGTGGGGCGAATTGGTCGCGCTCACGGAATTCTTGGTGAAGCGACGATAGAGGTTCGTACAGATGAACCTGATCGTCGCTTTGCCATTGGTGCCACAGTACAAACAGATTCCAACGGTGAATTAAAAGTCATCTCTGGTCGTGTGCATAACGGCATTTTATTATTGGGTTTTGAAGGAATTTCTGATCGCAACAGCATCGAAAAGCTTCGAGACACATTGCTCTATGCCGATGTAGATATCAATGAAACCAACGATGAAGACGAGTATCACGTGATGCAGCTAATTGGTTGTTCCGCTGTCCTTGAATCTGGCGAAGAATTTGGTGAAATCACAGATGTAATTAATCTGCCAGGACAGGATTTGCTAGCAATTAAGACAGTAAATGGCGAGCAGTTGATTCCTTTTGTCCACCAATTAGTCCCAACTGTAGATATTGCAAACAAGAAGGTGGTGGTTATTCCGCCAACAATTACGGGGGAGATGGCATGAAAATTGATGCGGTAACAATTTTCCCTGACTACTTTGCACCACTGCAGCTTTCACTATTGGGCAAAGCACAAGAACAAGGCTTGATTGAGGTAGGTATTCATGACCTACGTTCTTTTTCAACGGATAATCACAACACAGTTGATGACACTCCTTATGGTGGCGGCGCAGGCATGGTGATGTTGCCAGAGATCTGGGGCAATGCTTTAGATCCACTAATGACTCCTGAGACAGATCTAATTATCTTGACTCCTGCGGGTAAGCGGTTTGATCAGCCTATGGCTGCACATTTTTCACAATCACAGCATTTAGTTTTTGCGTGTGGTCGTTATGAAGGCATTGATGATCGAGTCCGCCAATATTATGAATCAAAGAATTTTCGGGTTCATGAAGTTTCGATCGGTGATTATGTATTGGGTGGCGGTGAAGTTGCATCCCTAGTGATGATTGAAGCGATCACCCGCTTGATTCCGGGAGTCCTTGGAAATTCAGAATCATTGGCTGAGGAATCACACAATGAAGAGGGATATTTGGAGTATCCAAACTTTACAAAACCTTCGAATTGGCGAGATATAGAAGTTCCGGCAATTTTGCTCAGTGGCAACCATGGAGAAATTGCTAAATGGCGTGCGGCACAAGCGCAAGAGCGTGCCAAGAAGAATCTCTAGGCTTCAAGTAGAGTTGCGACTATGTGCAGACTTCTAGGATTTACTTCTACCGAACGCAAGAGCTTTTACGATGTTGTCGGATCTGATTTTGATGCCTTCGTTGAATTATCTGCTGTGCACAAAGATGGCTGGGGAATCGGCTACGAAGGTGAAATCGTTAAAGACATCAATCCCGCAAAGGAAAGTGCTCTTTTAAGCCAAACGAGCCAAACTCTAGAAACAAATGGCGCATTGCTTCATTTGCGCCAAGCTTCCAAGGGAATAAGCGTTGACATCAATAACAACCATCCCTTTACGCACGGTGCGATCACCTTCATGCACAACGGGACCATCCGTCCTGGCAACACAGCCGAACAATTTATTTCCGATAATTACAGGAGTTTGATTCACGGAACAACCGATAGCGAACGTTACTTTTATGCATTAATTTCAATGGTGGATGAATTTGGCTTAGTCGAAGGCGTGCGCAAAACCGTTAATTCAATTCGCGCCATTGCTGATTACTCTTCGCTCAACATCATGGTTCAAACTCCAGATACTCTGATTGCTGTTTGCGAGTTTAACCCAGAGAATAAGACTGAATGGAGCTCAGAGGATCATTACGAACTTCGATTCAAAAAAGAAGGCAGTGATGTAATTATCGCATCAACTGGTTGGGGTAACTCTAATTGGCAGCATCTAGATAATCATCAAATGCTCGTAGTAGATCGTTCAACTTTAGAGTATGCAATTTCTTCTCTATGACCCGTACCTACACAGTCGAAACCTACGGCTGTCAGATGAATGTCCATGACTCTGAAAGAATTGCCGGACTCTTAGATGAGGCTGGCTATATTCCTGTAACAGTCGGTGAACAAGCAGACATTGTTGTATTTAATACCTGTGCAGTGCGAGAAAATGCTGACAACAAACTGTATGGAAATTTGAGTTTCTTAGCTCCGATAAAGAAGTTAAACCCAAATATGCAGATCGCTGTGGGTGGATGTTTAGCGCAAAAAGATCAGGCGACAATAATTAAGAAGGCACCCTATGTTGATGTTGTCTTTGGAACGCACAATGTGGGCTCTTTGCCAGTCTTGCTTGAACGTGCACGGATAGAAGAAGAGTCCCAGATAGAGATTCTGGAATCTCTAGAGCACTTCCCGTCAACCCTGCCGGCCCGTCGCCTTTCTGCATTCTCATCCTGGGTATCTGTATCAGTGGGGTGTAATAACACCTGTACTTTTTGCATTGTTCCCACATTGCGCGGAATTGAAAAAGATCGCACCGCGGCAGACATCTTGACTGAAGTTAAGACCCTGGTTGATCAGGGCGTTATTGAAGTAACTCTTCTAGGTCAAAATGTAAATGCCTATGGTGTTGACTTTGGTGACCGCCGGGCCTTTGCCAATTTATTACGCGAATGCGGCAAAATTGATGGCTTAGAGCGTGTGCGTTTCATGTCTCCGCACCCACGAGATTTCACAGATGATGTAATCGAGGCCATGGCCCAGACCCCTAATGTGATGCCACATCTACATATGCCACTGCAATCAGGATCAGATCGAGTTTTGCAGCAGATGCGTCGTTCCTACCGTTCTGATCGATATTTAGGCATTTTGGACCGAGTGCGCACGGCAATCCCGCACGCAGCTATAACTACTGACATCATCGTTGGATTCCCAGGTGAAACAGAACAAGATTTCCAAGCAACACTTGATGTGTGTTCTACTGCGCGATTTACCGCCGCTTATACATATCAATACTCAAAGCGCCCGGGAACACCGGCGGCAACAATGCCCGATCAGATCGCAGATGATGTAGTAGCAGATCGGTACACCCGCCTGCACAATCATCAACAGGCAATTTCATTGTCCGTTAATCAAGAAGCAATCGGAACAACACATAAAATATTGGTGGGGGATTACGAAGGCCGTCGCGATGAAGCACAATCTCGCTTAACGGGTCGCAGCGAAGACTTTCGATTGGTGCATTTTGACAACACATGTGTAGCCCGACCAGGCGATGAAGTGACTGTGACAATTACAGATGCCTCTGCGCATTATTTGATTGGTGATCCACGATCTGTTCGACAAACCAGAGGCGCAGAAGCCCATGCTGCCCGCATCGCACAACCTGGACCTTCTGCAACCATGCTTGGAATTCCAACGGTCAAACGATGAAGTTGATTGTTATTTGTGGCGCAACCGCCACGGGTAAGAGTAATTTAGCGGTGTCTCTTGCTCAAGAAATAGATGGCGAAATCATCAACGCCGACTCGATGCAGTTATACAAGGGTATGGATATCGGTACTGCCAAAATCACAATTGAAGAGCGAAAAGGAATTCCTCATCATTTAATGGATCTATTAGATGTCACACAAGATGCAAATGTGGCTTGGTATCAAGAGCATGCAAGGGCAGCGATCACTGAAATTCATGGCCGCGGTAAGAATGTAATTATCGTTGGTGGAACAGGTTTATATATCAAGGCAATTTTGGATGAGCTTAACTTTCCCGACACAGATCCAGTTGTTCGGGCCGAATTGGAGTTGGAGTTTGCAACAAAAGGTATTGGTCCACTCTTTGAAAGATTAGAAAAGTTAGATCCTGCCGCAGCCCTTGCTATCGATAGAGCGAACTCTCGGCGGGTAATTCGGGCATTAGAGGTAATTAAAATTACAGGTAAGCCCTTTACTGCTAATTTGCCACGAGAAGCAAGTTCTCTTTACCCAAACGCCCAGCAATTTGGATTAGTAATGGATCGAGATGCATTATCTGAGCGGATTTCAATTCGCGTGGATCGAATGTGGGAACAGGGATTAGTAGCAGAGGCTGAGAAGTTGATAGTTGCAGGCATTACACAGGGCGTTACAGCCCAACGCGCCCTGGGATATGCCCAAGTCATTGCCCAGATTGAAGGAAAAGTCACTGAAGAGGAAGCAAAGGAAGAGACTAAGCGAGCAACTCGGCAGTATGCGCGCCGACAAGAAACATGGTTTTCACGTGATGAGCGCATTACCTGGATCTCGCCGACGCAAAACGCACTCCAGCGAATACTTGAATCGATAAACTAGCCTTGATGATTGCAACGTATGGCCATGGGACAGAAAATGACTTCGTCCTCATTTTTGATCCAAAGGATGAAAATTCGATAACAACTGCCCAAACAGCTGCGATTTGTAATCGCGAAACTGGAATCGGTGCTGATGGCTTAATTCGGATTATCAAGCGTGATGAAAAATGGTTTATGGACTACCGCAACGCTGATGGATCAATCGCTGAGATGTGCGGCAACGGAATTCGCGTGATGGCTAGATACCTAGTTGAAAGAGGCCATCAACCCGAAGGCATTTTTGCTATTAATACTCGGGATGGAGTTAAACACTTACGTGTGCCGATGACAGATGACATCTCAGTAAATATGGGTCAAGTTACTGATGAAGATGAGGCGATTACTGCCTCAGTTAATGGTCAAATTTGGAACGGGTACAACATAAGTGTTGGAAATCCTCATGCTGTCGTATTTGTTAATGAGATGTCTGATATTGGCTCACTAGATGTTGCTCCAATAGTGCGCCCTCGAGATTCTTATCCTGAAGGGGTTAATGTCGAATTTGCAAAGATTATCCAAGGTAACGAAATTGTGATGCGGGTATTTGAACGAGGATCTGGTGAAACTCGATCCTGCGGTACTGGCACCTGCGCGGTGGCACTTGCCGCAACGTTACATACAAAAGCAAAGTTGCCTGCAACATGGATAATTACGCCACCAGGTGGACGGTTAGAAGTTTCCATCGACGGGCACTCAAATGCAACGTTGACAGGACCTGCGGTTTTAATTCGCGATGTTGATATTTCGAGGTTTTTGGTTGAGTAAGGATTTCGATGACGAATTCGAGTCATTACTGCGCGAAAGCGCCCGAGTTGCTGCCGAATACGATGCCAGCGATGAGGATGAACACAGTGATCAATCACTGGAGCTCTCAGAGCGTCACGCACTGCGCCGCGTTAAAGGATTCTCGACTGAACTTCAAGATATCTCTGAGGCTGAATATCGCCAGCTACAACTTGAACGTGTTGTCCTAGTCGGCGTTTGGACTGAAGGAACTATTAAGGATGCAGAAAACTCACTAGCAGAACTAAAAGCACTGGCAGAGACAGCTGGATCTGAAGTTCTAGAAGGCCTGATACAGCGCCGTGATAAGCCAGATCCTGCAACCTACATTGGTTCAGGAAAAGTCCTAGAGTTAAAACAGGTTGTTATGTCGACGGGTGCTGACACAGTTGTGTGTGATGGTGAGCTCTCTCCCTCTCAACTGCGTCAGTTAGAAGATAAATTGAAAGTGAAGGTTGTCGATCGCACCGCTTTGATTCTGGATATTTTTGCTCAACATGCAAAGAGCAAAGAGGGTAAGGCGCAGGTTGAACTTGCCCAGATCGCTTACTTGTTGCCGCGTCTTCGCGGTTGGGGAGATTCACTTTCTCGTCAGGTTGGTGGTCGCGCAGCAGGTGGTGCTGGTATTGGTGGCCGAGGACCAGGTGAAACTAAGATCGAAACAGATAGGCGTCGCATCCGCGACAAGATGGCGAAACTTCGTCGTGAGATTGCTGAGATGAAGGTATCTAGAGATACCAAGCGACAAGAGCGCCGCAGGTTTAACATTCCATCAGTTGCAATTGCAGGATATACAAATGCTGGTAAATCATCATTGTTAAACAAGTTAACGAATGCAGGGGTGCTTGTCGAGAATGCACTCTTTGCCACTCTTGATCCGACCGTCCGTAAATCCGAAACAGCAGATGGTCGCGTGTATACATTAAGCGACACAGTGGGTTTTGTGCGACATCTTCCACATCAATTGATTGATGCATTTAAATCAACTCTCGAAGAGGTATCTGAATCAGATCTCATCGTGCACGTGGTAGATGGATCTCATCCAGATCCATTTGAACAGATCCGAGCTGTCAGATTAGTAATAGATGAAATCGGTGGCAAAGATATCCCCGAAATTATCGCCATCAATAAGGTAGATGTTGCAGATCCAGAAGTGATCATGGAGATATTACGCAAAGAGCCCAATAGCTATGCCTTTTCCGTCCGTACTGGTTTTGGCATTGAAGGTTTGTTACATGCAATTGAAAGTTCTCTGCCACGGCCTTCTATCGAGATTAATGTTGTAATTCCGTATGACCGGGGTGATTTGGTCCACGCAATTCATGAAAGTGGAGAAATCTTTTCTGAGCAGTATTTGCCGGAAGGAACTTCGATTCACGCCCGCGTTAACGGAGGATTGGCTCAAAGAATCGAGAATTCCCACACAAGTGGGCAATAACACCGACACGCCAGCGGTTATATCCACCATAACCCCCGTAAATGCGCCATGATGCGCCCGAAAGCACTTACGAGCAATTATTGAAAGGCGGTGAGAGCAATGGCAACAGATTACGACACACCCAGAAAAACTGATGAGGAACTTCATGAGGAGTCTCTAGAAGAACTCAAGGCCAAGCGTGTTGATGCTCAATCCGGTCAGATCGATGTGGATGAAGCAGAGGCTGCAGAAAATCTTGAACTACCTGGTGCAGATTTATCAGGCGAAGAGTTGGCAGTGCGTGTTGTTCCAAAACAAGTAGATGAGTTCACATGCTCACGATGCTTCCTGGTCCACCACGTTACTCAGCTTGCTAAGGGCGAAGGCGCTAAAGCTGTTTGCAAAGAGTGCAATTAACTCTTAGGTTCTAGTTTTATAGCTTTTATTAGTTCAGCTCCGCGGTTACTGCTTATCAACCAATATGGGGTTGAATCCCTTGTGTCATTTATTTCTACTTTGACGCCTTTTGATGCCCAAAATCTGATTGCGAGATAGGCGCGCGGATCTGCATCACGTGTTCTGATTAGTCGAATTGCTTCATTATCTAGATTCACGCAATGAGCAATAAAATTCAGGTCGATATGCGCCTTTCCAACCCGAAGTTCTTTACGATCAACTTCAATAGTTAAAGCGGTCCCAGAATATATCCAGACGAGAGTGGCAGTAACTGCTGCAAGGGTGATCAACGCAGCATTGTTTCCAAGTGCCGACCAGATCGAAATAACCAATGTGAGCATGAAGAAGTAAATTATGGCTAAGAGCCATAGTGGTGCATGTATCACTTCGCGGTAACGCATGGGAGTTACCGTATCGGATTTGAAGGCGGTAACCTTGCCATATGGCTCGGATTCCAAGTACAACTGCTCCTGAAGGAGCACCCATTCCAGAGCGTCATGCGCAAGCACCAGTTGTCGGTTCTAGAATTCCATCACATTTCGGCCATTGTTTTGGTTGTGGTGAGTTACATCCAACCGGCTTACATTTAGTTGCTTATGCTGGCGAAGGATTAAATATCACCGCCGAGTTTACGGTCAATGAAAATCATCAAGGAGCTCCAGGTTTGGCCCATGGTGGACTTCTGTCCTTAGCATTTGATGAAGCACTCGGAAAGTTGATGTGGTTGCTGCGTGCACCAGCGGTGACAGGGCGCTTAGAAACAGATTTTATTAAGCCAGTTCCGATGGGCAGCACCTTGCATATAACTGCAGAGATTACTGGACAGGTAAATCGCAAGGTCTATACATCAGCAATTGGGCGGCTTAACTCTGCAGATGGTGAAATCGCTGTTCGAGCTGCAGCCCTTTATATAATTGTTCCTATGGATCACTTCATGAATAACGCACCTAAAGAGTATTTAGAACAAATGGCCAAGACTCCTGAGTTAATGGCATTTGTCGATCCAACTTTCGAGATAAACCCATAACCATGGGCAAGGTGCAGGTATTAATTACCCGTTTGGATCCCTCAGTACCTCTTCCGGTTTATGCAAAAGGCGGAGATGCTGGCGCAGATATTGTGAGTCGCGTTGATGTGACATTACAACCAGGAGAGCGCGCACTTGTTCCCACTGGAATCTCAATTGCACTACCCGATGGGTATGTTGCCTTAGTTCATCCACGTTCAGGTTTAGCTATTAAGCATGGGGTAACAATGGTTAATGCTCCTGGAACCGTGGATGCAGGTTATCGCGGCGAATTGCAGTGCATCATGATCAACCATGACCCAAAGGAAGCTATTACATTTAAAGTGGGTGATCGAATTGCGCAATTGGTCATTCAAAAGGTTGAGCGCGCAGAATTCGTGGAAGTGCAAGAGCTTCCTGGCTCTGGTCGTGGGTCTGGTGGCTTTGGATCAACGGGATGAGTCAACATAATGAAGATCGTGACAAAGTTGTTAACGCTTTAGGGGGAAAAAAAGGCCTGATTGATTCAGGTGTGCCAGCAGTCGTTTTCCTAATTGTTTTTAATCTTACAAAAGAGTTAAACACCGCTATTTGGGCGGCACTTTCTCTCTCAATGACATTAGCAATAATTAGATTGATCATGAAAGATACGATCCAGCATTCTGTTTCTGGAGTAATCGGAGTTTTGATTTGTGCCTATTTCGCAAATCGCAGTGGCAATGCAATTGATTTTTATTGGCCAAAACTCCTGGTAAACCTTGGGTATGGAACTGCGTATTTGATTGCAAATCTTGTTGGATGGCCAATCTTGGGCCTGGTTCTTGGACCGCTTTTGGGTGAAAATGTCACCTGGCGAAACAATCCTGCTCGCAAGAAAATGTATATCAAAGCAAGTTGGATTTGGGTTGCAATGTTTTTCACTCGTTTCGCCGTGCAATTTCCGATTTATCTGAGTAAAGACGTGAATTTATTGGGAACGGTTAACTTAGCGATGGGTTATCCATTGTTCATTGCAACAGCATATGCGACGTGGTTGGTGATTAAGGCTGGACCGCCTGTACAAAAGGTAACTGATTAAGAGATAAAACAAGCTTTAATTAGCGATTCAGCATCTGCTGATGCTACAAACAGCAATTCATCTCCAGCAGCAAATACATCGTGGGCTTTAGCAGTTATAACTCGTCCATCTCGAACAATCGCAGCGATAGCTGCATTTTCAGGTAGTTCAATCTCTTCAACAGTTTTGCCCAGGCATGCTGATCCATCTGGAAGCGTCAATTCAACAAGGTTAGCTTGGCCTTTTCTAAACGAGAACAAACGAACAACATCGCCGACACTTACTGCTTCTTCAACGAGGGCGGAAATTATGCGCGGCGTAGACACAGCAACATCTACGCCCCATGAAGAATCAAAAAGCCATTCATTCTTTGGATGATTAATTCGGGCAATAACTCTGGGCACACCATACTCAGTCTTACCAAGTAGAGATGTAACAAGATTTGCCTTGTCATCGCCGGTAGCTGCTACTAATACCTGGCAATTGTTGAGATGGGCGTTATCAAGAGATGTAATTTCACATGCATCGGCCATTAGCCATTCAGCATCTGGAACGCTCTCTAATTTCAGGGCTTTAGGGTCCTTGTCAATCAAGAGAACTTGATGACCATTGTCTAGTAGTTCGCGAGCGATTGCTCTTCCCACATTTCCGGCTCCAGCAATTGCAATTCTCATTGACGTTCACCTTCTGGGCTACTTGCAAGGATTACTTCAGTGCGAGCTACATCTGCATCTGAGACCATCACATGAATGAGATCGCCTTGTTGCAAAACGGTGTGCTCATCAGGGATCAAGCCTTCACCTAGGCGTGTAATGAATGCCACACGCGCAGGGGTTAGGGTGTCAATCAAAAGTATTGGACGGCCATACCAATTGCTGTGTGGATGCATTTCGCACAGTTGCACCATTCCTGTCGCATCGCGCCATTCAGACTTAGAGCCTTCTGGAGCAAGGCGACGAAGGATTTGATCAGTGGCCCATAAAACAGTTGCAACAGTAGGAATTCCTAGGCGCTGATAAATTTCAGCACGTCCTGGATCATAAATTCGTGCAACAACATTTTGGACACCATAATTTTCACGAGCGACACGCGCTGCCAGAATATTTGAGTTGTCACCGTTACTTACAGCCGCGAAAGCATCAGCATCTTGAATTCCGGCTTCTAGTAAGACTTCGCGGTCAAAGCCAACTCCAGTGACAGTTCGTCCCTTGAAGTCTGGACCTAGCCTGCGAAATGCTTCACGAGCCTGGTCGATGACTGAGACTGTATGACCGGCTGCTTCGAGTTCGGTGGCGAGTGATGAACCAACTCGACCGCAACCCATGATGACTACGTGCACAGGATGTAACTTACACCCATAGGCTTACATCCATGGCATCAAACAAGAGTTCAACCCTGAAAAATGGAGATTTGGTGCAGGTCACCATTGAAAAAGTGGCGCATGGGGGACACTTCATTGCGCGCCACGAAGGGGCGGTGATCTTTGTTCGACACGCGATTCCGGGCGAAAATTGCACCATTCAAATCACAAGCATTGGAAAATCCTTTAATCGCGCTGATGTGGTTTCAGTAGAGACTCCCTCAGAGTTCCGCGTGGTTGCTCCTTGCAGCTTCGCACATCGAAACGGCTGTGGTGGATGCGATTTCCAGCATATTTCAGTAGCTCATCAGCGCACATTGAAATCCGATGTAATCGCTGAGCAATTCGCGCGCATGGCAAAGATTGATCTGCAAATAGATGTGGAAGAAGTTGATGCAAGCACCTATTGGCGCACACGTGCTATCGCGACCACTGACCGTAATGGAAAGCTGGGATTCTTTAAGTCCAGGTCTCATTCAATTGCGCCTGTAACAGATTGCCTCATTTGTGTTGAGGGCATGAACTTTAGCGAGATTGCAAGCCGTGATCTCAAGGGTGATGTTCGAGTTGAAATCAGCTCATCAAATACGGGTGAGCGTTCAATTGCATTGGCACCAACACGTGGGGAAGAAAAGGCTCGCCTGACTGAAGGACCAGCGGTACTTCATGAAAATGTATTAGGTAGAACAGTAGAAGTTAGTCAGGAATCTTTTTGGCAGAGTCATAAAAAAGCGCCTGAAGTTTTGACACAGGCAGTGCTTGATTATGCACAATTACAAGTTGGCGAGCATGTTTTAGATCTCTATGGCGGTGTTGGTTTATTTTCAGCTGCAATTGTGGATGCGGTTGGTCCAACAGGACATGTTGATTTAATTGAAGGCAGCAAGGTTGCAACAGCAGATGCGGCTCGTAATTTTGCTGCTTACTCAAACATAACTATTGCAACTGGCGATGTAGCAAAGTTGTTACCACGTATTTCTGCAGCGGATGTGGTTGTTTTAGATCCGCCTCGAGATGGCGCCGGCAAAGAGGCAGTCGCTCACATAGCACGATTAGCGCCACGCGCGATTGTCTACGTGGCCTGTGATCCTGCTGCACTAGCCAGAGATACTGCATATCTGGCAGATCACAGTTATTCACTCGTAAAAATGCGTGCTTTTGATCTCTTTCCAATGACACATCACATCGAATGTGTTGCTCTGTATGAGCGCGCTGAGGTATCTTCAGCACTCTAAAGGCTTCTACGAAAGGCAAATAATGAGTAAAAACTCTTTTAACGCAAAAAAGAATTTAGATGTTGCGGGCAAGAGTTTTGAGATTTTCGATATCTCCTCAATCGAAGGTGCCTCAAGCCTTCCATTTAGCCTCAAGGTTCTTCTCGAGAACTTACTTCGAACCGAAGATGGCGCAAATATCACCGCCGATCACATCAAAGCTTTAGCTTCATGGGACCCAACCGTAGAACCAGATACTGAAATTCAGTTCACTCCTGCTCGTGTGATCATGCAGGACTTCACGGGCGTGCCATGCATAGTTGATCTTGCGACCATGCGCGAGGCAATTGTTGAACTTGGGGGAGATGCTTCAAAGGTGAACCCCCTGGCTCCGGCTGAACTCGTAATCGATCACTCTGTCATTGCAGATAAGTTCGGAACCAAGGATTCTTTTGAGCAAAACACAGATATTGAATACCAGCGAAATCAAGAGCGCTACCGTTTCTTGCGCTGGGGTCAGACCGCATTTGATGAGTTCAAGGTTGTTCCCCCTGGAACAGGAATTGTGCACCAGGTAAACATTGAGTACCTAGCGCGCGTAGTTATGACCCGCACCGTTGCTGGAACACTTCGTGCATACCCTGACACAGTTGTGGGAACAGATTCACACACAACTATGGTTAATGGATTGGGTGTGCTTGGCTGGGGTGTTGGTGGAATCGAGGCAGAAGCAGCGTTGTTAGGTCAGCCAGTATCGATGTTGATCCCACGTGTAGTTGGCTTCAAACTAACGGGCGCTTTGCCTCTTGGCACAACAGCTACAGACATGGCATTGACCATTACTGAAATCCTGCGCAAGGTGGGAGTTGTTGGAAAGTTTGTTGAGTTCTTTGGCCCAGGCGTTACAACTGTTCCTATGGCCAACCGAACAACAATTGGAAACATGAGTCCTGAATACGGTTCGACATGTGCCATCTTCCCAATAGATGAAGAAACTCTTCGGTATCTACGCCTTACAGGTCGCAGTGATGATCAGGTCGCATTAGTTGAACAGTATGCAAAGAAGCAGGGAATGTGGCATGACCCATCTGTTGAGCCACGTTTCTCCCAAGTTGTAGAGCTAGATCTTTCAACTGTTGTTCCATCTATTTCAGGTCCAAAGCGACCTCAGGATCGTATTTCTTTGAGTGATTCAAAGAATGCGTACGAAAAGATAGTTCCAACTTATTACAGCGATAAGACTGATAGAGGCGAAGTAGCTGCAGGTTCAACTCGAGTCAAAAACGGCGATGTAGTTATTGCATCCATTACCTCTTGCACCAATACCTCAAATCCATCTGTCATGATCGGCGCAGCACTTCTTGCAAAGAAAGCTGTGCAAAAGGGCCTAAAGTCAAAGCCTTGGGTTAAGACAACCCTTGCTCCAGGATCAAAGGTTGTGACCGATTACTACGATCGCGCCGATTTAACACAGTACATGGAAGCTCTTGGCTTCAACCTTGTTGGCTACGGGTGCGTTACTTGTATCGGAAACTCAGGCCCTCTTCCAATTGATATTAGCAAGGCAATCAATGAATCAGATTTGGCTGTTACCGCGGTCTTGTCAGGTAACAGAAACTTTGAAGGTCGCATTAGCCCAGATGTGAAGATGAACTACCTGGCCTCGCCTCCACTTGTTGTTGCTTATGCAATCGCCGGAACTATGGATCATGATTTTGAAAAAGATTCATTAGGTAAGGATTCAAGCGGAAACGATGTTTACCTGAGAGATATTTGGCCATCACCTCAGGAGATTCAGAGCGTGATTGACTCTTCTATTTCCTCTGAGATGTTTAAGAAAGATTATGCAACTGTCTTTGAAGGCGACCATCGCTGGAAGTCACTTGCTACACCAACAGGCAAAACTTTCGAGTGGGATGCAAAATCAACTTATGTGCGCAAACCCCCTTATTTTGAAGGAATGCCTAAGCAGCCAACACCTGTGACAGATATTTCAGCTGCTCGCGTGCTTGCAGTCTTAGGTGACTCTGTCACAACTGACCATATTTCACCGGCAGGTAATATCAAGGCTGATTCACCTGCTGGTAAGTACCTTGCTGAGCATGGAATTGAGCGGACTGATTTCAATTCCTATGGCTCACGCCGAGGAAATCACGAAGTTATGATCCGCGGAACCTTTGCAAATATTCGCTTAAAAAATCTTCTGCTGGATGGCGTTGAAGGCGGATTTACTCGTAACTTCTTAGCTGGTGGCGAGCAAACAACTATTTATGATGCATCTGTTGCATACCAAGCTGCAGGGACTCCATTAGTTATTCTTGCTGGTAAAGAGTACGGATCCGGTTCTTCACGTGACTGGGCCGCAAAGGGAACTGCCCTCCTTGGTGTTCGCGCAGTTATCGCTGAAAGTTTCGAACGCATTCACCGCTCAAACCTGATTGGAATGGGTGTCCTGCCTTTGCAGTTTAAGGATGGCCAAACCGCTGCCTCCCTTGGCCTTACTGGGACTGAGACATTTGCAATTACAGGAATTACCGCACTTAACAGTGGGGGAGTTCCAAAGGAGCTAACAGTTACTGCAGGCTCAGTTACCTTTTCTGCAAAGGTTCGTATCGATACGCCGGGCGAGGCTGATTACTATCGACACGGTGGAATCATGCAGTATGTCCTGCGTTCCTTGTTGGCTGAATAGTCTCTCACTCATTCCTCATGGAGCTGAATAATTTCTCATTAGCGGACCTTCGCCAATTGAGCCCTGCTCAATTAAAGTCACTCGCTGCTGAAATTCGTGAGTTTTTAATTGATAAGGTCTCAAAAACAGGTGGACATCTGGGGCCAAATCTTGGAGTTGTAGAACTCAGCATTGCTGTGCACAGAGTTTTTGATTCACCCAAAGATGTAGTTCTCTTTGACACTGGTCATCAATCCTATGTTCATAAGATTCTCACAGGACGAGCAGAGCAATTTGATTTGCTGCGCCAACGCAATGGAATCTCTGGTTACCCCAATCGTCGCGAGAGTGCTCATGATGTGATTGAGAATTCTCATGCATCAACCGCGCTTTCTTGGGCCGATGGAATTTCTCGAGGATTTTCACTCTCAGGTCAGGCAGATCGTCATGTGGTGGCCGTAGTTGGAGACGGAGCTTTAACTGGCGGAATGTCTTGGGAAGCACTTAACAATCTATCTCCTGAATCAGATCGAAATTTAGTTATTGTCGTTAATGACAATGAAAGGTCTTATTCACCGACAATCGGAGGGTTAGCGACCTATTTAACGACCCTTAGAGCTAGCAAAGAGTATGAACGCATCCTGGGACGCGGAAAGCGCATGCTTCATAACACCCCTGTCGTTGGCAAATACATTTATGGAACTCTGCATGGAATGAAAAAGGGCATCAAAGACATGGTTGCCCCGCAAGGAATGTTTGAAGATCTGGGCTTTAAGTATTTAGGGCCTATTGATGGCCATGACATCTTGGCGATGGAAAAGACATTACAGATGGCCAAGGAGTTTGGCTCACCTGTGATTGTGCATGCGATAACAGAAAAAGGTCGGGGCTATACGCCAGCCATAGAAGACATGGCTGAAAAATTCCACGCAGTTGGAATTGTGGATCCACTAACGGGTAAACCGCTCAAGGCATCAGCGCCTTCATGGACTAACACTTTTTCTGATGAGATTACTGCGATCGGTCGCGAGAATTCAAAGGTAGTAGCAATAACTGCTGCAATGCTTGGGCCAACAGGGTTGGACAAGTTTGCACAGAGTTTCCCAGAAAGAACAATTGATGTTGGAATCGCAGAACAACATGCAGTTACTAGCGCTGCCGGTTTAGCCTACGCGGGGATGCACCCGGTCATTGCAATTTATTCGACTTTTTTAAATCGAGCTTTCGATCAACTATTGCTCGATGTTGCCCTGCATAAGGCCGGAGTTACCTTTGTTTTGGACCGTGCAGGAATTACTGGCGATGATGGTCCTTCGCATCATGGAATTTGGGATCTCGCACTTACCGGAATAGTTCCTAACATGCATGTCGGTGCGCCACGAGATGGAGCTCGGTTAAAGGAAATTCTGCGCGAGTGTGTAGCTATTGAAAACGCTCCATCGATGGTGAGATTTCCAAAGGGTGCAGTCCCAGCAGATATTTCAGCGGTTGAACGAGTTGATGGGATTGACATCCTTCATCGTGGTTTGGCACCGCAAGTACTAGTTATCAGCGTTGGGGCGATGGCCGGGATGGCTATAGAAGTTGCACAATTAGCTAAGGCGCAATCAATTGAGATCACAGTGGTTGATCCGTTGTGGGTTAAACCAATATCGCCAGCTGTTATTGCACTGTGTGCCAATTACTCCACGGTGGTCGTCATGGAAGATGGAATCAAGCACGCAGGTATTGCAAGCACGATTTCTGAAGCGCTGCGAAACGCAGGCAATAATTGCTCTCTGCATTCAGTAGGTGTGCCACTTGAATTCATTGAACATTCAAAGCGGGCTGAAATTCTAGAAGATCTAGAGATAACTCCGGCGGTAATTGTGCAGCAGATATCTGGCTGGATTTCCTGAACTTAAGGAAGTGAGGCAACGCCCTTTTCATGGAAGCGCTTGCCTGTGACTGATTCGCTAATTCCTTCACGATCTAGATACGGCAATATTCCACCAAGATGCATTGGCCAGCCAGCTCCCATGAGCATGCACAGGTCAATCTCTGCAGGAGTAGAGACAACGCCTTCATCAAGCATGGCTCGCGCCTCTTCGGCAAGTGCTTTGAGTGCACGTGAGCGAACTTGTTCTGGAGTAGATGGCGTGCTTCCCTGTTCAACTAGAGCTAGCGCAGCAGGGTTTGCAGCAACTGTGCCATCCTCATTTTTAGTATAGAAGTAGCGAACACCCTCTTTAACCATGCGTTGCATAGTAGGAGAGATTCGATAACGAGGACCAAGGTTGTTATGGAGTGTTTCAGAGACATGCAAGGCAACTCCAGGTCCGACAAGATCCAATAGCTGGAATGGGGACATTGGGAAACCGATCTCCATCATCGCTGAATCTGCAACAGCAGGGGCGGTTCCTTCATCAACAGCATCTGTTACCTCGCCCATAAAGCGAGTTAACAGGCGGTTCACCACAAATCCTGGTGCATCCTTACAAATGATCATGGTCTTCTTCAGTTCTTTGCCAACTGCAATTGCAGTTGCAGTAGTTGCATCATCTGTGGTTGATGTGCGAGCAACTTCTAGCAAAGGCATCACAGCAACTGGGTTAAAGAAGTGGAATCCAACTACACGCTCTGGATTTTTCAATCCTTCAGTCATTCGTTCAACCGATAGGGAAGAAGTATTAGTTGCCAATACACATTCAGGTGAAACGATTGTCTCTAGCTTTTTGAAAAGTTCTTGCTTTAAAGATAGCTCTTCAAAGATTGCCTCAATAATGAAGTCACAACCAGCAAATACTGATTGATCTGCTGAACCTGAAATGAGAAGGGAGAGACGACCAGCAGATTCAGCGCTCATACGCTTCTTTTCTACCAACTTAGCCAACTCATTTTTAACCCAGGCGACACCTTTATCAGCGCGTTCTTGATCAATATCTGTCATGACAACTGGGCACTTAAGATTACGAACCATAAGCAGCGCTAACTGTGAGGCCATCAAGCCTGCTCCAACAACACCAACTTTTGTCACCTTACGTGCCAATGCTGGCTTTGGCGCACCTTCGACCTTCTTGCGCTTCTTTTGAATCACATTGAATGCATACAGAGAGGATCGCAAGGTGTCTGACATCGTTAGATCAGCTAACACCTGATCTTCAGCGTCAAAGCCTTGGCCCAAGGTGTTGTTTCTAGAAGCAGCGATTAGTTCTAGCGCTTTCATGGGAGATGCAATAGTTGCGCCGCCATACTTCTTTAAAGCAGCAGCCTTGCCCGTTGCAAGTGCTGTTTCCCAGGCTGGATCATTGCTGTAATCAGCACGATCAATCTTGGTTGTGCCATTGAGGACGCCCACTGCAAATCCAATTGAACGTTCTAGGAAATCTGCTGGATCAAACATGGCATCGACTACACCAAGTTTTAATGCTTCCTTAGCCTTCATCATGGTGTTGTTATTAAGAGCGTTGAGCATGATGACCTGAACAGCGCGCTCTGGCCCGATTAACTTAGGCAAGATTGTTGCGCCACCCCAACCAGGTACTAGTCCTAAAAACACCTCAGGTAGTGCGGTAAAAGCGGTGGAAGCAACGGTGCGGTAATGGCAATGTAAGCCAACTTCTAATCCACCACCCAAAGCCAATCCGTTAATAAATGCGAAGGTAGGGATCTTTGATTCACCTAAGCGGCGGAAAACATCATGACCCAGTTTTCCAATTGCTAGTGCTTGGCTACGATCATTTAAAAACGAAAGTGCTGATAGGTCAGCACCTGCGGCAAAGATAAAGGGCTTGCCGGTAATGGCAATAGCAGCAGGGTTGCGACCGATTGCATCTGTGATTGCATCATTTAATGCATTTACAGATTGTGGTCCAAAAGTATTCGGGCGGTTGTGATCATGGCCGTTGTCTAGGGTAATGAGCGCCATTGTTCCTTTGCCACCAAAGGCAGCTAGGTCGATATCGCGGACGAGTGCATTGGTAACAACTTCTTCAGGTGCTCCCGCTGGAAGTGTGATCTCTGCGCTCATAATTACTTTGCTCCCTTAAAGTTTGGGTTTTCCCAGATGACAGTGCCACCCATTCCGAGTCCAATACACATTGTTGTGATGCCATAACGAACCTCTGGTTGTGCTTCAAAGGTGCGAGCTAAATTAAGCATCAAGCGAACACCTGAGGATGCCAATGGGTGACCAACGGCGATTGCTCCACCATATGGATTTACGCGAGGATCATCATCTGCGATTCCAAAGTGATCTAAAAAGGCGATCACTTGCACAGCAAATGCCTCATTGACTTCAAATGCACCAATATCTTCAATCTTTAATCCTGCTTGCTTAAGCGCTTTGAGTGTTGATGGAACAGGACCATAACCCATGATCTCTGGCTCAACACCGGCAAAGGCATAAGTGACCATCTTGGCTTTAATTGTTAAACCAAGTTCTAGCGCTTTTTCTTCACTAGCAAGCAGCGCTGCTGTTGCACCATCATTTAAACCAGATGAATTTCCTGGTGTTACTCGACCCGCAGGACGAAACGGGGTTTTCAATCCTGCAAGACCTTCCATACTCGTTTGTGGGCGCGGGGCTTCATCAACAGTTGCAACTGTCCAACCAAGTTCTGCACTGCGCGCAGCTGTTGGAATTAAATCTCGTTGAATTTTTCCTTCTGCATATGCTTGTGCCGTTTTCACCTGCGAGTTCATTGCATAGCGATCGGCACGTTCCTTTGTTAATTGTGGAAAACGATCATGCAATCTTTCTGCAGTTGCGCCCATGGCAAGTGCATCTTGTTCAACAATTCGTTCGGCTAAGTACCGTGGATTTGGATCCATGAGTTCTCCCATTGGATGGTTTCCCATGTGTTCAACACCGCCAGCAATTGCAATTTCATTTGTTCCCATTGCAATTGCACCGGCAATCGTGGTTACAGCGGTTAACGCACCTGCGCACCAACGGTCGATTGAATATCCAGGAACAGTGTTTGGTAATCCTGACAGCAATGCTGCGCTTCGACCGATGTTCATTCCCTGATCACCAGTCTGTGTGGCAGCAGCGATTGCAACATCTTCAATTGATGCGGGATCAACCTTTGGGTTTCGCTCTAGTAATCCACGAATTGCGCGAACCATCAGATCATCTGCACGAGTACCGGCATACATTCCGCCAGCCTTTCCAAAAGGGGTGCGGACGGCATCAACAAGGACAACTGTGCGGGACATGGAACTTCCTTTACCTAGGGCGTAGGCCAAAGGTTACTCGCCAGTAAGGGTTTAGGACAGTAGCGAATTAAGCGTTAACTGCTGCCTTTGTGCGTGGCTTAGATAGGTATGGGACCAGAACAGAGCCTAAATACAGCACATAGACACCCAATTGGAGCCATGAGGTGGTTGTATCAAAGCCGATGGTTCCAGAAAGGGAAGCCCCCAGGATTGAATCCTTAGCGATGAAAGAGGTGACATCCCAGGCAAAAGCATCAGGCCCAGGCAGATAGCCAAGCTCTTGGAACTCGTGGATTCCGTAGGACAAAACTC
Source organism: Candidatus Planktophila sp. (assembly GCA_021741905.1). Taxonomy (GTDB): domain Bacteria; phylum Actinomycetota; class Actinomycetes; order Nanopelagicales; family Nanopelagicaceae; genus Planktophila. Next base: position 13,758 of record JAIOWZ010000004.1, on the reverse strand, counting down.
CAGCGGCAACAATAATCAAAGCCACACCTGAGTAGGTAAAGAACTTTGCAAGATTTAATCTAATTGCGCTCTTATAGATCAAATATCCAAGAGTGATTGAGACAGCAAATCCTAGAATCAAACCAACTGTGGAACTAGTTACATCTGCAACTGTTTGGAAGTTTGTGTAAACAAATAATGATGTTTCAAGACCTTCGCGAATAACAGCGATAAACGCTACTCCAGCAAGGGCAAGAGGCCCTGTTGCTACTGCAGTATCTAACTTTCCTTGCAATTCATTGCGTAGAGTTCTGGCAGTTCTCTTCATCCAGAAAACCATCCAGGTAACTAGAGCAACAGCGATGAATGAAGTGACTCCTGCAAAAAGCTCTTGTCCGCGCTCGCTCAGTGATACTGAAGTGAAGGTTAGAAAAGCGCCAAGGCCAATACTCGCGATGACTGCGGTGATTACACCGGTCCACAAAGGCTTTAAGTAACCCTGGCGATTTGTCTTGACGATATAAGCGACCAGGATTCCAACAATGAGGCAGGCTTCTAGGCCTTCTCTGAGGGCGATAATGAATGTACTGAGCATGAGCCAAAATCTAAGGCAAAAAGGGTAATTACGCAACTATTATGTTGCGTAAATCAGCCCTCCTCAGGCGTGGTTTCCGTCACTTCTGCGACGGCGACCTCTGGAACAGGCAAAGGTTCTCTTTCAAGCAAGGCCGAGGCCAGCGCTGGACCCACAAGATTAATTTGCCACTGTCGAGCACCTAATTGGCTTAATGCCTGCTCAACTGCCGGAATAGAAAGAGTCTCTGTCGCGCCAGCTGGAGGTTTCCAACAGACTCTTCGCACATGTTCAGGTGTAATGAGATTTTCAACTGGAATCTCATTTTCTTGCGCTATGAGTTCAATGGCAGCACGCGCATGCGAAAGTGGTGCATATTTTTCTGGAAACTTATCGCGCCACAATTTTATCGGCGGCAATGTATCGGCATTTGTTCGCATCGCTGGCCACTGATCTTCAGGTAAGGCAACAGCGGCGGAAATGCTGCTGAGCCACAGTGGTAAATTTTCCAACCATCGTGCACGAAGGCCCAAAGGGCGCAACGCTTTTTCGAACTCTTTCTTAGTAACAGATGCGGCTATCGCAAGTTCTACGATCGCACCGTCATTTAACAATTTTCCAGGAGCAATATCCTGTTCAGAGGCAACACGATCACGTGCAATCCATAACTCCTTGATGATCGCAAGCTGATCACGACGCTTAATTTTGTGCATCCCTGATGTGCGTCTCCAGGGATCAACGCGCGGGGGAGCAGGTGGTGCTTTGAGAATGGAGGCAAACTCTTCAAGAGCCCATGGCAATTTATTTGATTTCTCTAATAACACAAAAATTTTGTCACGAAGTTCTACTAACAATTCAACATCTAGTGCAGCGTAGGTGAGCCATTCTTGTGGCAATGGACGAGCAGACCAATCAGCGGCGCTATGTTCCTTTGCTAAGGAAACTCCCATGAGTGTTTCTAATAGCGGACCTAATCCAACTCGTGGCAAACCAGCGATTCTGCCCGCTAATTCCGTGTCAAAAAGATGAATTGGATTGATGCCTAATTCGCGCAGGCAGGGTAGATCTTGAGTGCTTGCATGCAAGATTACTTCGTCGGTATTTAGCAAAGCATTCAATTCGTTAAATAGATTGTGACCAGGGCCAAAAGGAATTGGATCGATCAAATGGAGACCGCCGTTGTTTCTTTTGATCTGGATCAAATAAGCACGTGCGCTATATCTAAATCCCGAGGCCCGCTCTGCATCAACTGCAAATGGTCCATGACCTTGTGCCAATTGCGTGAGCGCACCCTTGAATTTGGATTCTGTGTCGATTACTGGCGGCGTGCCTTCGGCAGGCTGCAGTAGGGGCACAACGAGGATCTCTTCACTCATAATTATTGACGGCGCACAGATGAAATGGCAGAGACGCCTTCAGGTACGGGTGGTAATCCTGCGACCTCTGAAATTAAGTTGCACCAACTTTCAATGTGCTTGATCAGTTCAATTGGCTCGGTGATGATGGGTGTCCACGACGCCCGTATTTCTACTTCGGCCTCATCATTTCTAGGAGATAGCTTTCCGAATGATGCGCTAGATACCCGTGTAACAGTTCCACTGGGGGCATTGAAAACACATTGATTTCTTTCGAGTGATTCTAAAAACCAACTCCAGCCAACCTCAGGCAACAAAGGATCTTCTTGCATAACAGGGTCAAGATCGGCGCTCACAAAAGTTACACACCGGAATTCACCATCCCATGTGGCTTGTCCACCTGGTTCGTGGAGAAGCACAAAGCGACCATTTGCTATTTCATTCTCTTCATCTGCCAAGAGTCCATTGGAAACATCGGCAGAGAATGCAAATGAAAATGTTGCCAATTTTTGTGGGGCAGGGACTTCGATCAGTGAAACCTCGGCCCGCGGAGTAAATGTGCGAAGTTGATCTACTAATCGCTCAAAAGCATTCGCATCCACTTGCTTAGGATAAAGAATTAATGCAGCGTTTTATGGGAGGCGGGGCTGTAACCTTGCGCAATGGCTTCGCTATTGGCGTTACTTTCAAGTGCAATGTGGGGAACAGCTGATTTTTTCGCTGGACGCCTTAGCAAGAAACATCATCCATTTGCTGTTTTGGGTGTTTCTCAAATCTTTGGTTTGGTAGTTGGAATTTTAATTGTTGTTGTATCCGGAAGTTGGCAAGGAAAAGTCCTTGGCTTCGACGGCTTCTTGATTCCGGGTGCACTTGCTGGTCTGTTTGGCTACATAGGGTTGGCATGCTTATATGAAGGTTTATCAACTGGTCACATGGGTGTTGTTTCCCCGATTAGTTCTCTCAGCACTGTAATTCCATTGGCGTATGCACTCATCACCGGTGATGTACTTTCAACAATAACTCTTATTGGAGTGGCAATCGCCTTAGTGGGGGTTTTTTGCGCAAGCGGTCCAGAACTATCTCAAGGACTTCCATTAAAGCCAATACTTCTTGCGTTGGGTGCAGCAGCTGGCTTTGGTCTAGCACTTACCTTCATCGCAATTGGATCACAAAGTAGCGCATTACTAACAATGGTGGCCATGCGTGGTGCAACATTCTTTGTAACTATTTCTTTGGCCATTAAATACAGAACAACTGGAAAATTTGGTAAGAAAAACATGCCAATTCTGATTTTTATTGGTGCCGCAGACTTCTTGGCTAATTTACTTCTTGGAATTGCATGCACTAAAGGACTTGTCTCGGTTGCGATGGTATTTGGATCTTTGTATCCAATTGCGACTGCTGTGTTGGCTTACAAGTTTTTGCAGGAAAGACTACTTAAAGTTCAGTACTTAGGAATCGCACTAGCTGTAATTGGTGTTTCTATAATTTCAGCCCTTTAATTGTGAGCTGAATAAAAGTAAGTTCCATCAACTTCTTGGGATTGGCAATGAGGAAATTGTGCGATCAGGGCTTTCCAATCAATTCGATCTTCTCCGCCTGATGCTGGTGTGACACTTAGTTCGATTCGATCAATAACATTGTGATCCATAAGTTCCTTGATCATTGTTATCCCACCTTCAATCAAAATATTTTGACCAAATTGTGTTCGTGCTTTTTCTACAGCTTGAACCGGAGAACAGTTCCATAGTGAAGCGAGGTGGTTACCCTGCACCGGATTGACAAGGGAACGGGAAATAACCACTAACGGCACAGGAGTTCGGTTATATGGTTCGTGACGAGCAGTATTGCCACCAATTATGATGCAATCAACCTCACGGCGGCGTTGGAGAAATACTTTGCGATCGGCAGCTGAACTAACCCCAGCTGACCGGCTCTCTTTTGAGGTTGAGCCATCAGCGCCCACGACAAGAGTTGCAACGATGCTCACGGCCCCAAGTATCCCTCACCATCCCTGAAAATTCAGAAGAATCTGTCAGTGGCATCCTTTACATTGAATCTCATGATCATCGATTGCAATAAATGCACCATGGCCACGATCGCATGCGATACATGCGTTGTCGCCTTTTTCCTTAAACCCTCAACTGATATCAGTGATGCAACCCTGACGGCGCTTTCCGTTCTTGCCGACAGCGGATTAACCCCACCTCTGCAATTCGACGCTCGCAGCGCTTAAATGAAGCGGAACTTATAGCCTCTTTGAGGGTTATGAGGTTGAGATAGGGGCTTGGGCGAGGCTAGCCTTGCTCCCATGTCCGTACCTATGCGCATCGTTCTGGCTCGCGCATGAAAGGGACTAGCAGTTTCGGTAGTACACCATTGGTTGGAGCTCGCCGTTTCTAATCCGGTTCTTTTTGTTACTAATGACTTTGGGCCACGGGCTGGCGGAATAGAAACCTTCATTATTGGTTTGATTCAACGTCGACCTTTTGGTCAAACTATTGTCTACACATCTTTTCAAGAAAATTCTGATGCCTATGACGTTGATTGGTTGACTAATTACGGGGTTCGCGTGATTAGAGATCGATCAAAAATACTGTTGCCAACCCCAAGAGTTGCATTTCAACTGCGCAGCATTGTTAAACGAGAAGGTATTACAACTGCAGCATTTGGAGCTGCTGCCCCTCTGGGACTTTTATCGGCAAGTATCAAAGGTGCTGGGGTGCGAAGAACGGTTGCTCTCACACATGGCCATGAAGTGTGGTGGGCAAAAGTATTTCCATTCAACCTTTTGTTACGCAGAATTGGTTCAACAGTTGATGCGCTTACATATTTGGGTGAATTCACTCGTAACGCTATTTCACAAGGTTTAACAGATCGGGCGCAACGAGCGATGATCAAAATTGCACCTGGTATTGATGTCGAGCATTTCCTGCCGACCGATGCATCAGCGCTTCGGAAGTCATTGGGATTGAGTGAAAAGAAGGTAATAGTTTCTGTTGGGCGTCTGGTTCATCGCAAAGGCCAAGATCGCTTAATCGAGGCTATGCCCGAAATCCTTAAAACTGTTTCCAACGCGCACCTATTGTTAGTTGGTGAGGGTCCTCATCGAGATCACCTTCAAAAATTAATTCAGAATTACAGGCTAGAAGGTTCGGTAACTCTAATAGGCAGAATTGATCATAAAGATCTGCCTTTGTACATCTGCGTTGGGGACATTTTTGCAATGCCGAGCCGTTCACGATTGATGGGTCTAGAAGTCGAAGGACTTGGAATTGTTTATCTTGAAGCCAGTGCATGTGGATTACCCGTTCTTGCAGGAAATTCTGGGGGAGCACCTGATGCTGTTGTGCTAAACGAAACTGGCTTGGTTGTTGATGGAACCAATATTGAAGAGATTGCAGATGCTGCCATTGAACTACTGACCAAGGTTGACATGTCAAAGAAGATGGGCACAGCTGGACGCCAATGGATAGTTGAAAATTGGCGCTGGGAAATCTGGTCTAGGAGTTTTGAAGATTTACTAAACAAGTAATCCACGTTCGCGGGCAATAGATAATGCCTGAACGCGACTATCTGCATCTAGCTTTCGCAGAATAGATGAGACATGAGTTTTGACTGTTGAGACTGAGATAAAAAGATTTGTAGCAATTGCTGCGTTACTACAACCGTGGCTGATTGATTGAAGTACATCTATTTCTCGAGCAGTGAGCCCAGAGTCGATTCCTGTGGCAAGGACATGTTTGCTACTAAATGAAGTTGGGCTAGAAATTGAAAAATCAAGAGCCGCGAGAAGATCAGATATGGGCGCATTCTTTACGACGAATGCATTTGCTCCGGCGTTTTTTGCCGCTCGTACATAATCTTCACCATCATTGAGTGTCAGAACGACTATTGCAATTGTTGGGGAAACTTTGCGCGCCCAAGCCACCACATCAAATCCGGAACCATCCGGAAGATTGATATCTACGATAATCGCATCTGGATTTGTTTGCGCCATGAAAGCTTTTGCTTCATTAATTGATCCTGTAACTGCAACTACTTCATATCCATGTGTCTGTATCGCAGATTTCAACCCATGACGGACAACGGCATGGTCATCAACAATTAACACCCTCATTGTTACCTTTCCAATGGCAGCTCAATGCTAATTTTTGTCCCTAGTTGGCCTGAGTCAATACGGATATCCCCACCAATACTGACTATTCGTTCTCGGATTCCAGTAAGGCCAAAACTGCCTTCTTTGCTCTGCGCGCCTCCAATTCCATTGTCTGTGATCTGGATAGACAGGTGTGAAGCGTGGGCATGCTCTTGGACATTTCGAAATATTTCTGAGAGCACTCGCAAAAGTTCATAGGAGAAATCCTTCTCGCTAGTCGCAGAAATTAGATCAGCTGCGGTGCGAAGTTGATGAATCTCCAACCTGACTTTATCAATAAGTTCAGTGACCGAAAATCGTAATTGGCGTAGTGATTCTTTTGCGGTCTGGTCGTGGCTTGTGGAAATCAATGAGTCAATGGAAAAGCCCAGGCCTACAAGGTCCTGGGCGATTCCATCATGAAGTTCTTGAGCGAGTACGACCCGCCGATCACTCATTTAGCAAATAATGCGTCAATCTCTTGTGCAAACTCCTTTGCGACAACGTGGCGCTTCACGGAGAGTTTTGCGGTCAAGTGGCCTCCTGCGATTGTGAAGTCCACAGGAAGAATTGTGAATTTACGAATCGATTCAGCCTTACTTACCGCTTTGTTTGCTTCATCGACTGCGGTCTGAACAACTGCAATCAAATCTGGATCGTTGATCAAATCATTGATCGAAGCTCCATCTTTCTTGTTGTTAGCCACCCATGCCTTAAGAGCATCTGGATCGATAGTTACAAGTGCTGCGATGAATGGCTGGTTATCGCCGACAACCATGCACTGGCTGACTAGTGGATGAGAGCGCAAACGATCTTCTAGAACTGCCGGTGCAACATTTTTTCCACCAGCTGTCACGATAATTTCCTTCTTGCGTCCAACGATATATAGGAAACCGTCATCATCTAGCTTTCCAAGATCGCCTGTCTTAAACCAACGCTCACCATCAAACACTTCGGCGTTGGCGGCATCGTTTTGCCAGTACCCCTGCATAACGATTGGTCCGCGAAGAAGAACTTCTCCATCTTCTGCAATCTTGACTGAGGTTCCGGGAATTGGCTTACCAACAGAACCAACACGGTGTGCTCCATACAGGTTAAGAGTTGCACCGGCTGTGGTTTCAGTTAAACCGTAACCCTCAAGAATTGTTACGCCAGCACCGCGATAGAAGTGTCCCAGGCGTACTCCGAGAGGGGCTCCACCTGAGATTGCCGCCTCTACATTTCCGCCCATTCCTGCACGCAGCTTGCTGTAGACAAGCTTGTCGAATATTGCATGCTTAAATTTGAGAACTGGTGACATACCCTTCTTATCTAGTGCTTCTGAGTATGCGATAGCAACATCAGCAGCTTTTTTGAAAATCTTGCCCTTCCCAGCAGCCTCAGCACGAGCCTCAGCGCCGTTATAAATCTTTTCAAAGATGCGAGGAACTGCCAAAACAAATGTTGGTTTAAATGACGCTAGATCCATTGGTAATCGCGTTGCAGGGTCGCTGCAATGTGCCATGTGTAGGCCAGATGCGATTGCACCAATTTGAACCATACGTCCAAATACGTGTGCAACTGGTAGGAAGAGCAGCGTTGATCCACCAGGCTTGAGGAAAAGCTCACTTGCACCTTGAGCAACGTTGCCAGTCTCTGAAAGGAAATTAGCGTGCGTTAACTGCACGCCCTTTGGCTTTCCAGTAGTTCCTGATGTGTAGATCAAAGTTGCAAGAGATGAGGGAGTAACGGCCTTACGGCGACGATCGATTTCATCATCACCGATGTGCTTACCAGCCTCTCGCAAAAGCGCTAAGACATCATCTGTCATCGTCCAAACATGACGGGTGTGGGAAGGCAAAACAGTTTGCACAAGATCACGAAGTGCAGGTGTCTCAACAATGATGCCAACAGAATGGGAGTCATTGAGAATCCAATCAATCTGCTCTGCAGATGATGTGTCATAGATTGGCACGACAACGGCTCCGGCATACCATGTGGCAAAATCTAAAATCGTCCATTCATAGCGTGTGCGCGCCATGATTGCGATGCGATCTCCAATTTGGACTCCGGCTGCTATTAATCCTTTAGCAGTTGCGCGAACTTCTTCATCAACTTCGCGGGCGGTTACAGGTTGCCAGCCTTCGCCCAGTGGGCGAGACATGGTGATGCGCTCAGGTTCAAACAAGGCGCGGTCAGCGATCAAATCTGTGAGGTTTCCAGCTGCAGCAGCAGGAACTAGCGGAGGGATTGATATTTCATTCATAGCCCAACGCTAGCGTGAGCGATGAGGAAAGGTAAAGAGGGTAACCTTGTGCCATGAGCGAATCCAGCAAGTCCACAATAAGTATCGATGCCCCTATCGCCGCGGTTCAAGCGGCGCTTTTTGCCTTAGACAAGTACCCCGAATGGTCATCCCAGATTAAGTCAGCCGAAGCCGTTGCCAAGGATGATCAGGGCCGCATAACTAAGGTGAAGATGAGTATCGATGCGGGCATGATGAAAGATCGCCTTACTTTGGATTATGACTGGAGCGGTGCTCCTAACAAACTGAGCTTCTCACTAGATGAGGCAGATCTTTTAACTAGCATGGACGGGATTTATTCAATCAAGAGCATAGATGCAGACACAACTGAAGTGACATATGAGCTCGAAGTTTCAGTATCGATGCCAATACCTCCGATGATGCGTCAGAAAGCAGAGAAATCAACGATTGATGCAGCGTTGACACAACTCAAAACTCATCTAGAGGAATAGTTCTATGACATACACGATTGGCATCGATGTAGGTGGCACAAAAGTTTTGGGTGGTGTCGTTGATGAAAATGGAAAAATTATTGCGACCGCACGTAAAGACACCCCTCGTCAAGGTGGAAGAGCTTTAACTCAAACAATTGCTGACACAGCGATCGAATTGATGTCTGAGCACACAATCACATCTATCGGAGTTTCAGCAGCCGGATTTGTTTCATCAGATCGCAAAACGATGCTGGCAACACCCAACATCGCTGACTGGAATGGCGTCAATCTAGACGCTGAACTTTCGGCATTAATTGGATTGCCAGTTGTTATCGAAAATGATGCAAACGCTGCAGCGTGGGGTGAAGCAAAGTTTGGCGCAGGTCGCAATCAAAATCACATGATGATGTTGACTGTTGGCACTGGTATTGGTGGAGGAATTGTTCTTAATGGCGAATTGTTCCGTGGAGCTTTTGGAATAGCAGCAGAGTTTGGTCACCTACGTGTTGTTCCAGATGGTCACTTGTGTGGTTGTGGGGCGCGTGGATGTTTTGAGCAATATGCATCTGGAAATGCTCTGCTGCGACATGCACGAGAAGCAATCAGCGCAAGTCCTGAAATTGCACGCAACCTTTTATCTCGTGGTGATGGCACAATCGCTGGATTAACCGGACAAGCCATTACTGATGCCGCCCGTGAAGGTGACCCTGTCGCACTTGCAGCCTTTAATACAACCGGTCAATGGCTTGGTGCAGGAATAGCCTCCTTGTCGGTTTTATTGGATCCTTCCTGTTTTATAATTGGTGGAGGTGTAATTGATGCCGGAGAAATTTTGTTAAAGCCAACCCGTGAATCCCTTGAGCGCACAATGCCATTTGCGGGCAAACACCCATATCCAACTTTGATTGCAGCTGAACTAGGTAATGATGCTGGACTTGTTGGTGTTGCAGATTTAGCTAGAGTCTAATTCTCAAAGGGGTAGATCAACCCAATTTGAGATCTCACAGTGTCAAGTGTTTTCATAATATCGACGGTGTCTTTCCAATTGAGCAACTCATTTTGTTGCTTTCCAGACAGCACGAGTTGCTTGAATTGTTCTGCTTGTTCGCGTATTCCATGACCAACATAGGTATTGGGGTACTGCTTAACAGTGCCATCAAATAAGGTGACCCGCATGCTTGTTGGAGAATAAAAGACGCGATCTATCTCTAACCATCCATTAACACCAGCAACAACAGCCCGACATGGGGTTTGCTCGAGCATCGTGGTATTTAAAACTGCTTGCGCTCCACTGGCATAATCAAAAATCATAGATGTTTGCCCATCAACACCTCTTTCAGTAAGCACTCCACTTGCAATTATCTTGGTTGGATTGCCGAGAATCATGTGTGCAAATGAAACAGGATAAATTCCCAGATCAAGCAATGCTCCGCCAGCAAGTAAAGGGTCGACTAAGCGAGGAATATTTTGATCTGCTAATCGCTGACCATGATCTGCATGAACCGTCAGGATCTTTCCTAAAATGCCGCTTGCAATTATTTCACGCACCTGTGCGTAGTGAGGCAGGAATCTGGACCACATAGCTTCCATGAGTGCCACATTATTTGCTACCGCAGCGGCAACCATTTCTTGTGCCTCTTGTGCATTGACCGCAAATGGTTTTTCACATAAAACTGGCTTACCTGCATTAAGTGCCGCAATCACATTTTCTTTGTGTGCTGGATGTGGCGTTGCCACATAAATTGCATCAATACTCTCATCTGCCACAAGCTCTTCATAACTTCCATAAGCTTTTCCACCAAAAGTACTGACAAACTCTTGTGCATTACTAAGGGTTCTAGATCCAACTGCAGCAACGCTATGTCCAGCAAGCGTCTGTAGATCTGTTGCAAATGCACGGGCGATCCCACCTGGCCCCAAGATTCCCCAATTAAAAGTACTCATAGCGCCACACCATCATCTTCGTGGTAATCGCGATTTAACCAGCGATTAATCGCCCGCTTTGCCGAAGCAATAAATCCTTGAGGCGTTTGTCGTGGGGGATTAGGTGGAACAAAACCTTCTTCATTAATTCGATCAAGATCATCTAGATAGGTTGTTGGGGTCGATTCATCCAAAGAGAGGCCAGAGACGATGGATTCGAACTCAGAGCGGATTAACTCCTCCTCGTCAAAATCTTCAGGCTCTATTTTTCCGTTACTCACCCTCAGATAGTGTCATAGCCGTCAATAACCAGTAAATTGACCTCGTGTTAAACGATCTGCCGTATGGGGCCTTGCGAGCATTCCTGACCCCGTTCTTAATGCTTGCATTTCGCCCCAAGGTGCGGGGACTTCGCAATGTGCCGGCTAAAGGGCCAGTGATTATCGCCTCTAACCACCTGTCCTTTAGTGATTCAATTTTTATGCCACTTGTTGTGCCCCGCAAAGTGACATTCTTGGCCAAGAGTGAGTATTTCACCTCACCTGGGCCAAAAGGGTTGTTGAAAAAGTTAACTTTCATCGCATTAGGTCAGGTCCCGGTTGATCGTTCAGGTGGTCGACGAAGCGAAGCAGCTTTGATTACTGGCCTTAAAGTTTTGGCTGATGGAGATTGCATCGGTATCTATCCTGAGGGAACCAGATCACCTGATGGACGCTTATATAAAGGTCGAACAGGAATAGCACGCCTAGCAATTGAATCTGGCGCGCCAGTAATTCCCGTTGCAATGTCTAATACCGACAAGATTCAACCAACTGGAAAAGTAATACCTAACGTAAAAAGAGTGGGAATGAGCTTTGGAAAGCCGATGTACTTCGATGGCGATTCAACGGATTTACAACATTTGCGAGTTGTAACAGATCAGATTATGCATGCGATTCATGCGATGTCTGACCAGGAGTACATCGACATCTATGCACCAAAAAAAGCCAAGCTCGGTGTAATCCAGGAAGAAGATTAATCCAAAGCGTTTCTAGCAACTATGTAGTTACATGTTTGGCATTCAGGACCGGCGTCAGGAAGTTCACCTTCTAAAACATTAATGAATTCACCTATAACTGTGAGAAAGTTCGCTTGGTCGCGTTCTACCGGAACATACTTTTGAAAGACCCCAAAACCATAATTATCAACAGAGGTTCCAATAGCAGTGGTTGGTTTCCAGACTAGTAAACCGATTGATGCAACGGTTTGAGCCCTACCCGCGGCAGGATTTTCTAGGCTGTAGGCATATGCCTCAAGCTGGGGTGAATAAAACTGCCCGCTATCTCGTTGACTATCAGAAACTTTGCAATCAATTAAACCAATTGTTCCATCCTCATTTGTTGCGACAAGGTCATACTTGCCGAGGATGCGCCACCGTGTTTCTGCGCCATGTACAACTAGCGGTTTGCTCTTAACCCATTCGCCCCATTTGGTTACTTTTCCTGGTCGAAGTGAGGGATCGATAGTAGGCATATCAGCACCTTGGAAATGTTCTTCTTGTAGCGCAGCCATAGTTCCAACAAGCGGGAACTGCCCTGGCATCGTTACCTTGAACCAATACTTAATCCATAAACAACGTTTGCAGGTTGAGAGACCGAAGGTTAGATCTGACGGAGAAATGTTTTCGCGGGCGGGCTTAGCTGGTTTGATCATGTGCTTATTGTGGACTTAGGCACTGACAATTGCTGAATACAAAACTCCAAGGCCCAAAACAATCATAATCACGCCACCAGTTGCACGTAGTTTCTCTAGGCGCTTGGAATCGGTTGCAAGCCACTCACGCGCAGTTCCAGCTAACAAACCCCACGTGCCATCTGAAACAAATGCCAAGATCGCAAAGATGCCACCCAACAGAATCAATTGAGAAGTAACGCTGCCACGTTCACGATCAATGAACTGCGGCAGAACGGCTGCAAAGAAAACAACACCTTTGGGGTTGAGCGCGCCAACCCAGTAGCCATCCCACATCGAACGACGCGCACTTGGTGCAAAATCGCCTTGGTTGGTCATGTCAGCTGCATGCACCGTGCGTTTTCTAATTGCATCAACTCCAAGATAGATCAGATACAGGCCGCCACCCCATTGCACGGCGATGTAGGCAAGATCTGAACGCTGCAAGATTGGACCAAGACCAAGTGCCACAAAGACTGACAAGGAAAAAGCACCGGTGACATTTCCGGCAACGGTGAGTACCGCGGTCTTTCGTCCCCAGGCAATGGCTCGGGCGATGACAAAGAGCACGCTGGGCCCAGGGGCCAAAATGATGACCATAGCCGCCACGATGTACTCAGCTAGCCGCGTGGGAATGATCATGTGGGCAGTTTAACCGCGAGTCTGGGTTGCGCTAGGCCGCTATATCCCAATAGATTACGGCTCGATATATCGAATGGATACATTCCACGGAGTACGAAGAGAGGAGGCCTCAAGTGCGTTCACGGTCAGAGTCACTTGAATTCGCCCTCCTAGGCCTGCTCTCACAAGCCCCATTGCATGGCTACGAACTTCGAAAGCGCATCGGCACCATCTTCGGTCCATTCCGCGCATTGTCATTTTCTGTTCTTTATCCGCAGCTTCGCCGAATGGTTGAAGCAGGCGTGATTGAAGAAACTGTCGTGGAAGCAACTTCACGCAGATCTCGCATTGTCTATGCGATTACCGACAAGGGCGCTCGCAGATTTGAATCATTGACTGAATCAGTGACACCTGAGACTTGGGAGGATGAAGGTTTCGAAATTCGTTTCGCTTTCTTCTCACCAACCTCAGCAAATAACAGAGTAAGAATTCTTGAGGGACGCCATCGTCGCCTTAAGGAGAAAGCCGAAATCCTTCGTGGTGAACTCGAGAAGTCACCTGTTGGTATCGACAAATATCTGGAGGAATGGCGACGTCATTCACTAGATACAGCTGATCGAGAGATTGCTTGGCTGGAAGACATGATCAAAACCGAGAGGAAATAGAGTGAATATCACAACCGGTAAAGGCGACATCCGTGTTGCAATCGTTGGCGTTGGAAACTGCGCTAACTCATTAGT